>NZ_JBPNXF010000006.1:0-381584 GCF_051207495.1 Klebsiella sp. K-3 | reverse complement strand
GGTGATTGCAGCGGTCAGAGTAGTTTTACCATGGTCGACGTGGCCGATAGTACCAACGTTGACGTGCGGTTTTGTACGTTCAAATTTTTCTTTAGACACGGCTATATTCCTTACTATAGTGCTCTCCCCTGAGGAGAGAGCACGGGACTTAGGTTTTAATCCTGTGGATTATTTACCACGGGCTTCAATAACGGCCTGAGCAACGTTGTTCGGCGCATCATCATACTTCAGGAATTCCATGGTGTATGATGCACGACCTTTGGTCAGAGAACGCAGCTGAGTTGCATATCCGAACATTTCAGACAGCGGAACTTCAGCGTGGATCTTAACGCCAGTTACTTCAGATTCTTGACCGCGCAGCATGCCGCGACGACGGCTCAAGTCACCGATTACGTCACCGGTGTTCTCTTCCGGAGTTTCTACTTCAACCTTCATGATCGGCTCAAGCAGAACTGGTTTCGCTTTCTTAAAGCCTTCTTTAAAGGCGATAGAAGCGGCCAGTTTAAACGCCAGCTCAGAGGAGTCAACGTCGTGGTAAGAACCGAAGTGCAGACGGATACCCATATCAACTACCGGGTAGCCAGCCAGCGGACCAGCTTTCAGCTGTTCCTGGATGCCTTTATCAACGGCCGGGATGTATTCGCCAGGGATTACACCACCTTTAATGTCGTTGATGAACTCGTAACCTTTCGGGTTAGAGCCCGGCTCCAGCGGGTACATGTCGATCACAACGTGACCGTACTGACCACGACCACCAGACTGCTTGGCGTGTTTACCTTCAACATCGGTAACTTTCTGGCGAATCGCTTCGCGGTAAGCAACCTGAGGTTTACCGACGTTCGCTTCAACGTTGAATTCACGCTTCATACGGTCAACGATGATGTCGAGGTGCAGTTCACCCATACCGGCGATGATGGTCTGGTTAGACTCTTCGTCAGTCCATACGCGGAATGACGGGTCTTCTTTAGCCAGACGACCCAGAGCCAGACCCATTTTTTCCTGGTCAGCTTTGGTTTTCGGCTCAACGGCGATGGAGATTACCGGCTCAGGGAATTCCATACGCTCCAGAATGATCGGCGCATCCGGGTCACACAGGGTGTCACCAGTGGTTACGTCTTTCAGACCGATAGCGGCAGCGATATCGCCCGCGCGAACTTCTTTGATCTCTTCACGTTTGTTAGCGTGCATCTGAACGATACGACCGAAACGCTCACGTGCAGCTTTCACGGAGTTCAGTACGGTATCACCAGAGTTAACCACACCGGAGTACACACGGAAGAAGGTCAGGTTACCAACGAACGGGTCGGTAGCGATTTTGAACGCCAGTGCAGAGAACGGCTCTTCGTCGCTTGCGTGACGCTCAGCCGGGGTATCTTTACCGTCGTCCAGGATGCCGTTGATTGCCGGAACATCGATCGGGGATGGCAGGTAATCAATTACCGCATCCAGCATCGCCTGAACACCTTTGTTCTTGAACGCAGAACCACAGGTTACCAGGATGATTTCGTTGTTCAGAACGCGCTGACGCAGAGCTTTTTTGATCTCTTCTTCAGTCAGTTCTTCGCCACCCAGGTATTTTTCCATCAGCTCTTCGGAAGCTTCCGCAGCGGACTCGATCAGGTTCTGGTGCCATTCGTCAGCCAGTTCCTGCATGTCAGCCGGGATATCTTCGTATTCGAAGGTAACGCCTGCATCAGCTTCGTTCCAGTTGATGGCTTTCATTTTCACCAGGTCAACAACACCGGTGAAACCTTCTTCAGCACCAATTGCCAGCTGCAGCGGAACCGGGTTCGCGCCCAGACGGGTTTTGATCTGACCAACAACTTTCAGGAAGTTCGCACCCATGCGGTCCATTTTGTTAACGAACGCAATGCGTGGAACTTTATATTTATTTGCCTGACGCCATACGGTTTCAGACTGCGGCTGAACACCACCAACTGCGCAGTAAACCATTACCGCACCATCAAGAACACGCATGGAACGTTCTACTTCGATAGTGAAGTCAACGTGCCCCGGGGTGTCGATGATGTTTACACGGTGCGGTTCATACTGTTTAGCCATACCAGACCAGAATGCAGTAGTCGCAGCGGAAGTGATGGTGATACCACGTTCCTGCTCCTGCTCCATCCAGTCCATGGTAGCGGCGCCGTCATGAACTTCACCGATTTTATGGTTTACACCGGTGTAGAACAGAATACGTTCGGTAGTAGTGGTTTTACCGGCGTCGATGTGCGCACTGATACCGATGTTACGGTAGCGTGCGATGGGTGTTGTACGAGCCATTTGATTCCTCGTTTATTTCTTTAGGCGTTCAGTTAAGTTATCCAGAGCGGGCGACTCATCTGAAACGCCCGCCTGGTGACTATGACTCCGAAGGGATTACCAACGGTAGTGTGCGAACGCCTTGTTGGCTTCGGCCATACGGTGAACGTCTTCACGTTTCTTAACTGCAGTACCTTTGTTGTCTGCAGCGTCAGTGAGTTCGTTCGCCAGGCGCAGAGCCATGGATTTATCACCGCGTTTACGAGCAGCTTCAACGATCCAACGCATTGCCAGGGCATTACGACGAACCGGACGTACTTCAACTGGAACCTGATAAGTAGAACCACCTACGCGGCGGGACTTAACTTCGACAGTCGGGCGCACGTTTTCGAGCGCAACTTCGAAGGCTTCCAGTTCAGTTTTACCAGAGCGCTGAGCCAGGGTCTCCAGCGCGCTGTATACGATAGTTTCTGCAGTAGATTTTTTACCATCTACCATCAGGATATTTACAAATTTAGCCAGCAGTTCTGATCCGAACTTCGGATCCGGCAGAATTTTACGCTGACCAATGACGCGACGACGTGGCATGGAAATACTCCGTTGTTAATTCAGGATTGTCCAAAACTCAAAGAGTTTAGTTTGACATTAATATAAAACGTTTGGCCTTACTTAACGGAGAACCATTAAGCCTTAGGACGCTTCACGCCGTACTTGGAGCGAGCCTGCTTACGGTCTTTAACGCCGGAGCAGTCAAGCGCACCACGAACGGTGTGGTAACGAACACCCGGAAGGTCTTTAACACGACCGCCACGGATCAGGATCACGGAGTGCTCCTGCAGGTTGTGACCTTCACCACCGATGTAGGAGGTGACTTCGAAACCGTTAGTCAGACGCACACGGCAAACTTTACGCAGTGCGGAGTTCGGTTTCTTAGGAGTGGTGGTATATACGCGAGTACATACGCCACGTTTCTGCGGGCAGGCTTCCAGCGCCGGCACGTTGCTCTTTGCAACTTTGCGCGCGCGTGGTTTGCGTACCAGCTGGTTAACTGTTGCCATTAAATAGCTCCTGGTTTTAGCTTTTGCTTCGTAAACACGTAATAAATCGCCTCATATAATATGAGGACGCAGAATTTTAGGGCGGTGCCGAAAAGGTGTCAAGAAATATACAACGATCCCGCCATTACCAGGCCAACTGACCTTCATGTTTGACCGTAAGACTGACGAAATCAGTATAGTCAACCCTGACGACACTGTCCGCAATTTGACCAGCCAGCCCGCGGGCTTCGATATCGTCTTGCAGAGCATGTAGGGTTATGGGGGCGGATTGCAGGATTTCAAGGAAACGGCCGCCGTCAATCGCCGCGATCACGCCATCGGAGAGCAGGAGCAGATCGTCGCCTGACTTCACCAGACGCAGCATCGCGTCGATATCGACATGCCATGGAGAGACGCTTAGAGTGTGGAGCATCTGGGCCTCAGAATCGTAGAATCACGTTGAACTCATCAAGCCGGGCGCGCAGCGCCTCTGGCTCGAGGCTTTCTACATCCACCACCCACGGCGTATCGGCGGCCAGGCCGCGTTCGCGGGCAGACGACGCGCATAACCAGCACTGTTCGATGTCATACAGCGATAACAGCCTGAAGGTGGCGATATAATCACGGGCGAGGATTTTTCCCGGCTGCTGGCCAGGGATAATCTGAAACACGCCGTCGCCGACAAAGAAGACGCCGAGGTCGTCGGTGAGGGCCGAGGTCGCCAGTAAGGCGTCCAGCCCTTCCCTACCGGCTGCGCTGCCGTGCGGCGCGGAAGAAAATACGAAAGCCACGCGTTTCATCAGAACTGCACCATTCTATCGCAGGTTAACGACGCTTCAGCCAGCGCGCCTAGCCCGCTTAAGGTGAATCCCGGCTGCAGATTATGCGCCGGCAAACCAAGCTGCTGCGCTTCGCGTTCATCGGTCACGCCGCGACGTAGCGCGGCTGCCACGCAAATGTGCAGCGCAACGGCATGTTCATCATGCAGGCGCTGCCAGTGACGCACCAGGTCTACCTCATCGCTGGCGGGGGCCGTCAGCTGATTAGCGTTGTAGACCCCTTCACGATAGAAAAATACGCAGGCCAGTTCATGCCCTGCGTTAATAACCGCCTGCGCAAACTGCCACGCGCTACTGGCCTGCTGAGTACCGTAGGCAGGCCCGGTTACCGTGATGGCAAAACGCATTACTTATCGAGCCCCTGGAAATCACCGCTTTTAAACTGGCGGATGTAGAGGTACACCGTGTGTTTAGAGATATTCAGGCGATCGGCTACCTGGTTAATCGCATCTTTGATATCGAAGATGCCTTTCTCGTATAGATTCAGCACGATTTGGCGGTTTTTCGCGTTATTCGATACGTTGCGATCGGCATTCACCTCTTCAATGGTGAACTCCAGCGTTTGCGCCACCAGATCATCCACCGACGAGGCAAAGTTAACCTGAGAGTTCACTTCCGGCGTTTCCGGTGGAATAAAGGTGCTCATAATCTGCGAGAACGGGACATCGAGGTTCATGTTGATACACAGCAGACCAATCACCCGATGTTCCCGGTTGCGAATAGCGATAGTCACCGATTTCATCAGCACGCCGCTTTTCGCGCGGGTAAAATAGCACTTCGATACGCTGCTATCTGCTCCCGTCATATCGTGCAGCATACGTAACGCCAGATCGGTAATCGGCGAGCCAATTTGGCGGCCGGTGTGTTCACCGTTAGCAATACGAATAGCGGAGCATTTTAAATCCTGCAGTGAGTGCAGCACGATTTCACAATGGGAACCAATGAGCATCGCTAACCCGTCCACCACCGCTTCATAGGATTTTAGGATATCGAAGTCGGTCTGGTCGAAAGGACGTTGATCCAGCAGGTCAAGCTCGCTGGTTTCGTTGGTTAAAAGCGACCTGGACATGTAAAAAAGCACTCCTTTTCAGGAGCCTGTCGTTATCGTCAGGGCAGGCTCATCATCATTATTAAGCTATCTAAAGTAATACAGCGCCTGAGGAATTTTCCAGTTTTAATTATATCTGCTGCCAATAAAAAAGCCGCCGCCCCTGAAGGCGGCGGCTTATGGCAGATTACTTCTTAGCGTCTGCAGCCGGTGCTTCGGCAGCGGCTTCTGGCTTAGCATCAGCCTTCGGAGCCGGTTTGATGTCCAGCAGTTCTACATCGAATACCAGCGTAGAGTTAGCCGGGATACCCGGAACGCCAGTTTTGCCGTAAGCCAGATCCGGTGGGATGACCAGCTTGATTTTGCCGCCTTTTTTGATGTTTTTCAGGCCTTCGGTCCAGCCTGGGATAACGCCATCAAGACGGAAAGAGAGCGGCTCGCCGCGGGTGTAAGAGTTATCGAACTCTTTACCGTCGATCAGCGTACCTTTGTAGTTCACCACGACGGTATCGCTGTCTTTCGGCGCATCGCCGGTACCGGCTTTCTCGACTTTATACATCAGGCCGGATTTAGAGGTTTTCACGCCCTTCTCTTTAGCGAAGGCGTCACGGAACGCTTTGCCTTTAGCATCGTTCTCGGTCGCATCTTTTTCCATCTTCTGCTGAGCGGCGGTTTTCACGCGGGTCTCAAAGGACTGCAGAGTGGTTTCAATTTCTTTGTCGGACAGTTTGCTCTTATCGGCAAACGCATCCTGCACGCCGGCGATCAGCTGGTCTTTATCCAGTTTGATACCCAGCTTCTCTTGTTCTTTCAGGGAGTTTTCCATGTAACGGCCGAGGGATGCACCCAGCGCATAAGCGGATTTTTGATCGTCATTTTTAAATGCCGATTTGCTGTCCGCCGCCGGTGCAGCTTTCGCTGCGGTATCGGCAGCAAAGGTCAGCGGTGCATTCAGGGCAACGGCCATCGTGGTCGCCAGCAGCGTTACTTTAAACAGTGATTTCATCCATTTCTCCAGGGCCGGGGCATCTCACCCCAGGGTTATCATAAAAAGCAAAAAACGTACTATAGAACGTTGCAGAACAAATCTACATACGGACCTACCTGAATATCGCCTCATTTCAGACTATTTTTGTATGAATTAGTTTCCTCTCTGACGTTACGATGCTGCGTTAACGCGGAAACTTGAGTAGAATCCGCCCGCAAACAAGACAGAAGAGGCGACCTATGAACGATAGCACAATGGAGACGCGTCTGGCGGAACTGGAAAGCCGACTGGCGTTTCAGGAGATCACCATCGAGGACCTCAACAAAACCGTCACGGCGCATGAAATAGAAATGGCCAAAATGCGCGAACATATGCGCTTGATGATCGAAAAACTGAAAGCGACACAGCCGTCGCACATCGCGTCACAGTCTGAAGAGACGCCGCCTCCGCATTATTGAGACGTAAAAAAAGCGGGTTTCCCCGCTTTTTTGGCTATTCGCGCGAACGCGACGCCATTAGTGGCAACCGCAACCGCCGTTACCGCAACCACCTTTGCCATGTTCATGGTCGTGACCATGATCGTGGCCGTGGCCGCCGCAGCAGCCGTCATGACCGTGGTCATGATCGTGACCATGAGCGCCGTGTACGTGACCGTGTTCCAGCTCTTCTGCAGTGGCTTCGCGCAGGGCGACAACTTCTACGTTGAACTTCAGATTCTGGCCAGCCAGCATGTGGTTGCCGTCAACCACCACGAAATCGTCGCCGACTTCAGTGATTTCTACCGGTACCGGACCCTGGTCGGTTTCAGCCAGGAAGCGCATGCCAACCTGCAGTTCGTCAACGCCCATGAAGACGTCTTTAGGAACGCGCTGAACCAGGTTTTCGTCATACTGGCCGTACGCGTCATTCGCGCCGACTTCGACATCAAATTTATCGCCCACTTCGTGGCCGTTTAATGCGTTTTCCAGGCCGGAAATCAGGGAACCGTGACCATGCAGGTAGTCCAGCGGCGCACTCACCGGAGACTCATCAACCAACACACCGTCTTCTGTACGTACCTGATAGGCCAGGCTGACCACCAGGTCTTTTGCTACTTTCATGATATCTCCTGAGCATGGGAAGAATAGTGGCGCAGATTGTAGCGGAATTCTGCAGCCGTGTACCCTCTAGCTTAAAAAAAGGCGACAGATAACGCTAGTCCGGATGAAAAATGCCGATCACTTGCTCTTCTTTGCGAACGTGTTCGCGGACCTCTTTATCGGCCTCGCGCATCTGATGTCCGCACTTAACGCACTCAACAATATCGACATTATTCTCGCGCCACATCGCCAGTGAATCCTGCGCCTGGCACGCCGGACATTTTGCGCCGGCAATAAAACGTTTACGTACCGCCATTTTGCTCTACCTTCTATTCAAACTCGTCCCAGCCGTCCAACTGCCGGCTTTCTTTCTGCATTTCACGCTCAAAAATCTCTTCCAGCTCGCGCCGGGCTTCCCGCACGCGAGATATCTGTACAGTATCAGTATGCACCGGCATTAACTCGCGCAGCATTCGCATATCGAGGCGTCGAAAGTGCAACTGCGCGCGCTGCGCCTGATGCGGATGCATTCCCAGAGTCACCAGCGCCTTGCGCCCCAATTCCAGGGCGCTGGAGAAGGTTTCTCGCGAGAACTGCGTCACGCCAGCCTGTAATAACTCATGCGCTTCTACGCGCCCCCGCGCTCGGGCCAGAATATGCAGGTGGGGAAAATGCTGTTGGCACATCTCCACCAGCTTCATGGTATCTTCCGGCTCGTTGCAGGTAATCACAATCGACTGCGCCTCTTCCGCCCCCGCCGAACGCAGTAGCTCAAGCTGCGTCGCGTCGCCGAAATAGACTTTGTAGCCATATTTGCGCATCAGGTTGACTGCGCTGATATCGCGTTCAAGCACGGTAATACGCATTTTATTAGCCATCAGCAGACGCCCGATCACCTGACCAAAACGTCCGAAGCCGACGATAATCACCTGTGGCTTATCATCCTCGACCCACGGCGCCTCATCGGTATCCTCCGCCGGGTTAAGCCGTCGCGACAGCACTTTATCAATGACCTTCATCAGGAGCGGCGTGGTCATCATCGATAAGGTTACGGTAACCAGCAGCAGCGCCATTTGATCGTTATGGAACAGCTTCTGCGAAGCCGGCATGGAAAAGAGAACAAAGGCGAACTCGCCGCCCTGGCTCAATACTCCGGCGAACTGCGTGCGCTCGGCGCTGCGCAAACCGTATACCCGGGCCAATACATAAAGCACCAACGCTTTAACCGCCACCAGCGCGGCAACGCTTAGCGCGACCCACAGCAAATGGGTGTACAGCACGCCAAGATTCAGCGCCATGCCGACGGAGATAAAAAATAGCCCCAGCAGCAAGCCTTTAAACGGCTCAATAGCAATTTCCAGCTCGTGGCGATATTCGCTTTCCGCCAGCAGCACGCCCGCGATAAACGTCCCCAGTGCCATTGACAGCCCCAGGGCGTCCATAAACAGCGCGGAACCCAGCACCAGCAGCAGCGTGGCGGCGGTAAATACCTCACGCACACCGGAACCGGCGATAAAACGGAAAACCGGACGCAGCAGAAAACGGCCGCCAATCAGCATGCCGGCGAAAGCCAGCACCTTCATCCCTACCGACATCCAGTTAAAGTTATCGTCGCCGTGTCCGGCGAGCAGCGGGACCAGCGCCAGCGCCGGGATCACCGCTAGATCCTGAAATAACAGTACTGAAAATCCAAGCTGGCCGGATTCGTTACGGCTCATTCCTTTCTCGCGCATCAGCTGCAGCGCCATCGCGGTAGAGGACATTGCCAGCCCAATACCGCCCACCACGGCCGCCTGCCACGAAAACCCGGTGACCACCAGCAATCCGCCGAGGATCGCCGCGCTAAACAGCACCTGCGCCGCGCCGACGCCGAAAATCGAGTTGCGCAGTTGCCACAGTTTGGCCGGATTGAGCTCAAGGCCGATGATGAACATCAGGAATACAACGCCCAGCTCGGAAAAATGGAGAATTTCATCCACATCGCTAATAAAGCCAAGCCCCCACGGGCCAATCGCAATCCCGGCCAGCAGGTAACCGAGTACGGCGCCAATGCCCAGCCGGGCCGCCAGCGGTACCGCCACCACGGCGGCAAACAAAAACAGTACCCCTGCTAATAGCAAATCAGCTCCCGCCATTGACGCCTCCTGTTGCAACAGGATTCGCGAGCCAGTCGCGATACGCGCGGGCGTGGCTTTGCAAATCTTCCGGCCGCTGTCGGCGCGCCCAGTAGACAATAATCGGACTCAGCCAGTGCATGCGGCACATGCCGGCCGTTAACTCAAAAGGGCGCAGAATATCGTTCATCGGATAGCGGTTAGCATCGCGGCGGTAAGCGCTCTCCGGCTCGCCGGTGGTGATCACGCTGCGCCAGTACTTTCCCGCCAGTTGATTCCCTCCCGCGCCGCTGGCGAAGCCGCGGCTCAGCACCCGGTCCAGCCACTCTTTCAACAATGCCGGGCAGCTCCACGTATACAGCGGATGCTGGAAAACAATCACCTCATGCTGACGCAGGAGATCCTGCTCATGGGCGATATCAATAAAAAAATCTGGATAGTGCGCATAAAGATCGTGCACGGTGACATTCGGCAACTGTAAGGCCGGTTCAAGCAAAACCCGGTTGGCCACGGAATCCTGAGATTCTGGGTGGGCATACAGCAGCAACACTTTCGCTGTCTGAGACATCATTCCCCTCCCGAACGTCATCTGGCGGCTTGCGAAGCGGCTGCGTCTCGACGCAACCAGAATGACTTTGTCTATCGTCTTCATTTTGGGCTACCATTGCGGCCCTATGGAGCGTTTCGCTTCCACACTACATTATCATAAAGACAAATTAACATAGTCTGAACATACGGCGCCTTATGATTGTTTTCTCCTCGTTACAAATTCGTCGCGGCGTACGCGTCCTGCTGGACAACGCCACCGCCACCATCAATCCTGGCCAGAAGGTCGGTCTGGTGGGTAAAAACGGCTGCGGTAAATCTACGTTGCTTTCGCTTTTGAAAAACGAGATAAGCGCCGACGGCGGCTCCATGACCTTCCCGAGCAACTGGCAGTTGGCGTGGGTTAATCAGGAAACGCCGGCCCTGCCGCAACCGGCTATTGATTATGTTATTGATGGCGATCGCGAGTTCCGCAAGCTGGAAGCCGATTTACAGCAGGCCAATGAGCGCGACGACGGCCACGCCATCGCTACCGTTCACGGTAAGCTGGATGCCATTGACGCCTGGACGATTCGTTCCCGCGCCGCCAGCCTGCTACACGGCCTTGGTTTCAGTAACGAGCAGCTTGAGCGGCCGGTCAGTGATTTCTCCGGCGGCTGGCGTATGCGCTTAAACCTCGCGCAGGCGCTGATCTGCCGTTCCGACCTGCTGTTGCTCGACGAACCGACCAACCACCTCGATCTTGATGCGGTGATCTGGCTGGAAAAATGGCTGAAAGGCTATACCGGTACGCTGATCCTGATTTCCCACGATCGTGATTTCCTCGATCCGATCGTCGATAAAATTATTCATATCGAACAGCAAACGATGTTCGAATACACCGGTAACTACAGCTCGTTTGAAATCCAGCGCGCGACCCGTCTGTCGCAGCAGCAGGCCATGTATGAAAGCCAGCAGCAGCGCGTTGCCCACTTGCAGAGCTATATCGACCGCTTCCGCGCCAAGGCCACCAAAGCGAAACAGGCGCAGAGCCGTATCAAAATGCTTGAGCGCATGGAGCTTATCGCCCCGGCGCACGTCGATAACCCGTTCCACTTCAGCTTCCGCGCGCCGGAAAGCCTGCCGAACCCGTTACTCAAGATGGAAAAAGTCAGCGCCGGCTACGGCGAACGGATTATTCTCGACTCCATCAAGCTGA
Organism: Klebsiella sp. K-3; assembly: GCF_051207495.1. Classification (NCBI taxonomy): domain Bacteria; kingdom Pseudomonadati; phylum Pseudomonadota; class Gammaproteobacteria; order Enterobacterales; family Enterobacteriaceae; genus Klebsiella; species Klebsiella sp. K-3. The sequence goes on along the minus strand of NZ_JBPNXF010000006.1, from coordinate 370,473 downwards.
ACCTGGTGCCCGGTTCGCGTATCGGTCTGCTGGGGCGCAACGGCGCCGGTAAATCAACGCTGATTAAGCTGCTGGCCGGTGAACTACAACCGCTGTCCGGTGAAATTGGCCTGGCTAAGGGCATTAAGCTCGGTTACTTCGCCCAGCATCAGCTCGAATTCCTGCGCGCCGATGAGTCGCCGATACAGCATCTGGCCCGCCTGGCGCCGCAGGAGCTGGAACAAAAACTGCGCGACTACCTCGGCGGCTTTGGATTCCAGGGGGATAAAGTCAGCGAAGAGACCCGCCGTTTCTCCGGCGGCGAAAAAGCGCGCCTGGTGCTGGCGTTAATCGTCTGGCAGCGCCCTAACCTGCTGCTGCTCGATGAACCGACCAACCACCTTGATCTCGATATGCGTCAGGCCTTAACCGAAGCGCTGATCGACTTCGAAGGGGCGCTGGTCGTGGTCTCGCACGATCGCCACCTGATCCGTTCCACCACTGACGATCTGTACCTCGTACACGACGGCAAAGTCGAACCGTTTGATGGCGATCTGGAAGATTATCAGCAGTGGCTGAGTGATTCGCAGAAGCAGGAAAACCAGGCCTCTGAAGCGCCGAAGGATAACGGCAATAGCGCGCAGGCGCGTAAGGATCAAAAACGCCGCGAAGCCGAACTGCGCACGCAAACGCAACCGCTGCGTAAAGAGATCGCCCGTCTGGAAAAAGAGATGGATAAACTCAACGCGCAGCTGGCGCAGGCGGAAGAGAAGCTGGGCGACAGCGAGTTATATGACGCCTCGCGCAAAGCGGAATTAACCGCCTGTCTGCAGCAGCAGGCGAGCGCCAAATCAGGTCTCGAAGAGTGCGAGATGGCGTGGCTGGACGCGCAGGAACAGCTGGAGCAAATGCTGCAGGAAGGCTAATGAGTAACCGTTCGGCGGTGAGAGAAAATTCACCGTCGGACTGCCTGCTTCAGATATACCGGCAGACTTTTATTCCGGGAGACTTTCCGAAATTCATCGCTCAGCCATTCTCTTCAATCATTTTCATGTAATCTATACCGATTACCCGCAAGACCACATATTGGCTAACCGCCCACTTTTAAGCGCGGTATAGTGTTCTAAAAGTTTCTTAATAATCCTGGTACTATGGTTGAAATAACCCCGACAGCAGTGACGCCCCCCGATAACGATTCGCGCGAATTCCATCCGATGCGCGGCGTGGGCAATCGTCATCTGCAAACCATGCTGCCGCGGCTCATCCGCCGCAAGCTCCGATTTACGCCGCACTGGCAGCGCCTTGAGCTGCCGGATGGCGATTTCGTCGATCTGGCCTGGAGCGAAGACCCCGCCGGCGCGCGCCACAAACCGCGACTGGTGGTCTTTCACGGTCTGGAAGGCAGCCTGCACAGCCCTTACGCCCACGGTTTGATTCACGCCGCCATGCAGCGCGGCTGGCTCGGGGTGGTGATGCATTTTCGCGGTTGCAGCGGCGAGCCGAATCGCAACAGTCGTATTTATCACTCTGGCGAAACGGAAGACGGTACCTGGTTCCTGCACTGGCTGCAGCGCGAGTTCGGCGCCGCGCCGACGGCGGCGGTAGGCTATTCGCTTGGCGGCAACATGCTGGGCTGTCTGCTGGCGAAAGAAGGCGACAATATTCCGCTCGATGCGGCCGTCATTGTTTCGGCGCCCTTTATGCTGGAAGCCTGCAGCTACCATATGGATAAAGGATTTTCGCGCGTCTATCAGCGTTACCTGCTCAACCTGCTGAAAGCTAACGCCGCGCGCAAGCTAAAAGCCTATCCGGGCTCGCTGCCGGTCGATCTTCGCCAGCTCAAAAGCATGCGCCGCATCCGCGAATTCGACGACATGATCACCGCCAAAATCCACGGTTTCGCCGATGCGCTAGACTATTACCGACAGTGCAGCGCGATGCCGCGCTTAAGCGATATCACCAAGCCGACGCTGATCATTCACGCAAAAGACGATCCGTTTATGGACCATCATTCAATACCGCCGCAGGAACAGCTGCCGGCTAACGTCGAATATCAGCTCACGGAACAAGGCGGCCACGTTGGCTTTGTCGGCGGTACGCTGCGAAAACCGCAAATGTGGCTGGAGCAACGTATTCCGGATTGGTTAACCCGCTGGCTGGGAGGACAAGCATGATTATTCCCTGGCAGGATCTCGATCCCGAAACGCTGGATAATCTGATTGAAAGCTTTGTGTTGCGCGAAGGCACCGATTATGGTGAACATGAACGTTCGCTTGCCGATAAAGTCGCCGATGTAAAACAGCAGCTTAAAACCGGGGAGGCCGTGCTGGTGTGGTCAGAACTGCACGAGACGGTCAACATCATGCCCCGCAAGATGTTTAACGGCTAAGCGCCATGCCCCTCTAACCGCGAGAGCCTGGCGCGATACGGCGACACACCATTACTTAATCAGGGAGTTGTTATGTCTGCCAAACATCCAGTGATCGCAGTCACGGGCTCCAGCGGCGCGGGCACCACCACCACCAGCCTCGCGTTTCGCAAAATTTTCTCGCAGCTGAACCTGCACGCCGCGGAGGTCGAAGGGGATAGCTTCCATCGCTACACTCGCCCGGAAATGGACATGGCGATCCGCAAGGCGCGCGATCAGGGCAAACACATCAGCTACTTTGGCCCGGAAGCCAACGACTTCAGCCTGCTTGAACGCACATTTTTAGAATACGGCGAATTCGGCAAGGGCCAGTCGCGCAAATATCTCCATACCTACGATGAAGCGGTTCCCTGGAATCAGGTTCCCGGTACCTTTACCCCGTGGCAGCCGCTGCCTGAACCCACCGACGTGCTGTTTTATGAAGGGCTGCACGGCGGCGTGGTGACGCCGCAGCACGACGTGGCGAAACATGTCGACCTGCTGGTCGGCGTGGTGCCGATCGTCAACCTCGAATGGATCCAGAAGCTCATTCGCGATACCAGCGAACGAGGCCATTCGCGCGAAGCGGTGATGGACTCGGTGGTGCGTTCGATGGAGGACTACATCAATTTCATCACCCCGCAGTTCTCACGTACCCATATCAACTTCCAGCGCGTGCCGACGGTGGATACCTCGAATCCGTTTGCCGCCAAAGGCATTCCATCGCTCGACGAAAGCTTCGTGGTGATTCACTTCCGCAATTTGCAGGGGATTGATTATCCCTGGCTGTTGGCGATGCTACAGGGGTCGTTTATCTCGCATATGAACACCCTGGTGGTACCGGGCGGTAAGATGGGGCTGGCGATGGAGCTCATTATGGCGCCGCTGGTCGAGCGCTTGATGGAAGGCAAAACCATTAGTTAAGGGTAAAATAAAACCCCGGTCGCCGTGCTGCCGGGGTTAATGTCCCGCTACGTCAATTCGTCTCAGGCTTCGATCACTTCGTAAGAATGGGTGATGTTGACCGCCTTTTCCAGCATCAGCGCCACCGAGCAGTACTTCTCCGCGGATAAATCCACCGCACGGGACACCGCCGCATCCTTCAGCTCTTTACCGGTGACGATAAAGTGCAGATTGATATGAGTGAACAGGCGCGGCGCCTCTTCACGGCGTTCGGAGGTCAGCTTCACTTCGCAGTTAGTGACGTTTTGACGCCCTTTTTGCAGGATAGACACCACGTCAATTGCGCTACAGCCGCCCGCCGCCATTAACACCATCTCCATCGGGCTGGGCGCTTTGTCCCCGGAGTTGCCATCCATTAAAATCTGGTGGCCGGAGGCCGACTCACCGATGAAGGTTAGACCTTCCACCCATTTCACACGCGCTTGCATAAAATTTAACTCCGCTGTTGCAATTTTCCTGACAGATTACGCGCACATAACAAATCTCGCAACGGAAGGCGACCTGGGTCATGCTGAAGCGAGACACCAGGAGACATGCGGTGAAAGCTATGCTAAAACAGTCTGGATGCTACAGTAATACATTGATGTACCGCATGTATGCTGAGGAGTTCACATTACAGGCTGCATAAATTGAGCAGCCAGCTTCCCAGGCATAGGGAAAAATACGATTGCATGCCCGGATGCCGTGTAGTGTCGGCGTCCGGAGATAGCTTATAACAGAGGATAACCGCGCATGGTGCTTGGCAAACCGCAAACAGACCCTACCCTTGAATGGTTCTTGTCTCATTGCCACATTCATAAGTACCCATCAAAGAGCACGCTGATTCACCAGGGTGAGAAAGCGGAAACGCTTTACTACATCGTAAAAGGCTCCGTGGCTGTACTCATCAAGGATGAAGAAGGTAAAGAGATGATCCTCTCTTACCTCAACCAGGGCGATTTCATCGGTGAATTAGGCCTGTTTGAAGAAGGTCAGGAACGTAGTGCCTGGGTACGTGCGAAAACCGCATGTGAAGTGGCCGAGATCTCTTACAAAAAATTCCGTCAGTTAATCCAGGTGAACCCGGACATCCTGATGCGCCTTTCTTCGCAGATGGCGCGTCGTCTGCAGGTCACTTCCGAGAAAGTCGGTAACCTTGCTTTCCTCGACGTGACGGGCCGTATTGCTCAGACCTTACTGAATCTGGCGAAACAGCCTGATGCCATGACCCACCCGGACGGGATGCAGATCAAAATCACCCGCCAGGAAATTGGCCAGATCGTCGGTTGCTCTCGTGAAACCGTCGGCCGTATTCTGAAGATGCTGGAAGATCAAAACCTGATCTCCGCACACGGTAAAACTATCGTCGTCTACGGTACCCGTTAAGTCGCTAAACGGCGTATTGCTCCGCGCAGTACGCCGTTTTTGTTTCTCCCATGTGGCGCAGGCTGATTTACCACCCGGAAGTCAACTATGCACTGCGGCAAACGCTGGTGCTGTGTCTACCTGTGGCCATCGGGCTTCTGCTCGGCCATCTGCAGCAAGGGTTGCTGTTCTCTTTAGTTCCCGCCTGTTGCAATATCGCCGGTCTCGACACCCCGCATAAACGCTTTTTCAAACGCCTGATCGTTGGCGGCTGCCTATTTGCCGGCAGCAGCCTGATTGTGCAATTGCTTCTGGCGCGGGACATCCCTTTGCCGCTTATCCTCAGCGCGCTGGCGCTGATACTCGGCGTGACGGCGGAAATCAGTTCGCTACACGCTCGCCTGTTGCCGGCATCGCTAATCGCCGCCATTTTTACCTTAAGCCTGGCCGGCAATATGCCCATCTGGGAGCCGCTGCTTATCTATGCGCTGGGAACCTTGTGGTACGGACTCTTTAATTGGTTCTGGTTTTGGCTCTGGCGAGAGCAGCCGCTGCGCGAGTCGTTAAGCCTGCTTTACCGCGAACTGGCTAATTATTGCGAGGCCAAATATAGCCTCCTGACGCAGCACACTGACCCGACGACCTCCCTGCCGCCGCTGCTTACCCGCCAGCAGAAGGTGGTCGATTTAATTACCCAGTGCTATCAGCAGATGCATATGTTAGCCGCCAACCAGCGTAGCGATCATAAGCGACTACTGCGCGCGTTCCAGGTTGGGCTGGATCTGCAGGAACATATTTCAGTGAGCCTGCACCAGCCGGAAGAGGTACAAAAACTGGTGGAGCGCAGCCATGCGGAAGCGGTCATCCGCTGGAACGCGCAGACCGTCGCCGCGCGTCTGCGCGTGCTGGCGGATGATATTCTCTACCACCGCTACCCGCGCCGCTTCCAGATGGATAAGCAAATCGGCGCGCTGGAAAAAATCGCTTATCAGCACCCCGATAATCCGGTTGGCCAGTTCTGCGCCTGGCACTTCAGTCGTATCGCCCGTGTGCTGCGTACCCAGCGCCCGCTGTACGCACGTAACCTGATGGCGGATAAAGAACGGCGCCTACCGCTACTACCGGCGCTGAAGAACTACCTGTCATTGAAATCCCCAGCGCTGCGCAACGCCGCGCGCATCAGCGTCATGTTGAGCATCGCCAGCCTGATGGGCAGCGCCCTACATCTGCCGAAGCCGTACTGGATCCTGATGACCGTGCTGTTCGTGACGCAAAACGGTTACGGCGCCACCCGCGTGCGAATTGTCCACCGGGCGGCAGGCACCCTGGCGGGCCTGGTGATCGCCTGGCTGACCCTACATTTCCACGTACCGGAGAGCTATACGTTAAGCGGTATGTTATTCATCACGCTGCTGAGCTATCTCATCATCCGTAAACACTACGGCTGGGCGATGGTGGGCTTTACCGTCACCGCGGTATATACCCTGCAATTGCTAACGCTTAACGGCGAGCAGTTCATTGTCGCCCGCTTTATCGATACCATCATTGGCTGTCTGATCGCCTTTGGCGGGATGGTCTGGCTATGGCCGCAATGGCAGAGCGGCCTGCTGCGTAAAAACGCCCACGATGCCCTGGAGGCCGATCAGGAGGCTATTCGGCTGATCCTTAGCGCCGATCCGCAGGCCCCGGCGTTGGCCTACCAGCGCATGCGCGTCAACCAGGCGCACAACGCCCTGTATAACTCGCTTAACCAGGCGATGCAGGAACCGGGTTTTAACTCGCACTATCTGGAAGATATGAAGCTGTGGGTAACCCATAGCCAGTTTATCGTTGAGCATATCAACGCCATGACCACGCTGGCGCGCGAGCATACGATGCTAACGCCGGACCTGGCGCAGCGGTATCTGGAATCTTGTGAAATTGCGCTGCAGCGCTGTCAGCAGCGTCTGGATTCAGACGGGCCGGGCAGCGCGGGCGATGTAAATATTATGGAATCCCAGGATGGGGAAGTGTTGCGTGGGCCGCTCAGCACCCTTGAGCAGCATCTGCAGCGGATCCTCGGCCATCTGAACACCATGCACACCATTTCGTCGGTGGCATGGCGTCAGCGTCCGCATCACGGCATCTGGCTACGCACGACTAGGCGCTAAGCACGTTTTTAACCGCCTGCGCAAAGCGCGCCATCCCTTCGGCGATATCGCTATCATCAATCACCAGCGACGGCACAAAGCGCATCACGTCCGGCCCGGCGTTTAACACCATCACCCCGGCCTGGGCCGCGGCATAGAGTAAATCGCGCGCGCGTCCATGATGCTGCGGCTTAAGCGCGGCGCCGATTAACAGCCCCATGCCGCGGATGTCGCTGAACAGATCGAACTGCGCATCGATCTGCTGCAGGTGTTCGACAAACAGCGCCCGTTTGGCATTGACGCCCTCCAGCACCTGCGGCGTGTTAATCAGGTTGAAAGCCGCGGTCGCCACCGCGCAGGCCAGCGGATTGCCGCCGTAGGTGGAGCCATGGGAACCGGCATGGAAGGCGCTGGCAATTTCATTGGTGGTCAACATCGCGCTAATCGGGAAACCGCCGCCGAGCGCTTTCGCGCTGGTCAGGATGTCCGGCGTCACGCCGTAATGCATATAGGCGAACAGTGAACCGGTACGGCCCATACCGCACTGTACTTCATCAAATACCAGCAGCGCCTGATGCTGGTCGCACAGATCGCGCAGCCCCTGCAGGAACGCCGGCGTCGCCGCCATTACCCCGCCCTCGCCCTGAATCGGCTCAACCACCACCGCGCAGGTATGGTCATCGATCACCGCTTTCACCGCCTCGAGATCGTTAAAGGGGACATGCACGATATCTGCCGGTTTCGGCCCGAAACCATCAGAGTATTTCGGCTGACCACCAACCGAGACGGTGAACAGCGACCGTCCGTGGAAGGCATTATGGAAAGCGATGATTTTGGTTTTGTACGGGCTATGACGAGTGATTGCGTAATGACGCGCCAGCTTGAACGCCGTTTCGTTGGCTTCCGTTCCGGAGTTCATAAACACCACGCGTTCGGCAAAAGTGGCGTCCACCAGTTGTCGACCCAGGCGCAGCGCCGGCTCGTTGGTAAAAACGTTGCTGGTATGCCACAGGGTTTCGCCCTGCTCGTGCAGCGCCGCCACCAGCGCCGGGTGGCAGTGGCCCAGCGCGGTCACCGCAATCCCGCCGGCAAAATCAATGTACTCTTTGCCCTGCTGATCCCAAACGCGGCTGCCTTTCCCCTTCACCGGAATAAACTCCGCCGGTGCATAAATCGGCAGAATGACTTCATCGAATGTGGCGCGGGTGATTGCCGGTTGCTCTGTTGCCATGTGATGCCCATCCTTCTGTGTAATGTGCAATGATTGCGATGTTTTAATCACAAAATATGCATAATAAATCACTTCATGGCAACTACAAATCAGCGTTTAAGGAAGTTTTCCAGCAAGTGGTGTCCCTGTTCGCTAAGAATGCTCTCCGGGTGGAACTGCACGCCTTCGAGATCCCACTGGCGATGGCGGATACCCATGATTTCACCGCTGGCGCTGCAGGCGGTAACGATAAAATCATCGGGAAGAGTTGGCGGGTCGATAACTAATGAATGGTAGCGCGTAACGGTAAGCGGGTTGTTTAGTCCCTGAAAAACGCCCTCGCCGTTGTGCTCAATAAGCGACGTTTTACCATGCATGACCTGAGCGGCGCGCACGATGCTAGCGCCGAAGACCTGGGCGATGGCCTGATGACCCAGACACACGCCGAGCAGCGGTGTTTTCCCGGCATAGCGGCGGATAACGTCCAGCGAAATACCGGACTCATCCGGCGTGCAGGGGCCCGGCGAAATAACGATTTTCTCCGGCGTCAGCGACGCTATCTCTGCCAGCGTTAACTCATCGTTACGCTTAACCAGCACCTCCGCTCCCAGTTCGCAAAAGTACTGGTACAGATTCCAGGTGAAAGAGTCATAGTTATCGATTAGCAGGATCATAGCGGCTCCGGAAAAAACAAAACCGGGCTATTCTACTCAGATTCCCGCGCTTCGCTTACCACTTTACGAAAGATCCGCTCCAGCGGCTCCGGGTCGCCCATCGCGCCCAGCTGGTTAGCCTGGCTCCACGCATCCGGATCGATGCCCCGCCAGTCGAGCAGGTAGCCGGCGTGAATGGCCAACTGTTCGAAGAAGATCCTTTGCGTCAGACCGTTGCCAAGGCGGAACGGGTGCAGGACATTGATTTCGCCGTAGTACCAGCTCAGGCGCTCGACGAACGTCTCCCGGGGTTGTTCACACAGATAGTCCTCTTCTTCCAGCTTGCGCATCAGCGCGTTGCCCTCTTTCTCTATCCACGCGAAGTGGCAAAATGGCGTATCGCCCTGGTAGATATCGATTTCCCGCAGTTTGCCCGCCCAGTCAAAGAGATCCTGATAAAGTTGCCGGTGAATGGCGCTCAGATGCGGTAAGCCGCGGCCGCGCGGGCCCAACGGGATCGTCGCCGCGCGCAGCGAAGTGAATTCCCAGACCGTTTGTTCCAGCCGTTGCGCCTGATGGATACCCAGCCGGTTACGCAGCACATCCAACGCCGGATAGAGATAGGGGTCGCGGTCGTCGCCATATTTATCGCTCATGACGCCTCCTCAGCTCGACAATACGCGCCAGCGCTTCCTCAGCCGTCAGGCTAACCAGCGGTACCGTCGCGCCTTCAAGGCGTCGGCTGGCCTGAAAATTGGCATTGCGGGTCTGTTCCCAGAGCCGGGATTTTTGCTTATCGGTGAGTAAACGCATGGTCGCCTCCCTTATCGTCCCCTGTGTGCCACAAGTATAAGCAGCAATTTCAGGTTACGCAGAGAGGCAAGCTGGGCGCAGGCGGACCGCCCGCGCCAGAAGAGGGTTACGGCAGTACTTTCGCCGAGAGAATGACGACCGGTTTGGACGGAACATTTTGGTACGGGCCGACGTTGTGGGTCGGAACCTGAGAAATTTTGTCGGCGACGTCCATTCCCTTCACCACTTTACCAAATACCGCGTAGCCAAAATCGCGCTGGCCGTGGTCGAGGAAGGCGTTATCGGCCACGTTGATGAAGAACTGGCTGGTCGCGCTGTCCTGATCGGCGGTACGCGCCATGGCGATCGTTCCGCGGGTATTACGCAGGCCATTGTCGGCTTCGTTTTTAATCGGCGGGTTCGGCTGCTTTTGCTGCATCTGCTCATTAAAACCGCCGCCCTGCACCATAAAGCCCGGGATCACCCGGTGGAAGGTCGTGTTGTTATAGAAACCGCTGTTCACGTACTTCAGGAAGTTATCGACAGAAATCGGCGCCTTCTGGCTATTCAGCTCCAACTCGATGTTGCCAGCAGAAGTGGTCAGCAGTACGTGCGGGTCGCCCTTGGCCGCCATGGCGGGGGAGAATGCTGAAATGGCGAATACGGCAGCCATCGCCGCCAGAGTGGATTTGAGCATGGAAATTCCTTAACGGAGCAGAGTAAAAAGCAAGTGCCTTGATTCTAAAGAGCCTTTGCATAGCGGGCTAGCCTTTTACCTAATTTTACTTAGCTGAAACACTTGTTACGAACTGACTCAGGTGTGAGCAATCTTATTAATGTGATCAAGGTCACACAAAACCATGCAATAGGATCTACATTTCAATATAAACGTTTGCCTTCATCACTCGAATGAATAAAATCTGTGCGCCCGGCGCAGCGTCAACGCGCTTTACCTATCTATTCACAGGCCTGTCATGACTAACAGCAATCGTATCAAGCTCACATGGATCAGCTTTTTCTCCTACGCCCTGACCGGCGCGTTGGTGATCGTCACCGGGATGGTGATGGGGAACATCGCGGATTATTTCCATCTGCCAGTGTCCAGTATGAGTAACACATTTACCTTCCTCAATGCCGGTATTCTGATTTCTATCTTCCTCAATGCCTGGCTGATGGAGATCGTGCCGCTGAAAACCCAGCTGCGCTTCGGCTTTATCCTGATGCTGTTAGCTATCGCCGGGTTGATGTTCGGCCACAGCCTGACGCTGTTCTCCGCATCGATGTTCGTGCTTGGTCTGGTCAGCGGGATCACCATGTCGATCGGTACTTTCCTGATTACCCACATGTATGAAGGCCGCCAGCGCGGCGCGCGTCTGCTGTTCACGGACTCCTTCTTCAGCATGGCGGGGATGATCTTCCCGATGGTCGCCGCCGTTCTGCTGGCGCGCAGCATCGAGTGGTACTGGGTTTACGCCTGTATCGGCCTGGTCTACGTTGCTATTTTCGTGCTGACTTTCGGCTGTGAGTTCCCGGTGCTTGGCAACAAAGCGCTGGCGGAAAACAGCCAGCCGGTGGTGAAAGAGAAATGGGGCATCGGCGTGCTGTTCCTTTCCATCGCCGCGCTATGCTACATCCTCGGCCAGTTGGGCTTTATCTCCTGGGTACCGGAATATGCCAAAGGCCTCGGCATGAGCCTCGGCGACGCCGGTAAGCTGGTCAGCGATTTCTGGATGTCCTATATGATCGGTATGTGGTCGTTCAGCTTCATCCTGCGCTTCTTCGACCTGCAGCGCATCCTGACCGTTCTGGCGGGCCTGGCGACAATCCTGATGTATCTGTTCATCAATGGTTCGCCGGAGCATATGCCGTGGTTCATCCTGACCCTTGGCTTCTTCTCCAGCGCCATCTATACCTCGATCATCACCCTGGGCTCGCAGCAGACTAAAGTCGCTTCGCCGAAGCTGGTGAACTTTATTCTGACCTGCGGCACCATCGGCACCATGCTGACTTTCGTGGTGACCGGGCCGATCGTCGCGGCTAGCGGCCCGCTGGCCGCGCTGCACACCGCGAACGGACTCTATGCCGTGGTATTCGTGATGTGTCTGCTCCTTGGCTTCGTTTCCCGCCACCGTCAGAACGCGTCGGCGCACTAAGCCTTAAGCCCCTTTGCTTCGGCAAAGGGGCTATTTTTGGTAAAAAACAACTCCTCGCCGCCTTTATCGGTCTGTATCCACGTCTGCGCCAGCTGCGTAGTTGCAATGACCCTTCCCTGACGAATTGACCAACGCACCGGCACCTGGCAGCGTACGGCTTCAAAACCGTTTTCAGCAGGCAGGATCACCAGATTGGCCGGGTTGCCGGTAGCAATGCCGTAATCATTGAGACCAAAGGTTCTGGCGCTGTTGTGGGTAATCAGCTGTAGACTGTCGTTAATCTGCTGATAGCCCATCAGTTGGCAAACGTGCAGCCCCATATGCAGCACCTGTAACATGTTGCCGGTTCCCAACGGATACCACGGGTCGAATACATCATCGTGGCCAAAACAGACATTAATGCCGGCCGCCATCAGCTCCTTGACCCGCGTCACGCCGCGCCGCTTCGGGTAGTCATCAAAGCGCCCCTGCAGATGAATATTGACCAGCGGGTTGGCGACGAAGTTAATGCCCGAGAGTTTTAACAGGCGGAACAGACGCGAGGTATAAGCGCCATTGTAGGAGTGCATCGCGGTGGTGTGACTCGCGGTCACCCGGGGGCCAATTCCCTCTTTTAACGCCAGCGCGGCGACCGTTTCGACAAAGCGCGACTGTTCATCGTCAATTTCATCGCAGTGGATATCCAGCGGACGCTGGTATTTCTGCGCCAGACGAAAGGCGATATGCAGCGATTCCACCCCGTATTCACGAGTAAATTCGAAATGCGGGATCGCCCCAACCACATCGGCGCCCAGCCGTAACGCCTCCTCCAGCAAACTCTCACCATTGGGGTAGGATAAAATCCCTTCCTGGGGGAAGGCGACTATCTGCAAATCGACCCACGGCGCTACCTCTTGTTTGACTTCCAGCATCGCTTTCAGCGCGGTCAACGTTGGGTCGGAAACATCGACATGGGTGCGGACAAACTGGATGCCGTTAGCGATTTGCCAGCGCAGGGTTTTCCACGCGCGGGCTTTCACATCCTCATGGCTTAGCAGCGCTTTACGCTCGGCCCAACGCTCAATCCCTTCGAACAGCGTCCCAGACTGGTTCCAGTTCGGTTCTCCCGCCGTCTGCGTGGTATCAAGATGAATGTGCGGTTCGATAAACGGCGGAATGGCCAATCCGCCGCGGGCGTTAAGCACTTCGTAGCTTTCGCTGCGTGCCTCTCCCATCGGCGTGATGTCGCCGAATCGCCCTTTATCAATCGCAATCTGCCACAACCCTTCCCTCTTTGGCAGATGGACGTTCTGAATTAACCACAGCGGCGTTGTCGACATAGTTTGCTCCCCTGAAGATTGCTTATTTCTTCCGCTATCTTTGTACATAAAAAGAACAGAACGGAAAAGCCTGATTTTTCCATCACTTAGAAAAATCATTATAAATCATGAATATACTCATTAAGTGGTAGGTAAGTTCTAAATTGATTTGTATCAATGAGTGTAGTAGCTGAATCGTTAAGGTAGGCGGTAATAGAAAAGAAATCGAGGCAAAAATGAGCAAAGTCAGAATCGCTATTATCGGTAACGGCATGGTCGGCCATCGCTTTATCGAAGAGCTTCTTGATAAGGCGCCTGCCGGACAATTCGACATTACCGTGTTCTGTGAAGAGCCGCGTATCGCCTATGACCGTGTCCACCTGTCGTCTTACTTCTCCCATCACACTGCGGAAGAGCTGTCGCTGGTACGCGAAGGTTTCTATGAGAAACACGGCGTCAAAGTACTGGTCGGCGAACGCGCGATTACCATCAACCGTCAGGAAAAGGTTATCCACTCCAGCGCTGGCCGTACCGTTTTCTACGACAAGCTGATTATGGCGACTGGCTCATACCCGTGGATCCCGCCGATTAAAGGCGCGGAAACCCAGGATTGCTTCGTCTATCGTACTATTGAAGATCTTAACGCCATTGAATCCTGCGCCCGTCGCAGCAAACGCGGCGCGGTGGTCGGCGGCGGCCTGCTCGGTCTGGAAGCGGCTGGCGCGCTGAAAAATCTCGGCGTGGAAACCCACGTGATCGAGTTTGCTCCGATGCTGATGGCCGAGCAGCTCGACCAGATGGGCGGCGAGCAGTTGAAGCGTAAGATCGAAAGCATGGGAGTGAAAGTTCACACCAGCAAAAACACCAAAGAGATCGTTCAGCAGGGTACCGACGCGCGCAAAACGATGCGCTTCGCCGACGGTAGCGAACTGCAGGTCGATTTCATCGTCTTCTCTACCGGTATCCGTCCGCGCGACAAGCTGGCTACCCAGTGCGGTCTCGCCGTCGCCCAGCGCGGCGGCATCATGGTCAACGATAGCTGCCAGACCTCCGACCCGGATATCTACGCTATCGGCGAATGCGCCAGCTGGAATAACCGCGTGTATGGTCTTGTCGCCCCGGGCTACAAAATGGCGCAGGTTACCGTTGACCATATCCTCGGCAACGACAATCTGTTCACCGGCGCCGATCTCAGCGCCAAGCTGAAGCTGCTCGGCGTGGACGTTGGCGGTATCGGCGACGCCCACGGGCGCACGCCGGGCGCGCGTAGCTACGTCTATCTCGACGAAAGCAAAGAAGTCTACAAACGTCTTATCGTCAGCGAAGATAACAAAACCCTGCTCGGCGCGGTACTGGTCGGCGACACCAGCGATTACGGCAACCTGCTGCAGCTGGTGCTGAATTCCATCGAGCTGCCGGAAAACCCGGATTCGCTGATCCTCCCGGCCCACGCTGGCAGCGGCAAGCCGTCTATCGGCGTGGATAAACTGCCGGACAGCGCGCAGATTTGTTCCTGCTTCGACGTCAGCAAAGGCGACCTGATCGCCGCTATCAATAAAGGCTGCCACACCGTGGCGGCGCTGAAAGCGGAAACCAAAGCCGGAACCGGCTGCGGCGGCTGTATTCCGCTGGTGACGCAGGTGCTCAACGCCGAGCTGGCGAAACAGGGTATCGAAGTGAACAACAATCTGTGCGAGCACTTCGCCTACTCTCGCCAGGAGCTGTTCCACCTGATCCGCGTGGAAGGCATCAAAACCTTCGACGAGCTGCTGGAAAAACACGGTCAGGGCTACGGCTGTGAAGTCTGTAAGCCGACCGTCGGTTCCCTGCTGGCCTCCTGCTGGAATGAGTACATCCTCAAACCACAGCACACGCCGCTGCAGGACACCAACGATAACTTCCTCGCCAACATCCAGAAAGATGGCACCTACTCGGTTATCCCGCGCTCCGCAGGCGGCGAAATTACGCCAGAAGGCCTGGTTGCCGTCGGTCGCATCGCGCGCGAATTTAATCTGTATACCAAAATCACCGGCTCCCAGCGTATCGGCCTGTTCGGCGCGCAAAAAGACGACCTGCCGGAAATCTGGCGCCAGCTGATTGAAGCCGGCTTCGAAACCGGCCATGCGTACGCCAAAGCGTTACGTATGGCGAAAACCTGTGTCGGCAGTACCTGGTGCCGCTACGGCGTCGGCGATAGCGTCGGCTTCGGCGTAGAACTGGAAAACCGCTATAAAGGTATCCGTACCCCGCACAAAATGAAGTTCGGCGTCTCCGGTTGTACCCGTGAATGCGCGGAAGCGCAGGGTAAAGACGTTGGGATCATCGCCACCGAGAAAGGCTGGAACCTGTACGTGTGCGGTAACGGCGGGATGAAACCACGCCACGCCGATCTGCTGGCCGCGGACCTCGATCGCGATACGCTCATCAAATATCTCGACCGCTTTATGATGTTCTACATCCGCACCGCCGATAAGCTGACCCGTACCGCGCCGTGGCTGGACAACATGGAAGGCGGCATCGACTATCTGCGCAGCGTCATCATCGACGATAAGCTGGGCCTGAACGATCACCTTGAAGAAGAGCTGGCTCGCCTGCGCGCCGCTTTCGCCTGCGAATGGACCGAGACCGTCAATAACCCGGCGGCGCAGACGCGCTTCAAACACTTTATCAACAGCGACCAGCGCGACCCGAACGTTCAGGTGGTGCCGGAACGTGACCAGCATCGCCCGGCCACGCCCTATGAGCGCATCCCGGTCACGCTGGTGGAGGAAAACGTATGAGCCAGTGGGTAAACATCTGCAAAATTGACGACATCCTGCCGGCGACCGGCGTCTGCGCGCTGCTGGGGCAACAGCAGGTGGCTATCTTTCGTCCGTACCATGACGACAGAGTGTTCGCCATCAGCAATATCGATCCGTTCTTCAATGCCAGCGTGCTGTCCCGAGGGATTATCGCTGAGCATGACGGCGCGCTGTGGGTTGCCAGCCCGCTGAAAAAGCAGCGCTTCCGTCTCAGCGACGGGCTGTGCATGGAAGATGAGAGCCACTCCATCGCCCACTACGAAGCCCGTGTTAAAGATGGCAAAGTGCAGCTGAAAGCCTGATGCCGCATGGTTCCCTCCGCGCCGCGGGGGGAACCATATCATCAGCTTATGACCACTAATAAGTAGAGGCGGCAAAATTCATATCTCCGTGAATCCCTCTGCTGCTATTCTACGACCGCATTCCCATTCCCCCCTTGCCGTGAGGATCTGCCGTGGACCACTTACCTATTTTTTGCCAACTACGCGATCGCGACTGCTTGCTGGTCGGCGGCGGCGATGTCGCTGAACGCAAGGCGCGTCTGTTGCTCGACGCAGGTGCCCGGTTAACGGTCAACTCACGCCGGTTTACTCCGCAGTTTCAGGTGTGGGCCGAGGCGCAAATGCTGACGCTGGCGCAGGGCGATTTTAATCCTGCGCTGCTCGATAACTGCTGGCTGGCAATCGCCGCCACCGACGATGATGTCGTTAATCAGCAGGTCAGCGAGGCCGCTGAATCACGGCGTATTTTCTGCAACGTGGTGGATGCGCCCCGTCAGGCCAGCTTTATCATGCCGTCAATTATCGACCGCTCGCCGCTGATGGTCGCCGTGTCTTCCGGCGGTACCTCCCCGGTGCTGGCGCGCCTGCTGCGTGAAAAGCTCGAATCGCTCTTGCCGCTGCATCTCGGACAAATCGCCCGCTATGCCGGGCAGCTGCGCTCAAGGGTGAAAAAACAGTTCGCTACCGTCGGCGAGCGCCGCCGCTTCTGGGAAAAACTGTTTGTTAACGATGGCCTCGCCCAATCGCTGGCGAACGATGATCGTCAGGCCGTTGCCAATACCACGGAACGATTATTGAATGAGCCGCTGGAACATCGTGGCGAAGTGGTGCTGGTTGGCGCCGGTCCGGGCGATGCCGGGCTGCTCACTCTCAAGGGACTGCAGCAGATCCAGCAGGCCGATGTGGTGGTTTATGACCGACTGGTGTCCGACGACATTATGAACCTGGTGCGCCGTGATGCCGATCGGGTGTTTGTCGGCAAACGTGCAGGCTATCACTGCGTGCCGCAGGAGGAGATTAACCAAATCCTGCTGCGCGAAGCGCAAAGCGGCAAACGTGTCGTGCGCCTGAAAGGCGGCGATCCGTTTATTTTTGGCCGCGGCGGCGAAGAGCTGGAGACCCTCTGCGCGGCAGGTATTCCGTTCTCGGTAGTGCCGGGGATCACCGCCGCCTCCGGCTGCTCGGCCTACTCCGGCATTCCACTCACCCACCGCGATTTCGCCCAGGGCGTACGTCTAATCACCGGCCATCTGAAAACTGGTAGCGATCTCGACTGGCAAAATCTGGCGGCGGAAAAACAGACGCTGGTGTTCTATATGGGGCTAAACCAGGCGCCGGCGATCCGCGAAAAGCTGATCGCCCACGGCATGGCGGCGGATATGCCGGCCGCCATCGTCGAGAACGGCACCGCGGTCAACCAGAAGGTCGTCACCGGTACTCTGGATCGGCTGGATATTCTGGCGCAGCAGATGGCCAGCCCGGCGTTGATTATCGTGGGCCGCGTTGTGGCGCTACGCGACAAGCTGAACTGGTTTTCTAACCATTAAGATAATGCGCTCTGACAGACACAAAAAACCGGGATAATCCCGGTTTTTTTACCTTCAGCGAGCCTTATTACGGCTTAGCGACAAAGCCAATCGCTTCATATACCGCTTTCAGGGTCTTAGAAGCGTGCGCGCTGGCCTTCTCGGCGCCCTCTTTCATCACCTGATTAAGGAACGCTTCGTCGTTGCGGAAACGGTGATAGCGCTCCTGCAGCTCGGTCAGCATACCGGAAACGGCTTCGGCGACTTCGCCTTTCAGGTGGCCGTACATTTTACCTTCAAAGTGCTGTTCCAGTTCCGGAATGCTCTGGCCGGTGACGGCAGAGAGGATATCCAGCAGGTTGGAAACGCCCGCTTTGTTTTGCACATCGTAACGGACAACCGGCGGCTCGTCGGAGTCGGTCACCGCGCGTTTGATCTTCTTAACCACCGATTTCGGGTCTTCCAGCAGACCAATGACGTTGTTGCGGTTGTCATCGGACTTGGACATCTTTTTGGTCGGTTCCAGCAACGACATGACGCGCGCGCCGGACTTAGGAATAAACGGCTCAGGCACTTTAAAGATATCGCCATAGATAGCGTTAAAGCGCTGCGCGACGTCGCGGCTCAGCTCAAGATGCTGTTTCTGATCTTCGCCTACCGGTACCTGGTTGGTCTGGTACAGCAGGATGTCAGCGGCCATCAGTACCGGGTAGTCAAACAGACCAGCGTTGATGTTCTCGGCGTAGCGCGCGGACTTGTCCTTAAACTGGGTCATGCGGCTCAGTTCGCCGAAATAGGTGTAGCAGTTGAGCGCCCAGCCCAGCTGTGCGTGTTCCGGCACGTGAGACTGGACGAAAATGGTGCTCTTTTGCGGATCGATACCGCAGGCCAGATACAGCGCCAGCGTATCCAGCGTTGCTTTACGCAGGTTCTGCGGATCCTGACGCACGGTGATCGCGTGCTGGTCAACGATGCAGTAAATACAGTGATAGTCATCCTGCATGTTTACCCATTGACGCAGCGCACCCATATAGTTGCCAATGGTCAATTCACCTGAGGGCTGTGCGCCACTAAAAACGATGGGCTTAGTCATTTTTTAATTCCTGAGTTTCACTGTACGGTAGCCCAAGAGCGGGCAAGAGTTCATTAAATTGGTCAAAGATAAAATCCGGCTCGCTCAGCGCTATCGGCTCGCCGTAGTTGTAGCCGTAAGTCAGACCGATAGAGCAGCAACCCGCCGCTTTCGCCGCCTGAATATCATTGCGCGAATCCCCGACGAACAAGAGTTCGGCTGGCGTC
Source organism: Klebsiella sp. K-3 (assembly GCF_051207495.1). Taxonomy (NCBI): domain Bacteria; kingdom Pseudomonadati; phylum Pseudomonadota; class Gammaproteobacteria; order Enterobacterales; family Enterobacteriaceae; genus Klebsiella; species Klebsiella sp. K-3. The sequence continues at coordinate 351,638 of NZ_JBPNXF010000006.1, read as the reverse complement.
AGAGAGAGCTTTTGCGCCACCAGCAGCAGCGGATCCGGATGCGGCTTTTTGTTCTTCACATCGTCGCCGCCGATCACCACGCTAAAGTATTTCGCGATATCCAGCGCCTCGAGCAAGGGCGCCACGAACGGCGTCGGTTTGTTGGTAACCAGCGCCAGCGGCAGGCCTTTTGCGTGCAGCGCGCCGAGCGTATCGGCCACTGCCGGGAACAAGAAACTGCCTTCTTCCGCCGCTTCGGCGTAATAGCGGTCGAACAGTTTACGCAAAACGCGTAGCTGTTCGTCTTGCGGTATATCATGATCGTCGACGGAAGGTTTCCCCATCGCCGCGCGTAACGTGGCGCGCTCCTGGCGAGCCCAGTTCAGCGCCCGCTCCATCAGGACGTCTGCGCCGTTGCCAATCCAGGTCACGACGCGCTCTTCACCTGCCACCGGCAGTTCCAGCGCGTAAAGCGCGCTATCAACGGCGGCGGTTAAACCCGGCGCGCTATCGACCAGCGTACCGTCCAGGTCAAATGCCACGCCGCGGATGGCCTGTAATTTATCCATGACTAACCTTCGCTAATTCACTGCGCATTTGATCAATAACTTTTTTGTAGTCCGGCTGGCCGAAGATCGCCGAACCGGCGACAAACATATCCGCACCGGCCGCGGCAATTTCACCAATGTTGCTGGCTTTCACGCCGCCATCGACTTCAAGGCGAATGTCGTAGCCGGATTGATCGATAAGCTGACGCACCTGACGCAGTTTTTCAAGAGTGTGCGGAATAAAGGACTGGCCGCCAAAGCCTGGGTTAACCGACATCAGCAGAATCACATCCAGCTTATCCATAACGTAATCGAGATAGCTCAGCGGCGTTGCCGGGTTGAATACCAGCCCCGCTTTACAGCCGTGCTCTTTGATAAGCTGCAGGCTGCGGTCGACGTGTTCAGAGGCTTCCGGGTGGAAAGTGATAATGCTGGCGCCGGCTTCGGCAAAATCAGGAATGATGCGGTCGACCGGTTTTACCATCAGGTGCACATCGATCGGCGCGGTAATGCCGTAGTTGCGCAGCGACTTCAGCACCATCGGGCCAATCGTCAGATTCGGCACGTAGTGGTTGTCCATGACGTCGAAGTGTACGACATCCGCGCCCGCCGCCAGTGCCTTAGCGGTATCCTCGCCCAAACGGGCAAAATCAGCCGACAGAATCGAAGGGGCAATCAAATACTGCTTCATCCGCATCTCCTTGAAATTTATTTGGTCTTCGGCGGACGGTACAGCGCTAATAGCTCGTCCACCTTTTTACGCGTACCACCGTTGCTGCTGATGCTGCGCCGAACCTTCACAATATGCGTTTCCGCCGCGTTTTTATACCACTCCTGCGTCAGCGGCGTGCGGTGGTTTGAGATAAGCACCGGGATCCGCTTTTTCATCAACGATTCCGCCTTTTTCGCCAGCAGTACCTGCTGATCAAGGTTGAAGCTGTTGGTGTGGTAGGCGGTAAAATTCGCCGTCGCCGTCAGCGGCGCGTACGGCGGATCGCAATAGACCACCGCCCGGCTATCGGCGCGCTTCATACACTCTTCATAAGATTCGCAGTAAAACTCGGCGTTCTGCGCCTTTGCGGCGAAGTGATAGAGCTCAGCCTCGGGGAAATAGGGCTTTTTGTAGCGGCCAAACGGCACGTTGAACTCGCCGCGCAGGTTGTAGCGGCACAGACCGTTGTAGCCGTGGCGATTCAGATACAGGAACAGCACCGCGCGACGCAGGGGATCCTGACTCTGGTTGAATTCATCACGGTACTGATAGTAACGCTCCGCGGCGTTGTTTTCCGGCGTAAACATCTCACGTGCGGCGCTGACGTATTCGTCGGTGCGCAATTTGACGATGTTATACAGGCCAATCAGATCGCTATTGATATCCGCGAGGATATAACGAGAAAAGTCGGTATTCAGGAATACCGACCCGGCGCCCACGAAGGGCTCAATCAAGCATTCACCTTCCGGCAAATGCTTTTTAATATCGTCGAGCAGGGGGTATTTCCCCCCCGCCCACTTCAGAAAAGCGCGATTCTTTTTCATGCTGCCTAACTAATTACACTTTCTCCGGCTGTGGAGAAATCGCTCCGACAGCATCCTGCGCTTAAGACTACTCGCGGCATTACTTCAGGTCAGCTTGTACCTGGTGCAGCGGTTTTGCCCATGGATTTTTCGCCTGAACATCCGCAGGGAGCGTGGCGACAGCACGTTTCGCTTCATCTTTCGAAGCGTAGATGCCGCTGACCAGCACATACCACGGTTGACCGTTGCGAGTCGTCTCATAGACAACATATTTTTCCAGCTTCTCTTTCTTCGCCCAGTTGTTCAGGTTGTTGTAGTTAGAGGAGCTGCTGAGCTGCAACGTATAGTTGCCAGACGGCGCAGACTTCATCGAGCCAACATCGCCAGCCGTTTTGCTGCCAGCCGCTGCGGTCGCTGCGGTCGCTGCAGGCGCAGTGGCCACCGGGGCGGAGGTAGTGGCGGCAGGCGCAGTAGCCGTTGGCGCGGTTGTCGCAGCCGGTTTAGTCTGCGCAGTGGCGACAGGCTTGCTGGCGGTAGCCGCCGGCGCGCTCTCTACGTGTTTAGGTTTGGTTTCAACCGGCGCTTTGGCGGTAGCCTGCGGCTTGCTTTGCGGTTTCGGTTCAATCACCACCTGTTTACGCTCAGCAGGACGCGGCGTGGCGGCCGTCTGGCGTTCGGTCGTTTGACGCGGCGCGGCGCCATTACGCATCGGCGCAACGGTCGCAGGTTCGGTCGGTAAGGTGGAGTTAGCAACGGCGCTATCCAGTTGACCCTGCTGCTGAGTTAGCGCGTTATTCAGGTCGCCCTGAACTTCCACACGCTGCTGGCCCTGCGGCTCGGAGGCGGGTTGACCCTGAGTCGGATTGGAGGCGATCGGCGGCAGAGAAACGTCCTGCGGCTGTTGCTGGTTGGTGTTGCCCGCAGTTTGATCGGCCGGCTGCGCGGCATTGTTGTTCTGGTCAGCGGTCATGCTTTGATCGCCTGACAGGTTAACGCTCTTCTCACCAGAAGCGGATTCATTGGAAGAAGATGGCGATTTCAGCGCCGAACCCACGCCGACAATCAGCAGCAGGAGTACCAGCACCCCGACGCCCATCATGACATACTGGCGGGAAGCCGGTTTAGCAGGGGCCTTTTTGCGTTTACGCGGACGGCGTTCAACCTGCTGCTCTTCTTCTACTTCTTCTTCGGACTCGAGGTCCTCTTCGTACTCTTCTTCATCGCGTTCACGACGGGCTTTGTTCGCGCGCGTCGGACGGCCTTCATCGGCCTCAAGATCGAGATCGTCGAAATTGATCTGCGGATCGGCGTCACGCTCGGAAGACTGACGGGAACGACCAGCACGACGATCGTTGCGATCGGCTTTCATATCGTCTTCTGGTTTGAAATCATCCATTTAACACCCCACTAAAAGGCTTATGCTCACGATTATTGCATGTTGCCCGAAATGATAACGCCGCGCGGACGCGGCTAGACCTTCTTATTGTTGCGCCTGCTGAGTATCAGCAATCGCGCCAAGAACTACATCGTGCGACACTCCGCCGCGGACCTCGCTCTTTCCTATAGCGAGCGGTAATACCAGGCGCATTTCACCTGCCAATACCTTTTTATCACGCATCATGTGAGGCAAATACGCTTCTGCAGACATTTCCTGCGGCCCGCGTACCGGCAACCCTGCACGTTGCAACAGCGCAATCATACGCTGCGTATCCTGCGCGCTAAACTGCCCTAAACGCTCGGACGTATGCGCCGCCATGACCATTCCGGCCGCCACAGCTTCGCCATGTAGCCAGTTACCGTAGCCCATTTCAGCTTCGATAGCATGGCCAAATGTATGTCCCAGATTCAGTAAAGCACGTAACCCGGTTTCGCGCTCGTCGGCAGCGACAACTTCGGCTTTTAGCTCACAACAACGGCGAATACAGTACGCCATCGCCGATTCATCCAGCGCCATCAGCGCATCGATGTTGTCTTCAAGCCAGCAGAAGAACTCGCCGTCGAGGATAATGCCGTACTTAATGACCTCAGCCAGGCCGGAGGAGAGCTCGCGCTTCGGCAAGGTTTTGAGACAATTAAGGTCGACGACCACGGAAACCGGCTGCCAGAAGGCGCCAATCATATTTTTACCGAGGGGATGGTTTACGGCCGTTTTGCCGCCAACCGAAGAGTCCACCTGCGAAAGCAGCGTGGTGGGAATTTGAATAAAACGTACGCCGCGCTGATAGCTCGCAGCGGCAAAACCGGTTAAATCGCCAACCACGCCGCCGCCGAGCGCCACGAGTGTGGTGTCGCGGCCATGTGGTTTTTGCAACAGCGCGGTAAATACCGTATCCATCACCGCCAGGCTTTTATATTGCTCGCCATCCGGCAGGATCACGCTGTCGACGTTGACACCCGCTTGCTCCAGTACGGAGCGAACGGTATCAAGATAAAGCGGCGCCAGCGTTTCATTGGTGACCAGCATGACCTGGTCGCCTGATTTCAGTGGCAGAAAAGAAGCTGGATCGTTAAACAAACCAGCCGCGATGGTAATCGGGTAACTACGTTCCCCGAGAGTTACAGTCAGCTTCTCCATAACGCGACGTCCACCTCAGTTGCTTTACTCTGACGCACTTTATTAAGCCAGAATCAGTTGCTTTCCAGCATATGAATAATCTGGTTTGCAACGACTTTCGCACTTTGATCGTCGGTGCGGATAGTCACATCGGCGATCTCTTCATACAGTGGATTACGTTCATCTGCCAACGCTTCAAGAACTTCACGTGGCGGCGCATCTACTTGTAATAAAGGACGCTTTTTATCGCGCTGCGTACGAGCAAGTTGTTTTTCGATCGTTGTTTCCAGGTAGACCACCACGCCGCGGGCGGAGAGACGGTTACGCGTTTCACGGGATTTTACTGAGCCGCCGCCAGTGGCGAGTACGATTCCCTGTTTTTCCGTCAACTCATTGATGATTTTTTCTTCACGATCGCGGAAGCCTTCTTCGCCTTCGACATCGAAGACCCAGCCGACGTCTGCGCCAGTGCGTTTCTCAATCTCTTGATCAGAATCGTAAAATTCCATGTTGAGCTGTTGGGCTAACTGGCGCCCAATAGTGCTTTTGCCGGCACCCATAGGCCCAACCAGAAAGATATTGCGTTTCTCTGCCATTTTTTCGGTACTACTAAGACTATTCGTTAATGATAAACCCGCTTCGCAGACACCCAGCGCAGCAGGACATGAACTGAAACCTCATATGCAATAGAGCGAGAGTCAGACTAAAAATTATCTCAATACTCCGGCTGGTTTGGCAACAGAATAAAATCACCGGACATAAAGGGAGGATTGATGTCGTACCCGACTCTCAAATCGGTACCCCTTGTATGCTAAATCCGTCCCCGCGTCAAACACCTGAAACGTGTTTAGCATGAAAAACCCGCTTAATGTACTGCCAGAATCCGCGGCGTGATGAAGACAACCAGTTCACGTCGTTCATTATCTTTACCATCATGGCGAAACAGCTGCCCGAGTATGGGGATTTCGCCAAGCAACGGCACACTGTCGCGCGCCGACTTATTCTTCTGTGAAAAAATACCGCCCAGCGCCAGGGTCTCGCCGCTTTTCACCTCGACTAAGGTTTCAATCTCTTGCTTATCAATTGCCAGCGCTTCGCCGTTTTCCTGCTGCAGAACCTGGCCTGGCGTATTTTCGCTAATGCGCAGCTTCAGGCGCACGCGATCCTGCTGCAGCACCGTTGGCGTCACCTCCATCCCCAGGACCGCCTCTTTAAACTCAACCGAGGTGGCGCCGCTTTCTCCGCTGGAGACCTGATAGGGGATTTCGCTGCCCTGTTTGATACTAGCGGGTTGCATATGCGACGCCAGCAGGCGCGGACTGGCGATGATGTCCACCTGCTGCTTTTGCTCCAGCGCGGAAAGCTCCAGCTCCAATAACCGCCCGTTAATCCGGCCGATATTAAAGCCGCCGCGGGTGGTTGCGTCTGACACCGCCAGATTGCTGCTCAGGTTGGTCATTTTCCCCATCCCCGGCGTGCTGCTGGCCTCCGCCAGGCTCCACTTCACGCCAAGCTCGCGCAGGCTGGTCGCGCTCATTGACACAATGTGCGCCGCCAGCTCCACCTGCCCGACCGGCAGATCCATCTCTTCAGCCCACGCCTTCAGCGCCGGCAGATGACGATCGTCGTCGCGGATTAACAGACGATTAGTTCGCCGATCGACGGTCATCGTGCCGCGGGCGCTCAACAGCTTGCTCCCGGATTTCGCCAGTTCGTCTGCGTCGGCATAGCGCAGCGGGATACTGTGGTTGCGTAATGGCAGATTCTGCCAGCGTTTAGCCTGCTCGGCTTCCAGCTGCGCTCGTTTTGCCTGCTGCCACGCCTGTGTATGGATGTACAACACCGTGCCCTGCCGGGCCATTGTCAGCCCGGCGCTATCGAGAACCGACTGGAGCGCCTGTCGCCAGGGAACGCTGTTTAAGTGAAGCGACAGCGTACCGCTGACCTCCGGCGCCACGATTACATTAAGATTTTGCATTTCCGCCAGGCTTTGCAGTACCTGAACCACCGGTACATCATCAACCACCAACGACACCGGCGGTTCTTTTTTCGCCGCCGCGGCCAGCAGCGGCAGCAGCAGAAGTAGCAGCAGGCTTATCCTTCGCATCATGTTGGCTTCCCTTTCGTGACCAGACCCAGCGTGCGGGTTCGCACCCGGCGCTGGCCTCCAGAGTTAATGTTTCTGCCGTTAGCTGTCGAATTCGCCAACCGCCAGGCAAAACGTCGTTAATTCGTACACGCCGCCACTGACCGGTATGATCCTGAACAAGACCCAGCCACTGGGCCGGGCGGCCAACCCCGCCGCCGTAACGCCACTGCGTCAGCTGCGCGGTCTGGCAGTGGTCCTCGACCGGTAAAAAAGGATCGCGCGCTCCTGCCAGCAGCGGGCAAAACAACAGCAGCAAGTATCCTTTATGGTTCATCGTCCTTCTCCAGCTGTAGCGACAACTGCAACGCCCCTTTTTCGATATTCAATGAAAAAGCGCCAGGGTATACCCCGCAGTCGGCAAGCCAGGCAAACAGCGGCGGCAACGCCTGCCAGTCAACCACAGCAAGCATCTCACCGCTTCGCCCTCGCGGTTGCCAGGCCTGTAACAAGATACCGGCCACGGGTGGCTCCAGCGGTGAAAAACGCCGGGCCGTCCAATCATGAACCACGCGTTGCTGCAGCGTGGCGCGCAGCGGCAATACTCGCCGCCATTGCGTCTGTAGGGGCGGCGGCGCAGGCTGCGAAGCGCTGACAGCAGCAAGCGAAAACGCCAGATACATTGCCGCAGCCAACACTGCGCCGCAGAGTAACGCTAACGGCCATCCGCTCAGCGCCAGCAGGCGTTCAATCGCTAACCGCATCGGTAGTTTCTCCAGCAAGGAAAAAGCTGAATGACCAGCGCCCCTGTGCATCACGCCGCGTCGCCCCTGGCGTAACCGGTTGAAAGCCCTCCAGCTTGCCAAGCGCTTGTTCCAGCGCCGCCACCGCCTTGAGGTTCAACGCCAGACCGTAAAGAGTGATGCCCTGCGGCTGGTAGTCCAGCCCGGTCAGCCACAGCCGCTCCGGTAATAGTGCGGCCAGCGATAACAGTCGCGGCTGCCAGGCACGCGTCGCCGCCCGCCGCTGCGCTCGCCGTGCCTGCCGCTCACCGCGCTGTATTTCCTCGCCCATCTCCCGCTCGCGTTGTAACAACGCGGAATAAAGCAGATGGTCGGCCTGGGTGCGCATTACCTGCTGCGCCACGTCTATCTGACGTAACGTGCGCGTCGCTATCGTCAGGGCGATAATGCTTAGCGCCATCGCCGCCACCAGCAGCCCGCCCATACGCAAGCTTTGCCGCCGTCGCGTCTCGCGCCACGGCAGAAGATTAATCTGCTGCGCCATAGTTATTTACCCCCCAGCGCCAAACCAAGCGCGATAGCAAAGCGATCGCCGCAGGCGGGTAGCGGCGGCTGCAGGCGGTGGAGCACGCTCCAGCAATCAAAGCTATTTTCCGCCAACGGCAGGCTGCTACAGAGCTGGAACTGTTCATCATTGAGGCGCGAGGTTAAGTGGGAGAAAGAGGGGACTTCAGCGCATGGACAATAGCCCCAGCGCTCCTGGGTCGCCCATAACCACTGCGCGTCCCCCTGCCAGACCAGGCCCTGAGCAGCGCCAGTAAGCCAGGGGAAAAAAGAAGTGAGAGCAGCCGCATCCGGCACGATCGCCGTCAGGCGCAGCTTCAGCCGCCGCGCCAGTTGACGCAGGCTGTCGATATCCAAACGCTGAGCCGCCGTCGCCTGCCAGCCGTCGTTAGCCGCGCGGGCGGCGTAATCGATACACAGCGAAGAGGCAGGCATTTCCAGCTGACGCGCCATCGTGCCCGTTATCCATGTCGCACTTTCGCTTTCACGTAGCGACACCTGTGGCGCAGGCAGCTGCTTTTGCAGCGTACGGCTGGCAGGAAGCGCAATGCACACCTGATGTTGTAGCGGCAGCTCGCGGCGCCAATCACGTAACCGCTTCACCGCCTCATTAAGGTCAATGATGCTGCCCTGCACCACCAGGCCGGGCGGCAGCGGAATTCGCCACCAGCGACGCAACGCCCAGCGCCCGCGTTCGTACAACAGCGCCACGATGGCGACGCTATCCTGTTGAATGTGAATTCCTATACGCCAATTTCTGAAAGTCATGCTTAGATCTCCTTATCCGCGATTGCGATTCAAGGAGCAGCCTGGATATACCATGTGGCGAAATGGAGGCTTTTAGCGTCGATCGACACGCCGTCCGGAAGGCATAGCGCCAGCAAGCCGCCCCGTGGGGGTATATCAATGCTCCTGGCTTGCCTTTATACTACCGCGCGTTTGTTTATAAACTGCCCAAATAAAACTAAATGGGAATTCTCCGGTGAAGTTCGTAAAGTATCTTTTTATCCTTGCAGTTTGTTGCGTTCTGCTGGGAGCAGGCTCGATTTATGGCCTCTACAAATTTATAGAGCCGCAACTCCCCGATGTCGCGACCTTAAAGGATGTGCGTCTGCAGATCCCGATGCAGGTCTATAGCGCGGACGGCGAGCTCATTGCGCAATATGGCGAAAAGCGCCGCATCCCCGTCACTCTGCAGCAGATGCCGCCGGAGCTGATAAAAGCGTTTATCGCGACTGAAGATAGCCGCTTCTATGAGCATCATGGCGTCGATCCGGTGGGGATTTTCCGCGCCGCGAGCGTAGCGATGTTCTCAGGCCATGCCTCGCAGGGCGCCAGTACTATTACTCAGCAACTCGCGCGTAACTTTTTCCTCAGCCCGGAGAAAACAATAACGCGTAAGATCAAAGAAGTTTTCCTCGCAATCCGCATCGAACAGCTGCTGAATAAAGACGAAATTCTCGATCTTTACCTCAACAAAATTTACCTCGGCTACCGTGCCTATGGCGTCGGCGCCGCCGCGCAGGTTTACTTCGGTAAATCAGTCGATCAGCTAACGCTGAGCGAAATGGCGGTTATCGCCGGTCTGCCGAAAGCGCCTTCCACCTTTAACCCGCTCTATTCGCTGGACCGCGCGACCGCGCGTCGCAACGTGGTGCTGTCGCGAATGTTAAGCGAAGGCTATATCACCCAGGCACAGTTCGATCAGGCGCGCAGCGAGGCGATTGACGCCAGCTACCATACGCCGGAAATCGCCTTCTCCGCCCCGTATCTGAGCGAGATGGTGCGTCAGGAGATGGTCAACCGCTACGGCGAGCAGGCCTACGAAGACGGCTATCGCGTCTACACCACCATCACGCGTAAAAACCAACAGGCCGCCCAGCAGTCGGTGCGTAAAAACGTGCTCGATTACGACATGCGCCACGGCTACCGCGGCCCGGCCAACGTGCTGTGGAAAGTTGGCGAGACCCCGTGGGATAACAAAAAAATCCTCGATACGCTGAAAAAACTGCCGGGCGTCGGCCCGCTGGCGCCGGCGGTAGTCACCTCCGCGAATCCGCAGGAAGCAGTCGCGTTGCTGGGCAACGGCACGTCGGTGGCGTTAACGATGGATGGCGTCCGCTGGGCGCGTCGCTACGTTTCCGATACGCAACAAGGCTCGACGCCGCGCAAAGTGACCGACGTCATTCAGACCGGGCAGCAGATTTGGGTGCGCAAAGAGGGCGACAAATGGTGGCTGTCGCAGGTGCCGGAAGTGAACTCCGCGCTGGTATCTATCAACCCGCAAAATGGCGCGATTATCGCTCTGGTCGGCGGCTTTGACTTCAATCAGAGTAAGTTCAACCGCGCTACCCAGGCGCTGCGTCAGGTTGGCTCCAATATCAAGCCATTCCTTTATACTGCGGCGATGGACAAAGGCTTAACCCTCGCCAGTATGCTTAACGATGTGCCGATCTCCCGCTGGGATGCCGGCGCGGGCTCCGACTGGCGGCCGAAAAACTCGCCGCCGCAGTACGCCGGCCCTATTCGTCTGCGTCAGGGATTAGGCCAGTCGAAGAACGTGGTGATGGTGCGCGCGATGCGCGCGATGGGCGTCGATTATGCGGCAGAGTATCTGCAGCGTTTCGGCTTCCCGGCGCAGAACATCGTCCATACCGAATCACTGGCGCTGGGTTCCGCTTCCTTTACTCCGCTACAGGTCGCCCGCGGCTACTCGGTAATGGCTAACGGCGGCTTCCTGATTAACCCGTACTTCATTAGCAAGATCGAGAACGACCAGGGCGGCGTGCTGTTTGAAGAGCGGCCTAAAGTCGCCTGTCCGCAGTGTAATTCGCCGGTGATCTACGGCGATACGCCGAAATCCAACGTGCTGGAAAACCAGGATGTCGAAGAGGTCGCCACCTCTCAGGAGCCGCAAAACGGCGACGTTCCGCCGCAGCCGCAGCTTGAGCAGGCTAATCAGTCGCTGGTCGCGCAAAGCGGCGCGCCGGAGTATGCCCCGCATGTCATCAACACGCCGTTGGCCTTCCTGATTAAGAGCGCGCTGAATACCAATATTTTCGGCGAACCGGGCTGGATGGGCACCGGCTGGCGTGCGGGCCGCGACCTGCAGCGTCATGATATCGGCGGCAAAACCGGTACCACTAACAGTTCGAAAGACGCGTGGTTCTCCGGCTACGGCCCGGGCGTCGTGACGTCGGTGTGGATTGGTTTCGATGACCACCGCCGCGATTTGGGCCGTACCACCGCTTCCGGCGCGATTAAAGATCAGATTTCGGGTTATGAAGGCGGCGCTAAAAGCGCCCAACCGGCCTGGGATGACTTTATGAAACGGGTGCTGGAAGGCGTGCCGGAAGAGCCGTTAACGCCGCCGCCGGGTATTGTGACGGTGAATATCGACCGTAGCACAGGTCAACTGGCTAACGGCGGCAACAGCCGCGCCGAGTACTTCATCGAGGGCACGCAGCCAACCCATCAGGCGGTGCGCGAAGTTGGCACCACCATTACCGATAGCGGTGGCGAAACCCACGAGTTGTTCTAATAAAAAAAGCGCCTGCAGGCGCTTTTTTTATGTCCGGATGAGACGCTTATAACTACAAACGCCCCTGCGCCTGTAGCCATTCACGCACCAGAAACAGCGCGCTGACGTTACGCGCTTCATTGAAGTCTTCTTCTTCCAGTAGCGACATCAGCTGCGACAGCGGCCAGCGCACCTGCGGTAGCGGTTCCGGCTCATCGCCCGGCAGCGATTCCGGATAGAGATCTTCCGCAACCATAATATTCATTTTGCTGGAGAAATAAGATGGCGCCATGCTGAGCTTCTTCAGGAAGGTCAATTGACGGGCGCCGAAACCCACCTCTTCTTTCAGCTCGCGGTTGGCGGCTTCCATGGCCGTCTCGCCGGGGTCGATAAGCCCTTTGGAGAAACCCAGTTCGTAGGATTCGGTGCCGACCGCATATTCGCGGATTAAAATAATGTGGTCGTCAACAATCGGCACAATCATTACGGCTTCACGCGCGGTGGGCCGCATGCGTTCATAAACGCGACGCACGCCGTTGCTGAACTCCAGGTCCACGCTTTCAACATTAAAAAGACGCGAACGCGCTACCGTTTCAACGTTGAGAATGGTGGGTTTTTGTAATGATTTGCTCATTGTCATCGGTCTATGCTGTGATTACAGAAGTCATTGTGCGATACGCAGCACGGTTTCGGCAATCCAAATTGCCACTAATTTACATAGTTGCAACGTTTTACTTGCAATGCAAAGATTCATAAAGATAAAAAAGTCAATAGGTTGAATTTGTTTTGAGAATTTACCGATTCCTGAGTTTTCCCGTTTTTGATAAGCTTACATGCTGCTGCATTGCACAATAAAATTTCCTGCATTAGACAACATGTGCCGATAAACAATTAAAATTACTATGACGATGGGATGGGCATGGGCACCTTTCTGACCTTTTTCACAGCTCTGCTACTCTGTGTCTTGCTTATCGGGTGGTGGTATCGATCTCATGCCAGACGTCGTCGCCTCCCCTTACTGCAAGCCTTTAGCGACGCGACGACCCGCAAGCTTTCTGATGATGAACGCCAGGCGGTCGAAAAGTATCTCGATGGCCTCAGCCAGTCGCAACAGGTACCGGCAACCGGCGCCAGCGTCGCGCCTGTCGCCCTGAAACTGAATGAGCAGAGCGACACCGTTTATACCGTCACCCGCGCCGTCACCCGCTACGGCATTTCGTCTGATGAGCCCAACAAATGGCGATACTTCCTCGACTCGGTGGAGGTGCACCTGCCGCCGTTCTGGGAACAGCATATCAACGACGAAAACAGCGTCTCGCTGATCCCAACCGACAGCCTGCCGCTGGTGATTGTTCTCAACGACCACACCTTGCGCGACTATCCGCAGGAAGCCCGCGGCTACGCGCTTGAACGCGCATCAGCTACCCAGGCGTCGATTCGCGGTGAGGAGAGCGAGCAGGTCGAGCTGCTGAACATCCGCCAGGAAACTCAGGAAGAGCATGCCCTCAGCCGTCCTGACAGCCTGCGCGAAGGGATCATGATCGTCGCAGCCTTCCTGCTGTTCTATTGCTGCCTGATCTCCCCTGACGTCTTTGCGCCGTGGCTGCTCGGCGGCGGCGTACTGTTGTTGGCAGCGGGCTTATGGGGCATCTATGCGCCGCCGCTGGCCGGTTCGCTACGCGAGATCCACTGCCTGCGCGGAATGCCGAAACGCTGGGGGCTGTTTGGCGAGAACGACCAGGAACACGTCAATAATATTTCGCTGGGGATTATCGACCTTATCTATCCGCGCCACTGGCAACCATGGATCGCCCAGGACCTGGGGCAGCAAACCGATATTGATATTTATCTTAACCGCCATGTGGTTCGCCAGGGGCGCTTCCTGTCGCTGCACGATGAAGTGAAAAACTTCCCGCTGCAGTACTGGCTACGCAGCGCGATTATCGCCGCCGGCGCGCTGTTGGTCGTCATCATGCTGTGGATTAGCGTCCCGCTGAATATGCCCTTTAAATTCACGCTCTCCTGGCTTAAGGGGGCGCAGACCATCGAAGCCACCACCGTCGGCCAGCTTGAGAAGGCGAAAGTGCGTATTGGCGACACGCTGCAATTAAAAGGTACCGGGATGTGCAACATCCGCACGCCGGGCGCCTGGAGCGCGAAAGAAGCCTCGCCGTTTACGCCGTTCGACTGTTCGCAGATCATCTGGAACGATGCGCCTCCCCTGCCGCTGCCGGAATCCGATATCGTCGGTAAGGCCACGGCGCTGGTCCAGGCGGTACAGCGCCAGTTGCATCCTGACCCGGACGACGATTCGCACGTTAGCCCGGCATTACGTTCGGCAATTCAGAAATCAGGAATGGTGCTGCTGGATGACTTCGGCGATATCGTGCTGAAAACCAACGAGCTCTGCTCGGCGAAAGATGACTGCGTGCGTCTGAAGAACGCGCTGGTCAACCTTGGCAATACCCGCAACTGGGAAGCGCTAACCAAACGCGCCACCGCCGGTAAGCTCGATGGAGTGAACGTGTTGCTGCGCCCGGTGAGCGCCGAATCGCTGGAGAATCTGGTGACGACCTCCACCGCGCCGTTTGTGATGCGTGAAACCTCCCGCGCGGCGCAGGCGCTAAATAGCCCGGCCCCTGGCGGATTCCTGATCGCCAGCGATGAAGGCAGCGAACTGGTCAATCAGCCGTGGCCGGCTATCAGCCTGTACGATTATCCCGCCCACGAGCAGTGGGGCGAGCTGCAGCGTCTGGCGGGCATGTTGATGCACACGCCATTCCATGCGGAGGGGATTGTCACCAATCTTTATACCGACGCCAATGGCACCCAGCATATCAACCTGCACCGCATTCCCGATCGCAGCGGACTTTGGCGCTATCTTGGCACCACTCTGCTGCTGCTGGCGATGCTTGGCTGTATGTCGTGGCACGGCGTGCAGGCGATCCGCCGCTATCAGCGCCAGCGCCAGCGCATGGAAGAAATTCAAAAATATTATGAAAGCTGCCTGAATCCGGTTCTCATCCCTTCCCCGGATCATCAAGATTAATTCCTGCGCGACAGGGTGTGATACCCTGTCGCGCATTTCCCCCTCGCTGGAGACTCACCATGCAAATCAATATCGCGTGGCAGGAGGTTGATACCGTTCTGCTGGATATGGATGGCACGCTGCTCGACCTCGCCTTCGACAACTACTTCTGGCAAAAACTGGTCCCGGAAACCTGGGGCGCCGCGCGCGGACTCAACCTGCAGGAAGCCAAAGCGGCAATGCACCAGGAGTATCACGCCGTGCAGCATACGCTAAACTGGTACTGTCTTGATTACTGGAGCGAGCGACTGGGTTTGGATATTTGTGCGATGACCAGCGAACAGGGGCCGCGGGCAAAACTGCGGGAGGATACCGTGCCATTCCTTGATGCGCTGCGGGCCAGCGGCAAGCGCCGCATCCTGCTGACCAATGCGCACCCGCATAATCTGGCGGTGAAGCTCAAGCACACCGGTCTGGACGCGCACCTTGATTTATTACTTTCCACCCACACATTTGGTTATCCGAAAGAGGATCAGCGCCTGTGGCGCGCGGTGGCGGAAGAAACCGGCCTTGATGCGCGCAAAACGCTGTTTGTCGATGACAGCGAGGCTATCCTGGACGCGGCGGCGCAGTTCGGCATTCGTTATTGCCTGGGCGTCACCAATCCGGATTCCGGCCTGGCGGAAAAACAGTATGCCCGCCATCCTGGCGTGAACGATTACCGGCGGCTGATCCCTTCCCTGACTCCGGAGGAGAGGCCATGAAAGATAAGCCCGCTGAAAGCGTCAGGCTGGACAAATGGCTTTGGGCAGCCCGCTTTTATAAAACCCGCGCCATTGCGCGCGAGATGGTTGAAGGCGGCAAGGTGCACTATAACGGACAACGTAGTAAGCCGAGCAAAATCGTCGAGCTGAATGCCACCCTGACCCTGCGCCAGGGCAACGACGAGCGCACCGTTATCGTCAAAAGCGTTACCGAACAGCGCAGGCCAGCCAGCGAAGCCGTCATGCTTTATGAAGAGACGGCAGAGAGTATAGAGAAACGCGAAAAAGTGGCGCTAGCGCGTAAGCTGAATGCGCTCACGATGCCGCACCCAGACAGACGTCCGGACAAAAAAGAGCGCCGCGACCTGATGAGATTTAAACACGGCGACAGCGAATAGCGCTGCCGCCAGCAAGAGAGATGATTATGACTCAACACGATCAATTACATCGTTATCTGTTTGAAAACTATGCCGTGCGCGGTGAACTGGTCACCGTATCGGACACGTTGGAACAGATCCTGGCCAACCATAGCTACCCGCAGCCGGTGAAAACCGTGCTGTCGGAGCTGCTGGTCGCCACCAGCCTGCTGACCGCCACGCTGAAGTTCGCCGGCGATATTACCGTTCAGCTGCAGGGCGACGGCCCGCTCTCGCTGGCGGTGATCAACGGCAATAACCAGCAGCAGCTGCGCGGCGTCGCTCGCGTTCAGGGCGAAATCCCGGAAGGCGCGGACCTGAAAACGCTGGTCGGCAACGGCTACCTGGTCATTACCATCTCTCCACAGGAAGGCGAACGCTATCAGGGCGTTGTTGGCCTGGAAGGCGATACCCTGGCGGCATGCCTGGAAGATTACTTCCAGCGTTCCGAACAGCTGCCGACTCGTCTGTTCATTCGTACCGGCGAGCACGACGGTAAAGCGGTAGCCGGCGGCATGTTGCTGCAGGTGATGCCGGCTCAGGACGCTCAGCTTAACGACTTCGAGCATCTGGCGACCCTGACCGAGACCATCAAGGCGGAAGAGCTGTTCACCCTGCCGGCGACCGATGTATTATGGCGCCTGTACCATGAGGAAGAGGTGACGGTATACGACCCGCAAGACGTCGAGTTCAAATGCACCTGTTCTCGCCAGCGCTGCGCCGATGCGCTGAAGACGCTGCCGGATGAAGAAGTCGACAGCATCCTCGCCGACGAAGGCGAAATTGATATGCATTGTGACTACTGCGGTAATCATTACCTGTTTAACGCGATGGATATCGCTGAGATCCGCAATAACGCCTCGCCGGCGGATCCGCAGGTACACTAATCGCCCTCTCGCCGGGCGTTGCCGGGTTTTTCTGACCCGACGCGCCTGGCGTCAACTATTTCGACCGCGTGTTGAATCGATTTTCACTGAAAGAGTTACGTAACTTTCTTTCAAGAAAGCGATTACATTCACATTTCAGCAGTTTTTTTAATTACTTTTTAACCATTCGGAAACATCTATCGCCACCTACGGCCGTTTTCCTGAGATAATCACGCGCACTTCGTGACAGGAGTCACTGTGTTTTTCGTAAGAAAGGCGTTTGTCGAGATACGTAAATCTATGAGCCTGGTCGCGGTCTATTCCCTGAAAGAAACCCTACAATTTAAAGCAGTACATATTGGCTAAGGAGCAGTGACATGCGCGTTAATAGTTTAACCCCGCAGGATCTCAAGGCTTACGGTATCAATGACGTCCAGGAAATTGTCCACAACCCGAGCTTCGATACGCTGTATCAGGAAGAGCTCGACCCGAAACTGGAAGGTTATGAGCGTGGCGTATTAACCAATCTTGGCGCCATCGCCGTCGATACCGGCATTTTCACCGGCCGTTCGCCGAAAGATAAATATATCGTCCGTGACGATACCACTCGCGATACCGTGTGGTGGTCTGATAAAGGCAATGGCAAGAACGACAACAAGCCGCTCTCCCAGGAAACCTGGCAGCACCTGAAAGGCCTGGTGACTCACCAGCTGTCGGGCAAACGCCTGTTTATCGTCGACGCCTTCTGCGGCGCCAACGCCGACACCCGCCTCAGCGTGCGCTTTATTACTGAAGTCGCCTGGCAGGCACACTTTGTTAAGAACATGTTCATTCGCCCGAGCGAAGAAGAACTGGCAGCCTTCGAGCCGGACTTTATCGTCATGAACGGCGCGAAGTGCACCAACCCACAGTGGAAAGAGCAGGGTCTGAACTCCGAAAACTTCGTGGCTTTCAACCTGACCGAGCGCATCCAGCTTATCGGCGGCACCTGGTACGGCGGCGAAATGAAGAAAGGGATGTTCTCCATCATGAACTACCTGCTGCCGCTGCAGGGCATCGCTTCGATGCACTGCTCCGCTAACGTCGGCGAAAAAGGCGACGTCGCCGTGTTCTTCGGCCTGTCCGGCACCGGCAAAACCACCCTCTCCACCGACCCGAAACGCCGCCTGATTGGCGATGACGAGCACGGATGGGATGATGACGGCGTATTTAACTTCGAAGGCGGCTGCTACGCGAAGACCATTAAGCTGTCGGAAGCCAACGAGCCGGATATCTATCACGCGATCCGCCGCGATGCGCTGCTGGAAAACGTCGTGGTACTGGCTGACGGCACCATCGATTTTGATGACGGTTCGAAGACCGAGAACACCCGCGTCTCCTACCCGATCGACCATATCGAAAATATCGTTAAGCCGGTGTCGAAAGCCGGTCACGCCACCAAGGTTATCTTCCTGACCGCCGACGCCTTTGGCGTATTGCCGCCGGTTTCACGCCTGACCGCTGACCAGACCCAGTACCACTTCCTGTCTGGCTTTACCGCCAAGCTGGCCGGTACCGAGCGCGGCGTCACCGAGCCGACCCCAACCTTCTCCGCCTGCTTCGGCGCCGCGTTCCTGTCGCTGCACCCGACGCAGTACGCTGAAGTGCTGGTAAAACGCATGCAGGCTTCCGGCGCCCAGGCTTACCTGGTCAACACCGGCTGGAACGGTACCGGCAAGCGTATCTCGATTAAAGATACCCGCGCGATTATCGACGCCATCCTCGACGGTTCGCTGGATAACGCCGAAACCTTCACCCTGCCGATGTTCAACCTGCAGATCCCAACCGAGCTGCCGGGCGTCGATACCCATATCCTCGACCCGCGTAATACCTACGGTTCTCCGGAGCAGTGGCAGGAGAAAGCCGATCAGCTGGCGAAACTGTTTATTGAGAACTTCGAGAAGTATACCGATACCCCGGCCGGCGCTGCGCTGGTTGCGGCCGGTCCGAAGCGTTAATCAGGTCGCAGAGACAACAAAGCCGGGCGATGCCCGGCTTTTTTATATTTCAACTCTCTTTCGCAGGCTTCGCCGGCGACAGCGCGCGATGCACCGGAATCGGTAGCCAGGCGCGGATCAGCAGGCCGCCGCGTTCGCTGGTGCCAATCTCCAGGCGACCGTTATGATTGTCGATAATACGCTGCACTATCGCCAGCCCCAGCCCGGTGCCGCTGGTGCTACGGGCGCTATCGCCGCGCACAAACGGCTGGAACAGATGTTCGCGCTGTTCCGGTTTAATTCCCGGGCCGTCATCTTCCACCTGGAACCAGGCACGGCTGGCTTCGCTGCCGCTGCTGACTTTAATCCAGCCCTTACCGTAACGAGCGGCGTTCACCACCATATTGGCTAGCGCGCGTTTAATCGATAGCGGATGCAGGCGCAGCGGAATTTCTCCGGCCTGCAGATCGGTGGCGATTTCCCGCTCGTAGCCGCTTTCGGCGGCGATCACTTCGCCTAACACGGCATTGAGATCCGCAAGCTCCATCGGCATCTCCTGGCCGGTGCGCAGGTAATCAATAAACTGCTCGATGATGGCGTTGCACTCTTCGATATCTTTATTGATCGACTCGGCAAGATAGCCGTCCTGTTCGCCCATCATCTCCGTCGCCAGCCGGATCCGCGTCAACGGCGTGCGCAAATCGTGGCTGACCCCGGCCATCAGCAGCGTACGGTCGTCCGCCAGCTGTTTGACCCCGGCGGCCATATGGTTGAAGGCGCGGGTCACCGAACGCACTTCCGACGCGCCGTATTCGCGTAGCGGCGGCGGAATAATCCCACGCCCGACCTGCAACGCGGCGTGCTCCAGATCGACCAATGGTCGGTTCTGGATACGGATGAATAGCCACGCGCCGCCAATGGCCAGTAGCATTATCGCCAGCGTATAACGGAATAGCGGCGAGAAATCGCCCTGATGGATTTCAGTCAGCGGCACCCGCACCCAGATATTCGGCGAAAGCCAGGTCTTCAGCCACACCACCGGCGAGCTTTTGTTGACCTCAACCCGCACTTCGGTCGGCCCGCCAAGCTGGTGCGCCATCTGCTGGCTTACGAATTCATAATGCTGCGCCCAGCGCAGGCCTGCGTCTTCCGCCGCCTCATTGGAATAGAGCGAAATCCCCAGCTCGCGGTAAATTTCGCGGCGAAACGCCGGCGGTACCACCAGTTGGGTGCCGTCTTCCAGCTGCAGTTTATCGGTCATCAGCATACGGACTTCGTATGCCAGCACCTTATTAAACTGCTGCAGGCTCGGCAGGATCGCGAAATTCAGCACCACCAGATAAGTCGTCACCAGGCTGACGAACAGCAGGGTGACGATCAGTAACAGGGTGCGGGCAAATGAGCTTCGTGGCGAAAAACGCACGCGCTTCATGCCTTAGAACCGTCCGGCACGAAGACGTAGCCCAGGCCCCAAACGGTCTGGATGTAGCGCGGGTGCGCCGGATCCTCTTCCACCATGCGACGCAGGCGGGAGATTTGTACGTCGATAGAACGCTCCATCGCCGAGTACTCGCGGCCGCGGGCAAGGTTCATCAGCTTATCGCGGGACAGCGGTTCACGCGGATGGCTCACCAGCGCTTTTAATACCGCGAACTCACCGCTGGTGAGCGGCATCGGCTCATCTTCACGGAACATCTCGCGGGTGCCGAGGTTCAGTTTAAATTTGCCAAAAGCGATCACCGCTTCTTCTTGCGATGGCGCGCCCGGCAGCTCGTTCGCCTGGCGGCGCAGCACGGCGCGGATACGGGCCAGCAGTTCGCGCGGGTTAAACGGTTTAGGAATGTAGTCATCGGCGCCGATTTCCAGCCCCACGATACGGTCGACTTCTTCCCCTTTCGCCGTCACCATAATGATCGGCATCGGGTTGCTCTGGCTACGCAGACGGCGGCAGATAGATAAACCATCTTCGCCCGGCAGCATCAGATCCAGCACCATCAGGTGGAAGGATTCACGGGTCAGCAGGCGATCCATCTGTTCGGCGTTCGCCACGCTACGAACCTGGAAGCCCTGCTCGGTCAGATAACGTTCCAGCAGCGCGCGCAGGCGCATATCGTCATCCACAACCAGAATCTTATAATTCTCTTGCATTGTTTGTACTCCCAAAGGTTCACTGCAATCGTTAGTGCGTATTCTTAAAAACCCACGCTAATACGACCAGCCAAATCTGGTATATATTCTAGTCGAAATTGTTACAAAGCATATTAAACAGCAATTTATACCCGTCATTCTTCAAGTTGCACGTGCGTTGGCTGCGTGCGCTTACCCCAGTCACATAGTTATCTATGCTCCTGGGGATTCACACACTTGCCGCCTTCCTGCAACTCGAATTATTTAGGGTAAACCCGTCATTCTGAGCAAAATTTACCACCGGCGCGACAAAAAAGAAAAAGGCGGAGGGTCTCCTCCGCCTTTTTAGCTAATTTTACCGTTTACGCGCGTCGTTGGCTCATGCCGTACCACAGCACCACCAGGAAGCATAGCAGCGGCAACCCATAGGCCAGCGCGGTGCTGTAGCGGTCGGCCAACGCCCCCATGAAGTAAGGCATAATCGCCCCGCCGACGATGGCCATAATCATAAATGAGCTGGCGCGTTTGGTATGGCTGCCCATGTTTTTAACGCCCAGCGCGAAAATGGTCGGGAACATAATCGACATAAAAAAGAAGACCGCAATGAGTGCCACCACCGACACGCCGTCAATGCTCATCATCACCAAACCGCAGAGCACGATATTGACCAGCGAGTAAACCATCAGCAGCGTCGCCGCCTGCACCCGCCCCATCAGCCAGGTACTGAAGAAACGACCGACCATAAAGCTAATCATCGCAATCGACAGCAGATAGGAAGCGTGCTGGTTTGTCACGCCATGCCAGTGCTCGGTCGCATAGTTGATAAAGAACGCACCCACGCCGACCTGCGCGGCAACATAAAAGAACTGGGCGATAACCCCGCCGGTAAAGTGGCGATGCTGCCACAGCCCCTGCGCCGCTTCTTGCTGACTGCCCTCCTCTTCGCGAATATCCGGCATCGGCGTGCGGCGGAACAGCAGCGCGATGGCCAGCACCAGCACGGCGATAGCGACATAGGTGATTTTTACCGAGCTCTGATCGCCGGTATCGCCCTGAGTAGCTGAAAAGAACAGCGTGCCGCCGATCAGCGGGCCAATAAATTGCCCCAGTCCGTTAAACGACTGCGCCAGATTCAACCGCCGCTCGGCGCCTTTACTATCGCCAAGTACCGTCGCATAAGGGTTCGCCGCGGTCTCAAGGCAGCCTAATCCACAGGCAATCACAAACAGCGCGAACAGGAACAGCGCAAAGCTATTCACGCTCGCCGCCGGCACAAACAGCAGCGCGCCAAGCGCATACAGGCACAAACCGACCAGGATCCCCGCTTTATAACCGCGTTTATCCATAAAATAGCCGGCGGGCAGCGCCACCAGGAAGTAGGCGCCAAAATAGGCCGCCTGCAGTAAACCGGACTGCGCTTTGGTGACGTGCAGGGTCTCCTGAAAATGTTTATTGAGAACATCGAGCAGGCCGTAAGAGAGCCCCCACATAAAGAACAGGCTGGTGACCAGCATAAATGCCCAGCGCAGATTAGGGGTCGCCCCGGCGCGGGCCGCCAGCGGCTCCGCCGTTTTATTCACTAGCATGGTGAGATCCTCAGTAGAGTACAGAGTTGTTTTATTGATCCTGCAAAGAGAATATGCGCTCCATCGACACCCATTTTTCGCCTGCCGGCGTCCAGGGGGTGGGAACCTGGTATTGCCACATCAGCGCTTCCCAACGCTGAATGACCGGGTGGTTCAGGCTGTGTTGAGCAAAGCGTTCGCCATCGAAATCCCCGGCGACCTCCATCACCATAAACAGCCGCGTGCCAAGCCGGTAAATCTCCATATCCAGCACGCCATGGTCGCGCAGATGCCCGGCGACTTCCGGCCAGATACGTTCATGCAGACGCTGGTATTCGGCAATTTTCTCCGCCGAATCGACTAAATCCAGCGCCTGACACAGCCGCCGCGCGGCGCTCATGACAGCGCCCTGTCGAGATGCAAATACCCGCCGTCCACCGACAGCCACTGCCCGGTAGTGTGCGACGCGCGCGAGGAGATAAGAAACACCACGGTATTGGCGATCTCTTCCGGCGTGGTCATGCGTTTGCCCAGCGGAATGCGTTTGTTAATCGCCGCCATCTGCCGCTGTGGATCGGGGAAGGTATTTATCCAGCGCTGGTACTGCGGCGTCAGCACTTCCGCCGGTACCACCGCGTTAACCCGCACGCCGCTCTCGCGCAGCGATACCGCCCATTCACGGGTTAATGCCAGCACTGCCCCTTTCGCCGCGGTATAGCCGCTGGTGCCGCCCTGGCCGCTGAGCGCGGTTTTCGAGGCGATATTGACGATAGCGCCCCGCGCCGCCTCCAGCGCCTCGCGGCACAGGTGGGCCATTTGGTAGTAGTGGATCAGGTTTTTCTCAAGCGATCCGAGAAACGCCTCACGCCCGCCCTCAAGCCCTACGCCATCGTTCACTCCGGCGTTATTCACCAGCGCATCAATGCGGCCAAAGCGCGCCAGCACCTGGCCTACCGCCGCGGCACATTCAGCCTCCTGGCACAGGTCGGCGATAATCAGCTCACTTTGCGGCGCGATTTGCTTCAGCCTATCCATAAACCCCTGCTCTGGCTGGGCATTAGTGACAATGACCGGCACCGCCCCCTCTTCCGCCAGCAGTTGCGTCACGGCCGCGCCGATCCCCGAGCCGCCGCCGGTGACGATAACCACTTTGTCTTTAAGAAATAGATCCACGCTTCGCCTCCGTTAAACCATAAACCCGACAGGCAGTGCCGCCCCAGATAGCTGACCGCTGCGTTTCCGTCAGCGGGGCCAGCGCCGTTTCGCACAGCTGGTAAACCTGGCGGTATTCCGCCGCCAGTAGGCATACCGGCCAGTCGGAACCAAACATCAGCCGCTGCGGGCCAAACAGCTCCAGCGCGGCGTCGAAGAAAGGCAGCAGTTGCTGCTCGGTCCAGCATCCGCCCGCGGCCTCGGTCACCAGACCAGAAAGCTTAAGCGCCACGTGCGGTAGCGCCGCCAGCGGCCTCGCCTGTTCGGCCCAGTGGGCCGCGCCGCGCGCGATATCCGGCTTGCCGAAATGGTCGAGTACCAGCCAGTGATCATCGTGGCGGGCGGCAAAGCGTGCCGCCGCCGCGAGATGACGATGGGTAACCAGTAGATCCCAGCTATAGCCCTGGCGCTGCAACTGCTGCATTCCTCGCGAGACCGCCTCGCGCTCAAGCCACGCTGCCGGGTCGGCTTCATCCTGCACCTGATGGCGCAACCCGCACAGCTGGTCGCGCCACTGCGTCAGCTTGTCTTCGAGATCCGCGGCGGTAATATCCAGCCAGCCCACCACGCCGCATACGCCAACCGCCTGAGAAACCTGCGCCACCAGCCAGGCGGTTTCGTTTTCGTCATGACGCGCCTGCACCACCACCGCGCCATCGAGCCGGTGCTGTGCCAGCAGCGGCTGGAGCTGCGGGGGGTAAAAATCCCGGCGCAGTTGCGGCATGTCGTCATCAATCCACGGGTAATCCTGTGGCTGATAGCGCCAGTAGTGGTGGTGGGCATCAATGCGCAACATGCGCTTCTCCACGGTAGCGGTACTGCTCGATAGAAGCCTGATGCATTTCAATCGAGTAGCCCGGCGCCTGCGGCGGCATATAAGCTGCGCCGCGGATTTCGCAAGGGTGCAGGAAGTGCTCGTGCAGATGGTCGACAAACTCGATCACCCGCCCTTCATGGGTACCGGCGATGCACAGGTAGTCAATCATCGACAGGTGCTGGACGTATTCGCACAGTCCGACGCCGCCGGCGTGCGGGCAAACCGGCAGGTTGTACTTCGCCGCCATCAGCATCACCGCCAGCACTTCGTTGACGCCGCCTAACCGGCAGGCATCGATCTGCACCACGTCAATCGCGCCGCGCATAATGAACTGTTTGAACATAATCCGGTTCTGGCACATCTCGCCGGTGGCGACCTTCACCGCGCCGATGTTTTCGCGGATCTTGCGGTGGCCTTCGATATCATCCGGGCTGGTCGGCTCTTCGATAAACCACGGGTTGGCGAAGGCCAACGCTTTGACCCATGGAATGGCGGCGTCCACTTCCCATACCTGGTTGGCGTCAATCATCAGTTTCCGCTCGGGGCCAATCACTTCACGGGCAATGCGCACGCGGCGGATGTCATCTTCAATATCGCGCCCAACCTTCAGCTTGATATGCGAGAAACCGGCGTCCACCGCCTGCTGACAAAGACGACGCAGTTTGTCATCACCGTAACCCAGCCAGCCCGCTGACGTGGTGTAACACGGATAACCCTGCGCCTGTAGCTGTTCAAGCCGCTGGGCTTTACCCTCCTCACGGCTTTCCAGCAGGCGCAGCGCCTCCTCCGGGGTAATGCAGTCGGTGATGTAGCGAAAATCAATGCAGCGCACCAGCTCGGCCGGACTCATATCGGCAACCAGTCGCCAGACCGGTTTGCCTTCGGCCTTCGCCCACAGATCCCACACCGCATTGACCACCGCGCCGGTCGCCAGGTGAATCGCCCCTTTGTCCGGGCCAATCCAGCGCAGCTGGCTATCGCTGGTAAAGCGCCGCCAGAAGGCGCCCATATCGGCGGCGATCGTCTCGAGTTGCTCGCCGACGATTAAATGCTCCAGCGCCTGAATCGCCGCGCAGCAAATTTCGTTGCCGCGGCCAATGGTGAAGGTCAGCCCGTGACCGGCGAGCTGCGGATTGTCGGTTTCGAGGATCACGTAGGCGGCGGAGTAATCCGGGTCGGGATTCATCGCATCGGAGCCGTCCAACTGCTGCGAAGTGGGGAAGCGAATATCCTCTACCCGCAGGGCGGTAATTTGCGTCATTGTTTGTCCTCCACGGTCAGCTGCTGCTGTTCGCCCAACCCTTCAATGCCCAGACGGATAGTCTGGCCGGCGCGTAGATAGACCGGCTGCGGTTTCTGGCCCATACCCACCCCCGGCGGCGTGCCGGTAGAGATGACATCGCCCGGCTGCAGGCTCATAAAGCGGCTCAGGTAGCTGATGATATAGGGCACTTTGAAAATCATGGTGCGAGTGTTGCCGTCCTGATAGCGTTTGCCGTCAACCTCCAGCCACAGGTTAAGGGAGTTAGGGTCGGGTATTTCATCGGCGGTCACCAGCCAGGGGCCGGTCGGCCCGAACGTGTCGCAGCCTTTGCCTTTATCCCAGGTGCCGCCGCGCTCGATTTGATACTCACGTTCGGAGACGTCATTAATCACGCAGTAGCCAGCAACGTGCTGCATGGCGTCGCGCTCGTCGATATAGCGCCCGCCTTTACCAATCACCACCCCTAACTCGACTTCCCAGTCGGTCTTTTGCGAACCACGCGGGATAATCACGTTGTCGTTCGGCCCGACCACCGCGCTGGTCCACTTGCTGAATACCACCGGTTCCTGCGGAATATCGGCGCCGGTCTCTGCGGCGTGATCGGCATAGTTCAGGCCGATGCAGATAAATTTACCGATACCGCCAACGCAGGCGCCGATACGCGGATTGCCTTCAACCAGCGGCAGGCTGTAGAGATCCAGCTGGCGCAGACGCGCCAGACTCTCCGGCAGCAGCGCGTCGCCGCGCAGATCGGTCACATAGTTCGATAGGTCGCGCAGGCGACCGTCGTTGTCGAGTACGCCCGGACGCTCGCTGCCGGGATTGCCAAAACGGAGTAATTTCATGCGTTTTCCTGATAGTGAAATAAAGCGCCGCGCGGTTAGTTGCTCCAGCCGCCGTCAATAATCTGTACCGTACCGGTGGTGTAAGCGCTGGCGTCGGAAGCCAGATACAGCGCCAGCTGGGCGATCTCTTCCGGCTTGCCAATACGGCCAATAGGCTGGCGGGCGACAAACGCCTCATAAACCGCCTCTTCGCTCAACCCTTGTTCGCGAGCCTGCTCGGCAATACGTCCACGCAGCGAAGGTGAATCGACGGTGCCCGGACAAATCGCATTACAACGAATGCCCTGGGTGACGAAATCTGCGGCGACCGAGCGGGTCAGGCCAATGACCGCCGCTTTACTGGCGCTGTAGGCGAAGCGGTTTGGTACCCCTTTCACGCTGGAAGCCACCGATGACATGTTGATAATCGAGCCGCCGCCGCGGGCGATCATCGCCGGCAAAAAGGCGCGAATCGTGTGGAACATGGCGGTGACATTCAGATCGAGAGCGAACTGCCACTCCCGCTCGCTACATTCAAGAATGCTGCCGCTATGCACCACCCCGGCGCAGTTGAACAAGACATCCAGCGGGCCCAGCGTTTCCGCAGCGGCGGCAATGGCGTCGGCGCGGGTGACATCCAGCTGCAGCGGTTGTACGCCGGGGATATCGCTCAATCCGGCAATGTTGATATCGCTGGCAATCACTTCCGCGCCAGCGGCGGCAAATAGCCGCGCGCAGCTGTTGCCAATCCCCTGCCCTGCGGCGGTAATCAGAACGCGTTTTCCGGTTAGTTCCATTTCTCTCCCCTGGTCTAAAGGACTAATGGTCAGGCCATTGATGGTAGTCAAAGGCCTGACCTTTCGCATGACAAGTCAGGCATAACCCGCTATCGTGAAGCTCATATGTTGCAAAAACGGCCACAAACGGCACATTGGTTAACCAATTAATTACACTCGACTAACAAACACTCAAGTGTGCTGACCAATATTTGTGCGCTTTATCACTGTCTATCGCATGAGCAAAGGTGAAACATGCCGATTACCAGACTGGAAAACCCAAGGATTTACAGACAGATAGCAGACCAACTCAAGCGATTAATTGAGAACAACGAATTTCCGCCCGGCAGCCGTCTGCCGTCTGAGCGAGATTTAGCCCAGCAGTTGAACGTCAGCCGCGCATCGGTACGTGAAGCGCTGATTGCGCTGGAGGTGATTGGCCTGGTGGACGTGCGCGTCGGCAACGGGGTAATCGTCAAATCGCAGACGCCGCTCGTCGCCACCAAAGAGCCGGTGATGGCGCAGGCCGGTCGCGACCAGTGGACGGAGATCGACGACGAACTCAACATAGACCTCGATTTTAACGCCGAACTACCGCCATTTTCTCTGCTACAGGCGCGTCTGTTAATAGAACCGGAAACCGCCGCGCTGGCGGCGCGCCATGCCAGCCCCGAGGAGCTGGCCGCTATCCGCGAGGCCTTTGAACAGAACTGTCGCGATAACCGTGCCGGTTCAACCACCCATCCCGGCGATCGCCTGTTCCATATCCGTATCGCTCAGGCCAGCGGTAACCCGGCGTACGCGTTTATCATCGGCCACCTACTCGGCCACCGCTACGGCAGTATGTTCCGCATGCTGCAGCGCCACTATACGCCGGACGATATGCCGCATCGCTCGGAACAAGAGCATCGCGCGATCCTTGAAGCCATTGAGACCCACGACGTCCGTGCGGCAAAGAAAGCAATGAAAAATCATATTGATCAGGTGATTACCATTTTTACCCGCAGCCAGTAGCCGCGATTTCTTCGCCCACCGCTTTACCTTGCCGAAACGGCTGGTTAAGGTACGGCGGGACGAGATTATTTTGGATGAACCACAGATGAAAACGCCGCTGATCACCCGTGAAGGGTATGAAAAACTGAAGCAAGAGATGGATTACTTGTGGCGTACAGAGCGCCCGGAAGTCACCAAGAAAGTGACCTGGGCGGCGAGTCTTGGCGACCGCAGCGAAAACGCCGATTATCAGTACAATAAAAAGCGCCTGCGCGAAATTGACCGCCGGGTGCGTTATCTCACCAAGTGTCTGGAAAATCTCAAAATCGTCGATTATTCCCCGCAGCAGGAAGGCAAAGTGTTCTTCGGCGCGTGGGTGGAAATCGAGAACGACGATGGCGATACCAAGCGCTTTCGCATTGTCGGCTACGATGAAATCTTCGGCCGCAAAGACTATATCTCTATCGATTCGCCAATGGCGCGCGCCTTACTAAAGAAAGAGGTGGGCGACCTGACTATCGTTAACACTCCGGCGGGCGAAGCCAGCTGGTACGTCAATGAAATTGAATACGTGAAATAGCGCCGGAACATTCCGAGAGAACCCGGTCGCGGCTGGCATTTTAGCCTGTCACCCCGTATAACTATCCCCTGATTTTTGACCCTAATGATGAATAAAACCGATGATGAATGATTCGCTCTGCCGCATTATTGCGGGTGAACTTCAGGCCAGAGCCGAACAGGTAGAAGCTGCCGTTCGCCTGCTTGATGAAGGGAACACCGTGCCGTTTATTGCACGTTATCGTAAGGAAGTCACCGGCGGTCTGGATGACACGCAGCTGCGTAATCTGGAAACTCGCCTCGGGTATCTGCGCGAACTGGAAGACCGCCGCCAGGCGATCCTCAAATCGATCGGCGAACAGGGCAAGCTCAACGAAGCGCTGGAAAAAGCCATCAACGCCACCCTCAGCAAAACCGAGCTCGAAGACCTCTACCTGCCGTACAAACCCAAACGCCGCACCCGTGGGCAAATCGCTATTGAAGCCGGTCTCGAACCGCTGGCCGATCTGCTGTGGAATGAGCCTTCCCACGATCCGGAAACCGAAGCGGCAAACTATATCGATGCCGATAAAGGCGTGGCGGATAGTAAAGCCGCTCTCGACGGCGCGCGCTATATTCTGATGGAGCGTTTCGCGGAAGACGCCGCCCTGCTGGCGAAGGTGCGTGATTATCTGTGGAAAAACGCCCACCTGGTGGCCAGCGTCGTCAGCGGCAAGGAAGAAGAAGGCGCTAAATTCCGCGATTACTTCGACCACCATGAACCGATCGCTTCCGTGCCGTCGCACCGCGCGCTAGCGATGTTCCGCGGGCGCAATGAGGGCGTGCTGCAGCTGTCGCTCAACGCCGACCCGCAGTTTGACGAGCCGCCGAAAGAGAGCCACTGCGAGCAGATCATTATCGATCATCTCGGCCTGCGCCTGAATAATGCCCCGGCGGACAGCTGGCGCAAAGGCGTCGTCAGTTGGACCTGGCGCATCAAGGTGCTGATGCACCTCGAAACCGAATTAATGGGCACCGTGCGCGAACGCGCGGAAGACGAAGCGATTAACGTATTCGCCCGTAACCTCCATGACCTGCTGATGGCCGCGCCTGCCGGCCTGCGCGCCACCATGGGGCTCGATCCGGGCCTGCGTACCGGCGTAAAAGTGGCGGTAGTCGACGGCACCGGCAAACTGGTGGCCACCGATACCATCTACCCGCACACCGGCCAGGCGGCTAAAGCCGCCGTCGTCGTGGCGGCGCTGTGCGAGAAACATAACGTTGAGCTGGTGGCTATCGGCAACGGTACCGCTTCCCGCGAGACCGAGCGTTTCTTCCTCGACGTGCAAAAACAGTTCCCGAAAGTAACCGCCCAGAAAGTGATCGTCAGCGAAGCCGGCGCATCGGTCTACTCGGCTTCCGAACTGGCGGCGCAGGAGTTCCCGGACCTCGACGTTTCCCTACGCGGCGCGGTCTCTATCGCCCGCCGTCTGCAGGATCCGCTGGCCGAGCTGGTGAAAATCGATCCGAAATCAATCGGCGTCGGTCAGTATCAGCATGACGTTAGTCAGACGCAGCTGGCGCGTAAGCTGGATGCGGTGGTGGAAGACTGCGTTAACGCCGTCGGCGTTGACCTTAACACCGCCTCGGTGGCGCTGTTAACCCGCGTTGCCGGCCTGACCCGCATGATGGCGCAGAATATCGTCGCCTGGCGCGACGAGAACGGCCAGTTCCATAACCGCCAGCAGTTGCTGAAGGTAAGCCGTCTGGGGCCGAAAGCCTTTGAGCAGTGCGCAGGCTTCCTGCGTATTAACCACGGCGATAACCCGCTGGACGCCTCAACCGTTCACCCGGAAGCCTACCCGGTGGTCGAGCGTATTCTGGCCGCAACCCAGCAGGCGCTGAAAGATCTGATGGGCAACAGCAGCGAGCTGCGCAACCTGAAAGCCTCTGATTTTACCGATGATAAGTTCGGCGTGCCGACGGTATCCGATATCATCAAAGAGCTGGAAAAACCGGGCCGCGATCCGCGCCCTGAGTTTAAAACCGCCCAGTTTGCCGACGGCGTTGAGACGATGAACGACCTGCTGCCGGGGATGATTCTGGAAGGCGCGGTCACCAACGTTACCAACTTTGGCGCCTTCGTCGATATCGGCGTGCACCAGGATGGCCTGGTCCATATCTCTTCGCTGTCGAATAAGTTCGTTGAAGACCCGCATACCGTGGTCAAAGCGGGCGATATCGTCAAAGTGAAGGTGATGGAAGTGGACCTGCCGCGTAAACGCATCGCGTTAACGATGCGCCTGGATGAACAACCGGGCGACAGCAACGCGCGCCGCGGCGGCGGCAACGATCGCCCGCAGGGTAACCGCCCGGCGGCAAAAGCGGCGAAGCCGCGCGGTCGCGATGCTCAGCCAGCCGGCAACAGCGCGATGATGGATGCGCTGGCCGCCGCGATGGGAAAAAAACGTTAATCCTTCCCTGCCCCTCTATACGAGGGGCAATTTTCCGCTTTTTAATGCCTAAGCCTCGATTAATATATTCCAGTAACCTTTCAATAAGTTCGAAATTTATAAAGTTTCATTCTGTTAACTAATGAAACCTTTATTAAACATTAAGTGAAGAAATTAATTTTTCCCTTATTTTTGACTACAGCAGCGTTCTTGCGTCATATCAAAAAATAAGCAAATTCCCAGGAAAACCGCATTTATTATCCTTGTCATGTATTGATGATACAAACCATTCTCATTATCATCGTTATCAGTTAAGTTTTATTCTTCTTCGTTGGCTATAGTCCCCAGCGCCGCTTTTATAGCCGCGCCTGGAAATTCTCTTTTCGGTTAGCGATAACAAGTAGGCCCTATGCAATTCACTCCTGATAGTGCGTGGAAAATCACCGGTTTTTCCCGCGATATTAGCCCGGCTTATCGGCAGAAACTGCTCTCCCTGGGAATGTTGCCCGGCTCTTCGTTTCATGTCGTACGCGTGGCGCCGCTGGGCGATCCTATTCATATTGAGACCCGGCGCGTGAGCCTGGTATTACGTAAAAAAGACCTCGCGTTAATTGAACTGGAAGCGGTTGCGCAATAACACCTGACCCGGCACTAAGAGTCTGAAAAATGAAAAAATTAACCGTTGGTTTAATTGGTAATCCTAATTCCGGCAAAACAACGTTATTTAATCAGCTAACCGGCGCGCGCCAGCGGGTGGGTAACTGGGCGGGGGTCACCGTTGAGCGTAAAGAAGGCGCCTTCACCACCACCGACCACCAGGTCACCCTGGTCGACCTGCCGGGCACCTATTCGCTGACCACCATCTCCTCGCAGACGTCGCTCGACGAACAGATTGCCTGTCACTATATTCTCAGCGGCGATGCCGACCTGCTGATTAACGTCATCGACGCCTCGAACCTGGAACGGAACCTCTATCTGACTCTGCAGCTGCTGGAGTTGGGTATTCCCTGCGTCGTCGCGCTAAACATGCTCGATATTGCCGAAAAGCAGCAAATCCGCATCGACGTCGACGCGTTAGCGGCCCGTCTCGGTTGCCCGGTGATACCGCTGGTCTCCACCCGCGGCCGCGGTATCGAAGCGCTAAAAATGGCGCTTGACCGCCATGAGAAAAATCAGCCGCTGGAACTGGTGCACTATCCACAATCTCTGCAGCGCGAAGCCGATATGCTGGCGCAGGCGATGCCTGCTGATATGCCGCTGCGTCAGCGCCGCTGGCTGGGGCTGCAGATGCTGGAAGGCGATATTTATAGCCGCGCTTTCGCCGGCAACGCCGCCGACAAACTCGATCTGGCGCTGGCTAACCTGAGCGGCGAGATGGACGATCCGGCACTGTATATCGCCGATGCCCGCTATCAAAGTATCGCCGCGGTATGCGATGCCGTCAGTAACACCCTGACCGCAGAGCCGAGCCGCTTCACCACGGCGATGGATAAAATTATCCTTAACCGCTTCCTCGGCTTACCGATCTTCCTGTTCGTGATGTACCTGATGTTCCTGCTGGCTATCAACATCGGCGGCGCCCTGCAGCCGATTTTCGACGCCGGTTCGGTGGCTATCTTCATTCACGGCATCCAGTGGCTGGGCTACACCCTGCACTTCCCGGACTGGCTGACCGTATTCCTCGCGCAAGGGCTGGGCGGCGGTATCAATACCGTGCTGCCGCTGGTGCCGCAAATCGGCATGATGTACCTGTTCCTCTCTTTCCTTGAGGACTCCGGGTATATGGCGCGCGCGGCCTTCGTGATGGACCGCCTGATGCAGGCGTTAGGCCTGCCGGGGAAATCCTTCGTGCCGCTGATCGTCGGTTTCGGCTGTAACGTGCCTTCGGTAATGGGCGCCCGTACGCTGGATGCGCCGCGTGAACGGCTAATGACCATCATGATGGCGCCATTTATGTCCTGCGGCGCGCGACTGGCGATTTTCGCGGTCTTCGCCGCTGCCTTCTTCGGGCAGAACGGCGCGCTGGCGGTCTTCTCACTGTACGTGCTGGGCATCGTGATGGCGATCCTCACCGGCCTGATGCTCAAATACACCATTATGCGCGGCGAAGCCTCGCCGTTTGTGATGGAGCTGCCGGTGTATCACGTACCGCACATCAAGAGCCTGGTTATCCAGACCTGGCAGCGCCTGAAAGGCTTCGTCCTGCGCGCCGGTAAGGTGATTGTCATCGTCAGTATTTTCCTCAGCGCGCTGAACAGCTTCTCGCTCAGCGGCAAAGTGGTCGATAACATCAACGACTCGGCGCTGGCTTCGGTCAGCCGGGTGATTACCCCGGTGTTTAAGCCCATTGGCGTGCACGAAGATAACTGGCAGGCAACCGTCGGCCTGTTTACCGGCGCGATGGCGAAAGAAGTGGTGGTCGGTACGCTGAATACCCTCTACACCGCGGAAGATATCCAGAATGAAGAGTTTAACCCACAGGAGTTTAGCCTTGGCGACGAGCTGTTAGCCGCCGTCGATGAAACCTGGCAGGGGCTGAAAGACACCTTTAGCCTGAGCGTGCTGGCGAACCCGATTGAAGCAAGCAAAGGCGATGGCGAAATGGAAACCGGCGCAATGGGCGTGATGGGCAGTAAATTCGGCAGCGCCGCCGCCGCGTACAGCTACCTGATCTTCGTCCTGCTCTATATTCCATGCATTTCCGTGATGGGGGCGATTGCCCGTGAGTCCAGCCGCGGTTGGATGATGTTCTCGGTGCTGTGGGGGCTTAATATCGCCTACTCACTATCGACGCTGTACTACCAGACCGTGAGCTTTAGCCACCACCCGCGCTACAGCCTGGTGTGTATTCTGGCGGTGATTCTGTTTAACGTCGTGGTCTTTGGCCTGTTACGTCGGGCGCGGAGCCGGGTGGATGTTTCCCTGCTGGCGACGCGTAAAACCCCGACGTCTTGCTGCCAGAGCCCGGCCGGCGACTGCCACTAAGGAGCAATCATCATGGCATCGTTAATCGAAGTACGCGATATGCTGGCCCTGCAGGGGCGCATGGAAGCCGCACAGCTGAGCGCCCGCCTGCATACGCCGCGGCCGCTGATCGACGCCATGTTAAGCCGCCTGGAAGCGATGGGGAAAGTCGTCAGAAAGACCGAAGATGCCGATGGCTGCCTTTCAGGCAGCTGTAAAAGCTGCCCGGAAGGGAAAGCCTGCCTGCGGGAGTGGTGGTCTTTGCGCTGAATAGACATCCCGGATGGCGGCGCGTTGCGCCGTATCCGGGCTACCCAACGACGTTGAGCTGGAGCCCTGCCAGGCTGCGCCTGGCAGGGGAAATCGGGCTTACTTATACACGTCGGCGTTCGCGTGAACCGTCTTCTCGTTCTTCTCGCCGGCAATCACCACGAAGTACTTACCACCCAACTCATCCGCTTTCTTCGACAGATCGCGCTTCGCGTCCATCGGCGACGTGGTACGGGAAGTCGTGATGCTGCCGACCTTGGTCAGATTCATTTTCGCGACTTCATCTTTCTGGATCTCTTTCGCCGCGAACGCGCCAAAAGAGAGGGAGCCAATCACCAGAGATGCAACAATACCTGTAACAAGTTTCATAGCCTTTACTCTCCATAAGGTTGTTATTTTTAGTTTGCGGCGGCAAAAACGAAATAATCAACCGCCGCAACAACCTAAGTATTGCCCGATCCTGATGATTTACCACGCGGCGCTAAAAATAATTATTCAGCCGCTTTTTCAACGCGATCAGAGGCTCACAAAATGGCTGGGGATGTGAAATAAACGGCGCATGGGCCGCCTTTTCGAAAATGATAGACTCACTTTGCGGCCACAGCTCATCCAATAGCGGAACGATTTTACGCGGCACCAGCCCATCCAGTCGGCCATAGAGGCGCAAAAACGGCATGGTTAGCGCGGCGAGCGGTTGACGCAAATCGGCGGTTTTGAGGATTTCCAGCCCGCCATTGAGCACCTCGGCAGGCGGCATCGGCAGCGACAGAACGGTGCTTTTCAGCGCCCGGGCGTCCTGGCGCGCGCTTTCGGTGCCCATGGTTTGTAGGGCAAGAAAACGCTCGACGGTACGCTGGAAATCTTCACTCAGCTGTTGCTGGAAGCCGCTCAGCACTTCCGGTTTAATCCCCGGCCACGGGTCGCGCGCGCCAAAACACGGCGAAGAAGCGACGGTCACCAGCGCCTGCACGCGTTGCGGATGCTGCAGCGCCACCAGGCTCGCTACCAACCCGCCCAGGCTCCAGCCAAGCCAGATGGCCTGCTCCGGCGCTTTTGCAACGACCTGCTGCGCCATCTCTTCAAGCGTTAAGGCGCCAAAACCACCGCTGCGGCCATAACCCGGTAGATCCACCAGGTGCAGGGTAAAATGCGTAGCCAGTTCCGGCGTAATGCAATCCCACACGTTGGCATTCAGCCCCCATCCGTGCAGCAGCACAAGATGACAATTTCCTTCGCCCGTGGTTTGCCACCAGATGTCATTCATCAGTTACTGTTCTCTTTCCATCACTATGAGGGGAATTATGCTAACAGCACACAGCTTATGCTGGCTATGCCAAATGCCGCTGGCCATCGCTCACTGGGGGATTTGCTCGCGCTGCACCGCCTCGCTGCTCATCTCACAATCACTCTGCCCGCAGTGCGGTTTACCCGCATTGGCGCCCACCTTACCCTGTGGACGCTGCCTGCAAAAACCGCCGCCCTGGCAGCGGCTGGTGACGGTGAATAGCTATACCCCTGCGCTAAGCGGACTGGTGCATCAGTTAAAGTTCGGGCCTCGTCCGGAACTCGCCCCAGCGCTGGCGCGACTGCTTATTTTGCGCCTGCGCCTTAACCGCGGGCTGCCGCCAGTGGACCGGATTATCAGCGTGCCTCTTTGGCAACGCCGCCACTGGCGTCGGGGATTTAACCAAAGCGAGGCGCTATGCCGCCCGCTGGCGCGCTGGATGGGTTGCGCCTGGCGCGGCGATGCGTTGAAGCGAATCCGGCGTACCGCAACACAGCATCAGTTAAGCGCCAGATTACGTAAGCAGAACCTGAAAAATGCTTTCCAGGTTGAATTATCCGTTCGGGGCCACCATATCGCCATTGTGGATGATGTCGTCACAACCGGAAGCACCGTCGCCGAGATTTCCCGCCTGCTTTTGCGAAACGGCGCCGCGACGGTTCAGGTATGGTGTGTGTGCCGTACCTTGTAGACCCCCGCTGATGGGCGTATTATAACCCAGTAAAATAGTCAACTATTAGGCCAACGCTATGATCCGTATTTCCGATGCTGCACAAGCGCACTTTGCCAAACTGCTGGCAAATCAGGAAGAAGGGACGCAAATTCGCGTATTTGTGATTAATCCCGGCACCCCAAACGCTGAGTGCGGCGTATCCTACTGCCCACCGGATGCGGTGGAAGACACCGACACGGCGCTGAAATTTGAACAGCTGACCGCGTATGTTGATGAACTCAGCGCGCCTTATCTGGAAGATGCTGAAATCGACTTCGTCACTGACCAACTCGGTTCCCAGCTGACGCTGAAAGCGCCGAACGCCAAAATGCGTAAGGTTTCCGACGATGCCCCGCTAATGGAGCGCGTGGAGTACCTGCTGCAGTCGCAGATCAACCCACAGCTGGCCGGTCACGGCGGTCGCGTCTCGCTGATGGAAATCACCGAAGACGGTCTGGCTATCCTGCAGTTCGGCGGTGGTTGCAACGGCTGCTCGATGGTCGACGTGACCCTGAAAGAAGGGATCGAAAAGCAGCTGCTGAACGAATTCCCGGAGCTGAAAGGCGTGCGCGACCTGACCGAACACCAGCGCGGCGAGCACTCCTACTACTAAGCTTCCGCCTTCTCGCCCGGCAACAACCGCTTGCCGGGTGACTTCTCCCTCCCGCATGTTACCGCACAACATTTCTGACTAGCCGGCACGGCAAAAACCCGGCAGAGAGTATGACTTAAGTCTCATATTTAAAATTTACCCGGTTCAGGGCATTCTCAAAGCTCACATGTTACCCGTATCATCCACGACAAGCACCACCGACAAAAAAATAGCCAGCTATCCTTTCTCTGGGTCAGGAATATGCCAGCTTTACGGTGCCAGACATCCTTGTTCCTCTGCGGAACGGATACTGTAGATGTTCAGACTTTAACGTTACCCATAACAAGTTAAGGCCAGGTAAATCATGCCATTAGTCATCGTAGCTATCGGGGTTGCCCTGTTATTGTTGCTGATGATCCGTTTCAAAATGAACGGCTTCATCGCTCTGGTTCTGGTGGCGCTCGCCGTCGGATTAATGCAGGGTATGCCTCTGGATAAAGTCATCGTATCCATCAAAAACGGCGTCGGGGGCACGCTCGGCAGCCTCGCACTGATCATGGGCTTCGGCGCTATGCTCGGTAAAATGCTGGCGGACTGCGGCGGCGCGCAGCGTATCGCCACCACCCTGATTGATAAATTCGGTAAAAAACATATTCAATGGGCCGTTGTACTGACCGGTTTCACCGTCGGTTTCGCCCTGTTCTATGAAGTCGGTTTCGTGCTGATGCTGCCGCTGGTCTTTACCATCGCCGCTTCCGCGCGTATCCCGCTGCTGTACGTTGGCGTACCGATGGCCGCGGCGCTCTCCGTCACCCACGGTTTCCTGCCGCCGCACCCGGGCCCGACCGCTATCGCGACAATTTTCCACGCCGATATGGGCAAAACGCTGCTCTACGGTACGATTCTGGCTATCCCGACGGTTATTCTCGCCGGCCCGGTTTTCGCCCGTTTCCTGAAAGGTATTGATAAGCCGATCCCGGAAGGCCTGCACAATCCGAAAACCTTCACCGAAGAAGAGATGCCGGGCTTTGGCGTCAGCGTCTGGACCTCTCTGGTACCGGTGATCCTGATGGCGATGCGCGCCGTCGCCGAGATGGTTCTGCCGAAGGGCCACGCCTTCCTGCCCGTTGCCGAGTTCTTCGGCGACCCGGTGATGGCGACCCTGATTGCGGTGCTGATCGCGCTGTTCACTTTCGGCCTGAACCGCGGCCGTTCCATGGAGCAGATCAACGATACGCTGACCTCCTCTATTAAAATTATTGCCATGATGCTGTTAATCATCGGCGGCGGCGGCGCCTTTAAGCAGGTGCTGGTGGATAGCGGCATGGATAAGTACATCGCTTCTATCATGCACGAATCCAATATGTCACCGCTGTTTATGGCGTGGTCTATCGCCGCGGTGCTGCGTATTGCGCTGGGTTCAGCGACCGTTGCCGCTATCACCGCGGGTGGTATCGCCGCGCCGCTGATTGCCACCACCGGCGTTAGCCCGGAGCTGATGGTTATCGCCGTGGGTTCCGGTAGCGTTATCTTCTCGCACGTGAACGATCCTGGTTTCTGGCTGTTCAAAGAGTATTTCAACCTGACCATTGGCGAGACCATCAAGTCCTGGTCGGTACTGGAAACCATCATTTCCGTGTGCGGCCTGGTTGGTTGTCTGCTGCTGGGGATGGTGGTGTAACCCTCGTTCCCTGAGATAAAAAAGGCCGGGTGCGCATCATGCGCCCCGGCCTTTTTATTATTCGTTTCCCGGATGGCGGCGCAAAGCGCCTTATCCGGGCTACGGTCCTGGGGATGGTGGTGTAATCCTCGTTCCCTTTTTGTTCTTCGGCTCTCAACCGTAGCCCCGGTAAGCGCAGCGCCACCGGGGAATTCTCTCTGGATTAGCGGGCCTTGCGGCGCTTATCCAGGTCTTTAATCAACTTATTCACCTGCGCATCGGCAAACATCTGCTCGAGCGTCACGGTAAGCTTACGCCGCCAGTTGGGATACTCGGTACTGGTGCCCGGGATGTTGACCGGTGAAGCCATCTCCAGCCAGTCTTCCGGCTGCAGTCCAAGCAGAGCGCTGTTGCTGTCGGCGATGTAGCGCTGCATCCCGCGATTAAGCGTTGAGGTCATCGCCATCAGCGAGGCTTTATGCCCGGCGCGCTTCGGCAAACAGCCGTGCCGATGCAGCGCATCCAGCAACCCCTGCTTTGCTTGCTCGCGATCGGCATATAAGCCGCGCAGCACCACTTCATCCGGATACAGGCCCAGCGTCTTCCCGAGCGTTAAATCGCCGCTCTCCCAATAACCGCGCAACGTCGGGAGATCGTGGGTCGTCGCGACCGCCATCGACTGCTGCGGATAGGCCTTCGGCGCGCGGAACGTTTTATCAGGGCCATTTTCGAAATAGAGCACTTTATACGAGTAAACGCCGCTTTTGCGCAGCTTGCCGACGATCTCGACCGGTACGGTTCCGAGGTCTTCGCCAATGACCATGCAGCGGTGCCGCTGGCTCTCCAGCGCCAGGATCGCCAGCAGGTCATCCACCGGATACTGCACATAGGCGCCATGGTCGGCGGTTTCGCCATACGGTATCCACCACAAGCGCAGCACCGACATCACGTGGTCAATACGCAATGCGCCGCAGTTTTGCATATTCGCCCGTAGCAGTTCGATAAACGGCTCGTAGGCGCGGGCAGCCATCACATGCGGATCCATCGGCGGCAGGCCCCAGTTTTGTCCCAGCGGGCCGAGGATGTCCGGCGGCGCGCCGACGGAAGCCTTGAGGCAATACAGCTCGCGATCGCACCACGTCTCCGATCCGCCTTCGGCGACGCCGACCGCCAGATCGCGATACAGGCCAATCGGCATCCCGTCCTGCTGGCTGGTGTGCCAACAGGCGGCGAACTGCGTATAAGCCAGCCACTGTAGCCACAGATAGAAGCTCACCTCATCGGCATGTTCCGCACAGAAAGTTTTCACCTGCGGGCTGCTCGTACTCTGATACGCCTCCGGCCATGCCGGCCAGCCCCAGCGCATCGGATCCTGCTGACTTTGCCACGCATGCAGCGCATCAAACGCCGCCTGCCAGTAGAGGCTTTCGCCCTCGCGTAGCACGAACTGGCGGAACTCCGCCATTTGCTCATCTTCACGCGTAGAAAACTCGGCCCACGCCAGACGCAGCGCGGTCAGCTTCAGCGCTGTGACGGCGGTATAATCGACATCAGCGGTCTGCCGCGCGGCCTGCAAGGCCTGTTGGGTTTCCGCAAGCTGCCACCATGCCTGCGCGGCAGGGCTACGCTGGAAATCCTCCACCGCGTTAACGTCGATATAGATGACGTTAAGCCAGCGGCGCGATGACGGACTGTACGGGCTGGCGCTCTCCGGGTTCGCCGGATAGAGCGCGTGAATCGGGTTGAGGCCGATAAACGCGCCGCCGCGACGGGCGATTTCCGGCAGCATGGCGCGTAGATCGCCGAAGTCGCCGATGCCCCAGTTGTTCTCAGAACGCAGGGTGTAGAGCTGGACGCAGGCGCCCCATAGCTTTTTGCCCTCTTTTAGCGCCTGCGGTTCGTAGCAGCGCGCCGGGGCGACGATCGCCCGGCAATGCCAGCGTTCGCCGTCCCGCGTGAGGGTTAGGGTGTGATAGCCCGTCGGCAATCTCCCCGGCAGGGTGAGCGTTTCGCCGCCGCGCGTCTCACCCTGATACTGCTTACCTTCTTCGGTCGTCAGTAGCCAGTGAAACGTCCCGCTCCCCGCGACCGGCAGCTGCATTTTTTTACCGTGGGTAAAAACCTTGACGCTGGGCAGCGGCTCTACCGCCGCTTTCGCGGCAGTAGCGGTACGATGCATAGCATCCAGCAAGCGTTGTTTAGTGGCCGCCGCGATCGACTGCGGCTGCCCGTGCGCATTGATATAGCTGGGGCTGATCCCCGCCGCCAGCGCGGCGTTATCAAGGCGTTTATTCTCCATAGGCCTGTCCTTAGCGTTTTGCCTGCCAGATACGTTGCTGATAATCACGAATAGAACGGTCGGAGCTGAACATGCCGCAGCGCGCGGTGTTGAGGATCGCCGCGCGGGTCCAGGCTTCCTGGTCGCGATACAGTTCATCCACCTGCTTCTGCGCCGCGACATAAGCGCTAAAGTCAGCCAGCACCAGGTACGGATCGCCGCCTTGCAGCAGGCTATGCAGCATCTGATCAAAGGCGTGTTTGTCGCCGCCGCTATATTTACCGCTTTCCAGCTCTTTCAGCACCGCGTCCAGCAGCTTGTCTTTCTTACGCCATTTCAGCGGATCGTAGCCTTTCGTCTTCAGCGCCTTAACTTCTTCCACGGTATGGCCGAAGATAAAGATATTGTCCTCGCCAACCTGCTCGGCGATCTCAACGTTGGCGCCATCAAGGGTGCCGACGGTCAATGCGCCATTCAGCGCCAGCTTCATGTTGCCGGTACCGGAGGCCTCTTTACCCGCCGTGGAAATCTGCTCGGAGACGTCCGCCGCCGGGATCAGCATTTCCGCCGCCGACACGCAGTAATCCGGCAGGAAGACCACTTTCAGCTTATCGCCCACCAGCGGATCGTTGTTGATCGCCTCGGCCACCTTGTTGATCGCCAGAATAATATTCTTCGCCAGGTAGTAGCCCGGCGCGGCTTTGGCGCCAAACAGGAAGACGCGCGGTACGCGGTCGGCCTGCGGGTTTTCGCGGATCTCTTTATACTGCGCCAGAATGTTCAGCAGGTTGAGGTGCTGGCGTTTGTATTCGTGCAGGCGCTTAATCTGGATATCGAAAATCGCCTGTGGGTTGATGTCGATCCCGGTACGCCGCTTCACGAACTCAGCGAGACGCACTTTATTCGCCTGCTTAATGTCGCGATAAACCTGACGGAATTTGGCATCGTCGGCGTACTTCTCCAGCTTGATCAGCTGGTCGAGATCGTTGGCCCACTCTTTCTTCAGCGTCTTATCAAGCAGGGCAGCCAGCGCCGGATTACACTGTTTAATCCAGCGACGCGGCGTAATGCCGTTGGTCACGTTATGGAATTTGTTCGGCCACAGCTGGTGATATTCCGGGAACAGATCCTTCACCACCAGATCGGAGTGCAGCGCCGCGACGCCGTTCACCGCAAAGCCGCTCACCACGCACATGTTGGCCATGCGAACCTGTTTGTCATGCACCACCGCCAGCTTCGCCCACACCTGCTTATCGCCCGGCCAGGTTTTCTCCACCAGCAGTTTAAATCTGTCGTTAATCTCTTTGATTATCTGCATATGGCGCGGCAGCAGCGCCTTCACCAGCTTCTCATCCCAGCACTCCAGCGCTTCTGGCATCAGCGTATGGTTGGTATAAGCGAAGGTTTTGCTGGTGATGGCCCACGCATCGTCCCAGCTCATCTGGTGCTCATCAATCAGCACGCGCAGCAGCTCCGGGATGGCGATGGTCGGATGGGTGTCGTTCAACTGGATCACTTCATAATCCGCCAGCTCATGCAGCTTGCGGCCAGCCAGATGATGGCGACGCAAAATATCCGCCACCGAGCAGGCGCACTGGAAGTACTGCTGCATCAGGCGCAGTTTTTTCCCTGCCAGGTGGTTGTCATTCGGATACAGCACCTTGGTCAATTTTTCCGCGTCGATGCCCTGTTGCTCCGCGCGCAGGAAATCGCCGTCGTTGAATTTGGTCAGGTTAAACGGATGGGCATGCTTCGCCTGCCACAGACGCAGCGGCTGCGCGACGTTATTGCGATAGCCAAGCACCGGCAGATCCCAGGCTTCGCCGGTAATCACGAAAGCCGGTTGCCATTCGCCGCTTTTGCTGACTTTACCGCCGATGCCCACCTGCACATCCAGCGCTTCGTTGTGGCGGAACCACGGATAGCTGCCGCGTCCCCAGTCATCCGGCGCTTCCATCTGCTGACCGTCAGCGAAGGATTGACGGAACAGACCGTACTGATAGTTCAGGCCATAGCCGGTCGCCGATTGACCAACGGTGGCCATAGAATCCAGGAAGCAGGCCGCCAGACGGCCCAGGCCGCCGTTGCCCAGCGCCGGATCGGTCTCTTCTTCCAGCAGGTCGGTCAGCTGGATGTCGTACGCCTTCAGCGTCTCGCTCACCCCTTCATACCAGCCCAGGTTGAGCAGGTTATTACCGGTCAAGCGACCGATCAGGAACTCCATCGAAATGTAGTTAACGTGGCGCTGTCCTTTAACGGCTTCCGCCGCCGGTTGCGCCGCCAAAAGCTCCGCCAGCGCGCCGCTGACCGCACGCCACCACTGGCGTTGGGTCATCTCTGCGGCTGACGATAAACCGAAACGCTGCCACTGACGCGTCAGTGCAGCCTGAAACTGAGCCTGGTTAAAAGAAGTCTGTGACATAAGAAATCCTGGTCCTTTACTAAAACGTTAGCCTTAGTGTGCCGACCTCCCGAGGCCGCTGCCTCCTCCCGAGGGGGATTAGACAGGGAGGAGTAGCGGGGATGAGCGAAAATTGTGATCGCGGCCACTTTAACGTTAGCTCGTCGTCGGGAATTCGCCGCCCTATTGCGCGTGTAGAACAATAATTTCGCCAGCGCAACGAACGGCAAATTTGTTACAGCGCAATTCATAGCGCAAAGCCAAATTCGCTCGTGCCATTATCGTGAAATAAAAAATAAACCACTGACAGAATAAAAAGATGCCATGACAAAAATACGTGAAATAGATTAACCCTAAGAATCCACTGACGATAATTTAATAAAAACAATCAACTACAAAAAATGCCGGGTAAAGTAATTTCGTCC
This sequence comes from Klebsiella sp. K-3, assembly GCF_051207495.1. Lineage (NCBI taxonomy): Bacteria > Pseudomonadati > Pseudomonadota > Gammaproteobacteria > Enterobacterales > Enterobacteriaceae > Klebsiella > Klebsiella sp. K-3. The sequence continues at coordinate 307,924 of NZ_JBPNXF010000006.1, read as the reverse complement.
CGGACGAAACCGTCGTAAACCGAGGAACGACGCGTACTGGTACCGGTTTAAAGCTAATTAAAAACCGAAGCGAGAAATTGTGACCGAGAGCAAATTCAAGAGCATCAATTTTGGACATAACTTGCAATAACTTTCATTATCGCCGACCTTAGGAGTCATTAATTACGAAGCGCAAAAAAAATCCCCATCCCTTTCTTGCACAGCGAAAAAGTGAACTATGTTGATTCCGTCAAAATTAAGTCGTCCATCCCGTCTTGAACACACTGTGGTTCGCGAACGGTTGCTGGCGAAACTTTCCGGCGCGAACAATTATCGTCTCGCGTTGGTGACCAGCCCGGCAGGTTACGGCAAAACCACGCTCGTTTCGCAGTGGGCATCGGGTAAGCATGACCTTGGCTGGTTTTCGCTCGATGAAGGCGATAATCAACAAGAGCGCTTCGCCAGCTATCTGATTGCGGCGATTCAACAGGCGACAGGCGGCCACTGCGCCGCCAGCGAAGCCATGGTGCAAAAGCGCCAGTACGCCAGCCTGCCGTCGCTGTTTGCGCAGCTGTTTATTGAGCTTGCCGACTGGCAGCGCCCGCTGTACCTGGTCATTGATGACTATCACCTGATCACCAATCCGGTGATCCACGATGCCATGCGCTTCTTCTTGCGCCATCAGCCAGAGACCATGACGCTGGTAGTGCTGTCGCGCAACCTGCCGCAGTTGGGGATCGCCAACCTGCGGGTGCGCGAGCAGTTACTGGAAATCGGCAGCCAACAGTTGGCCTTTACTCATCAGGAGGCGAAACAGTTCTTTGACTGCCGCCTCGCCTCCCCCATTGAAGCCGATGACAGCAGCCGCCTGTGCGATGACGTCGCCGGCTGGGCCACCGCCCTGCAGCTCATCGCCCTCTCCGCCCGGCAGAAAAATACCTCCGCCCAGCACTCCGCCCGTCGTCTCGCCGGCATTAACGCCAGCCACCTTTCCGACTATCTGGTCGATGAAGTGCTGGATAATGTCGATGCCCGTACCCGCAGCTTCTTGTTAAAAAGCTCGCTGCTGCGCTCGATGAATGACGCGCTTATCGTCCGCGTGACAGGCGAAGAGAACGGCCAAATGCAACTGGAAGAGATCGAACGTCAGGGGCTGTTCCTGCACCGGATGGATGACTCCGGCGAGTGGTTCCGCTATCACCCGCTATTCGGCAACTTCCTGCGCCAGCGCTGTCAGTGGGAAATGGCCACCGAGCTTCCGGAAATCCACCGCGCCGCCGCCGAAGCGTGGATGGCGCAGGGGTTCCCCACCGAAGCCATCCATCATGCGCTTGCCGCTGGCGATGCCGCCATGCTGCGCGATATTTTGCTCAACCACGCCTGGGGCATGTTCAACCATAGCGAGCTAGGATTGCTGGAACAATCGCTGGCGGCGCTGCCGTGGTCGAACCTGCTGGAAAATCCGCGGCTGATCCTGCTGCAGGCCTGGCTGATGCAGAGCCAGCATCGCTATAGCGAAGTGAATACCCTGCTGGCCCGCGCCGAGCAGGAGATGGATGTCGAAATGGACACCGCGATGCACGGCGATTTCAACGCCCTGCGCGCGCAGGTCGCTATCAACGCCGGCGATCAGGACGAAGCCGAGCGTCTGGCAATGGTGGCCCTGGATGAGCTGCCGCTGGCGAGCTATTACAGCCGCATCGTCGCCACTTCCGTCCACGGCGAAGTGCTGCACTGCAAAGGCCACCTGAGCAAATCGCTGGCGGTGATGCAGCAAACAGAACAGATGGCTCGCCGTCATGACGTCTGGCACTACGCCCTATGGAGCATGATTCAGCAGAGCGAAATTCTGTTTGCCCAGGGCTTCCTGCAGGCGGCATGGGAGATTCAGGATAAAGCTTTCCAGCTTATCCGCGATCAGCATCTTGAACAGCTGCCGATGCATGAGTTCCTGTTGCGCATCCGCGCGCAGCTGCTATGGGCGTGGGCGCGTCTTGATGAAGCTGAAGAAAGCGCCCGCAGCGGCATCGCGGTGCTGGCAAACTACCAGCCGCAGCAGCAGCTGCAATGCCTGGCGTTAATGGTGCAGTGCTCGCTTGCGCGCGGCGATCTCGACAACGCCCGCAGCTTGTTAAACCGTCTCGAAAATCTACTGGGCAACGGCCATTATCATAGCGATTGGGTCTCCAACGCCGATAAAGTGCGGGTGATCTACTGGCAGATGACCGGTGATAAAACCGCAGCGGCCAACTGGCTGCGCCAGACGCCGAAACCTGAATTCGCCAATAACCACTTCCTGCAAAGCCAGTGGCGCAACATTGCCCGCGCGCAGATCCTGCTCGGTGATTTTGATTCCGCCGAAATGGTGCTGGAAGAGTTAAATGAAAACGCCCGCTCGCTGCGGCTGATGAGCGATATCAACCGTAACCTGCTGCTGTTGAACCAGCTGTACTGGCAGGCGGACCGCAAGGGCGAGGCGCAAAAAGTGTTAATGGAAGCCTTAACCCTGGCTAACCGCACCGGCTTTATCAACCACTTCGTGATTGAAGGCGAAGCCATGGCCCAGCAGCTGCGCCAGCTGATTCAACTGAATACGCTGCCGGAGCTGGAGCAGCACCGCGCGCAGCGCATCCTGCGCGATATTAACCAGCATCATCGACATAAATTCGCCCACTTCGACGAGAGCTTCGTCGAACGGCTGCTGAACCACCCGGAAGTGCCGGAGCTTATCCGCACCAGTCCGCTGACCCAGCGCGAATGGCAGGTGTTAGGGCTTATCTATTCCGGTTACAGCAACGAGCAGATCGCCGGCGAACTGGATGTTGCGGCCACCACGATTAAAACGCATATTCGCAATCTGTATCAGAAACTGGGCGTCGCGCACCGCCAGGATGCCGTTCAGCATGCCCAGCGGTTGCTCAAAATGATGGGATACGGGGTATAACGCTGTTTAGCACAGCTCCAGCTGCAGGTTGTTGTCTTTAATCACCTTCAGCACGCCTGCGGGCGGCATGATATCGGTATAAACCGCATCGACCATACTAATGCTGCCCATGTTCACCATCGCATTACGCCCAAACTTCGAGTGATCCACCACCAGCATCACGTGGCGCGAGTTTTCGATAATCGCCCGCTTGGTGCGCACTTCATGGTAATCAAACTCCAGCAGCGAACCGTCGCTATCAATACCGCTTATACCAAGAATGCCGAAGTCGAGACGGAACTGGGAGATAAAATCGAGCGTCGCTTCGCCGATGATCCCGCCATCGCGGCTGCGCAGCTCGCCGCCGGCGAGGATAATGCGAAAATCGTCTTTCACCATCAGCGTATTCGCGACGTTGAGATTGTTGGTCACAATCCGCAGGTCATTATGATCGAGCAACGCGTGGGCCACCGCTTCCGGCGTTGTGCCGATATCGATAAACAGGGTTGCGCCGTCGGGTATTTCGCTCGCCACTTTCCGCGCGATACGCTCTTTTTCCGCCGTCTGGGTTGCTTTCCTGTCGTGCCACGAGGTGTTGACCGAGCTGGAAGGCATCGCCGCGCCGCCGTGGTGGCGCAGGATCATTTTTTGTTCCGCTAAATCATTCAGATCGCGACGGATAGTCTGCGGGCTGACGGCAAACTGCTCCACCAGCTCTTCGGTACTGACGTATCCCTGTTTTTTTACCAGCTCGATAATCGCGTCATGACGTTGTGTTTGTTTCATGAAATATCCCTGGGAATCTCTACGTTCGTTTTCGCACATTTAGCGTATCGACAAACGCCATCGCCAGCCCGACAGCCAGGCCCGCCACGTGCGCGCCATTGGCGATCGACATGCCGAAAACATCAAACCATCCAGCCACTAACCACACTAAAGAGAAGAGGATCAGACCACGCTGCAGATAAATACCGCTCTGCGGGTCGCGCTCGCCGCGCAGCCAGACATAGCCCATTAACGCATAGACTACCCCCGACAAACCGCCGAACCACGGGCCGCTAACCTGATGCTGGACGAATCCGCTCAGCAGAGCGCTGATAATGGTAATCACCACCAGTTTGCCGCTACCGATGCGCTTCTCCACCGCACCGCCGAGGTACCACCACCATAGCAGGTTAAACAGAATATGCATCAGCGAGAAGTGCATGAAAGCATGGGTAAGGTAGCGCCAGGCTTCGAATTTCAGCGAAGGATCGTAGGGCCAGGCAAGCCAGATCATCATCGTCTGATCGCCCAGAACGTTTTGCAGAATGAAGACCAGGATACAGGCCAGCAAAATCGCCCACGTAAACGGCCCGGCGTTGTTACGCAGGGTAGCTAAAAAAGGAAAGCGTTGGTAATGCAATCCGCTATTGGTATGCCCCGATTGCCAGCTGGCGGCGAGATAGCGCGGGTCGGCCGGGTTTTCGAGAAAACGGGCCAGCTCGGCCTGCACCCGCGCGGCCTGGCTTTCATCTGCCAGCCAGACATCGCTCTGCGTGTGCTGTTGGATAGTCAGGATGACCCCCTGCGTCGCCATATAGTCGACAAACGCCTGGGCCACGCGCGGGTTGGCAAAAGAGGTAATCATTAACATACAGCGGATCGCTTATTCCACACAAAGGGGGCTAGTATATACCGTACCGCGCTTATAGCGAGCCGTGCGCGACTTCCGCCGGGAAATGACGATGCCAGGCGTCAAAACCGCCATCGACGCTGTAGACGTTCTCGAAGCCCTGCTGCAGTAAATACTGCGCGGCGCCTTTGCTGCTGTTGCCGTGGTAGCACATCACCATCACCGGCGTCTCAAAATCGTTATCACGCATAAAAGCGCCCAAGGTATCGTTGGTCAAATGAAACGCGCCCGGCGTGTGCCCCATGGCATAGCTTTGCGGGTCGCGGATATCGACCAGCACCGCCTTCTGCTGATGCAGTTTCTGATGCGCTTCTTCTACATTGATACATTCAAATTGTTCCATGATTCTCTTCTCTATTGCACTTCATGACGGGCGATGACCGACCCTGATTTTACCCGCTAGTGTACCGTCAGGCGGTAAATAAACGCCAATATGTTACATGCATCACTCTGAAATGTTTTTTTGATGTTACCAAAAGCGCGTTTGTTTGCTATAGTGAGCGATATCGAACATTTATGAGCTTAAACGAAAGCGAACGAGGTGTGAGCGTGGAAATCAAAGATCTGATTGTGATAGGCGGAGGCATCAACGGTGCCGGTATCGCGGCAGACGCCGCCGGGCGCGGTTTATCCGTGCTGATGCTGGAAGCGAGAGACCTTGCCTGCGCCACCTCAAGCGCCAGCTCGAAACTGATTCACGGCGGCCTGCGCTACCTGGAACACTACGAATTCCGCCTGGTCAGCGAAGCGCTGGCGGAGCGCGAGGTGTTATTAAAAATGGCGCCGCATTTGGCCTTCCCGATGCGCTTCCGCTTACCTCATCGCCCGCATCTGCGCCCGGCGTGGATGATTCGTATCGGTCTGTTTTTATACGATCACCTCGGCAAACGCACCAGCCTGCCGGGCTCGACCGGTTTGCGCTTTGGCGCGGAATCGGTACTTAAGCCGGAAATCGTGCGCGGTTTCGAATATTCCGACTGCTGGGTCGACGATGCGCGTCTGGTTCTTGCCAACGCCCAGATGGTGGTACGTAAAGGCGGCGAGGTTCGCACCCGCACCCGCGCTATCTCGGCAAAACGCGAAAACGGCCTGTGGGTGGTGGAAGCGGAAGATATCGATAGCGGCGAAAAATTCACCTGGCACGCGCGCGGTCTGGTTAACGCTACCGGCCCGTGGGTGAAACATTTCTTCGATGAAGGCATGCATCTGCGCTCGCCGTATGGCATTCGCCTGATCAAAGGCAGCCATATCGTGGTGCCGCGCGTGCACACCCAGAAGCAGGCCTATATCCTGCAAAACGAAGATAAACGTATCGTGTTTGTCATCCCGTGGATGGATGAGTTCTCGATTATCGGCACCACCGACGTCGAGTACAACGGCGATCCGAAAGAAGTAGCGATCGATGATAAAGAGATCAACTACCTGCTGAACGTCTACAACGCGCACTTTAAAAAGACGCTGTCGCGCGACGATATCGTCTGGACTTACTCCGGCGTGCGGCCGCTGTGCGACGATGAGTCCGACTCACCGCAGGCGATTACCCGCGACTATACGCTCGATATTCACGATGAGAACGGTCAGGCGCCGCTGCTGTCGGTATTCGGCGGCAAGCTTACTACCTACCGCAAACTGGCGGAACATGCGCTGGAAAAACTGACGCCGTATTATCAGGGGATTGGCCCGGCGTGGACCAAAACCGCCGTTCTGCCCGGCGGCGATATCGGCGGCGACCGCGACGACTACGCGGCGAAACTGCGCCGTCGCTTCGCATTTATCAGCGAATCAATGGCCCGCCACTATGCCCGCACCTACGGCAGCAACAGCGAGTGGATCCTTAGCGAAGCGACTTCGCTTGCCGATCTGGGAGAAGATTTTGGCCACGAGTTTTATGAAGCCGAGCTGAAGTACCTGGTCGAACACGAGTGGGTTCGCAGCCTGGATGACGCTATCTGGCGCCGTACCAAGCAGGGTATGTGGCTGAATGCCGAGCAGCAGGCGCGCATCAGCGAGTGGCTGGCGCAACATACGGGAAAGTCTGAACTGTCGTTAGCGTCCTGACATACCCCGGGCGGCGGCTGACGCCTGGCCCGGGCTACATCACCGCACACACAAAAACGGGGCCAACTGGCCCCGTTTTACTGATGCTTAACCGATTACAAACGAACCGGGTCGATATGCCAGATATGTTTAGCGTACTCTTGGATCGTGCGGTCGGATGAGAAATAGCCCATGTTGGCGATGTTCATCATCGCTTTATTGGCCCACTCCTCCGGATGACGGTACAGTTCGTCCACCTTATCCTGGCAATCAACGTAGCTGCGATAGTCCGCCAGTACCTGGTAGTGGTCGCCGAAGTTAATCAGCGAATCCAGCAGGTCGCGGTAACGGCCTGGCTCCGACGGGCTGAACAGACCGGTGCCAATCTGCGTCAACGCCTGATGCAGCTCCTCATCCTGCTCATAGTAATCGCGCGGTTTATAGCCGTTGCTGCGCAGGGCTTCCACCTGTTCCGCGGTATTACCGAAGATAAAGATATTGTCTTCGCCAACGTGCTCCAGCATCTCGACGTTAGCGCCATCCAGCGTACCAATGGTTAGCGCCCCGTTGAGCGCAAACTTCATATTACTGGTACCGGACGCTTCCGTTCCCGCCAACGAAATCTGCTCGGAGAGATCCGCCGCCGGGATAATCAGCTGCGCCAGGCTCACGCTGTAGTTAGGGATAAACACAACTTTTAGCTTATCGCCAATCTGCGGATCGTTGTTCACCACCGCCGCCACATCGTTGATCAGATGAATAATATGCTTCGCCATATAGTAGGCCGACGCGGCCTTACCGGCGAAGATATTCACCCGCGGTACCCACTCCGCCTGCGGATCGGCTTTGATCCGGTTGTAGCGGGTGATGACGTGCAGGATATTCATCAGCTGGCGTTTATATTCGTGGATGCGTTTGATCTGCACATCAAACAGCGCCTTAGGATTGACCACCACGTTCAACTGCTGGGCGATATAGTTCGCCAGCCGCTGCTTATTCTCAAGCTTGGCGCGGCGCACCGCCTGGTTCACCGTCGGATAATCAATATGCTGAAGCAGATCGCTCAACTGGCTTAAGTCGGTACGCCATGTGTGGCCAATATTCTCATCCAGCACCTGCGACAGCGGCGGGTTTGCCAACGCCAGCCAGCGCCGCGGCGTGACGCCGTTGGTGACGTTGGTAAAGCGCATCGGGAAAATCTTTGCAAACTCGGCAAACAGCGACTCGACCATTAAGCGCGAATGCAGCTCGGACACGCCGTTGACTTTATGGCTGACGACAACCGCCAGCCACGCCATACGCACCCGGCGCCCATTGGATTCATCAATGATCGAGGTACGGCTCAGCAGCGCGGTATCGTTGGGATACTGCTCCTGCAGCGTCTTGAGGAAGTAATCGTTAATCTCGAAGATAATCTGCAGATGGCGCGGCAGGATTTTCCCCAGCATATCGACCGGCCAGGTCTCCAGCGCTTCGCTCATCAACGTATGGTTGGTATAGGAGAAGACCTGGCAGGTCACCTCGAAGGCTTCATCCCAGCTAAATTTGTGTTCATCGATCAGCAGACGCATCAGCTCAGGGATCGACAGCACCGGATGAGTGTCATTGAGGTGAATGGCGATTTTCGCCGCCAGATTGTCGTAGGTGCGGTGCAGCTGGTAGTGGCGGCTGAGGATATCCTGCACCGTCGCCGAGACCAGGAAATACTCCTGACGCAGACGCAGCTCGCGCCCGGAATAGGTGGAATCATCCGGGTACAGCACCCGCGAAACGTTCTCGGAGTGGTTCTTATCTTCCACCGCCGCGAAGTAGTCGCCCTGGTTGAATTTACCGAGGTTGATTTCGCTACTGGCCTGCGCGCTCCACAGCCGCAGAGTGTTGGTGGCATCGGTATCGAAACCGGGGATAATCTGATCGTAGGCTTCGGCGATAATCTCTTCGGTCTCTATCCAGCGGGTATTTTTCCCTTCTTGCTGCACGCGGCCGCCGAAACGCACTTTATAGCGCGTATTGTGGCGTTCGAACTCCCACGGGTTGCCGTACTCCAGCCAGTAATCCGGCGACTCTTTCTGCCGCCCGTCGACGATGTTCTGCTTGAACATCCCATAGTCGTAGCGGATACCGTAGCCGCGGCCCGGCAGGCCCAGCGTCGCCAGAGAATCGAGGAAGCAGGCGGCCAGGCGCCCTAAACCGCCGTTGCCTAAACCGGGGTCGTTTTCTTCATCAATAAGCTCTTCCAGATCGAGCCCCATATCGGCCAGCGCATTATTCACATCTTCATAAATCCCTAACGACAACAGCGCGTTAGAGAGGGTGCGACCAATCAAAAACTCCATCGACAGATAGTAAACCTGCCGCACTTCCTGCGACAGCTGGGCGCGGTTTGAACGCAGCCAGCGCTCGACCATGCGGTCGCGAACGGCGAACAGGGTGGCGTTCAGCCATTCGTGTTTGTTGGCGATCGCCGGATCTTTGCCGATGATAAACATCAGCTTATACGCGATAGAATGCTTTAACGCCTCAACGCTCAGCGTCGGTGATGCATAACTAAAGGGTGCATTCATAGCCATAGCTCCTGTGATTACATCAAGCGTTGATAGAGTTCACGATAGGATTTCGCCGCCACCTGCCAGCTAAAGTCCATATTCATCGCCTGACGCTGAACGTAGCGCCACAGCGATGGCCGCGACCACAACACAAAGGTGCGCCGGATGGCTCGCAGCAACGACACCGCGTTACTGTCCTCAAAGACAAAGCCGCTGGCGACGCCGTCGGCGAGGTTTTCCAGCGAACAGTCGGCCACGGTATCGGCGAGACCGCCGGTGCGGCGCACCAGCGGCAGGGTGCCGTATTTCAGGCCATACAGCTGAGTCAGGCCGCATGGTTCAAAGCGGCTGGGAACCAGAATCACATCGGCGCCGCCCATGATGCGGTGCGAAAACGCCTCGTGATAGCCAATCTGCACGCCGACCTGGCCCGGATGTTCGGCGGCGGCGGCGAGGAAGCCCTCCTGCAGTACCGGATCGCCGGCGCCCAGCAGCGCCAGTTGCCCGCCCTGCTCCAGCAGGCCCGGCAGCGCCTCCAGCACCAGATCAAGCCCTTTTTGGCTGGTCAGGCGGCTCACCACGGCGAACAGCGGCGCTTTGTCATCCACCTTCAGCCCCATGGCGATTTGCAGCTGTCGTTTATTCTCGGCTTTCTCTTCCAGACTATCGCGGTCATAGCGCGCCGCCAGCAGCAGATCGCTTTGCGGATTCCAGATACTATCATCGACGCCGTTAAGGATGCCGGACAAGCGGCCCTCGTGCTGGCGCTGGCGCAGCAGCCCTTCCATGCCGTAGGCATATTGCGGTTCGGTGATTTCCCGCGCGTAGGTTGGGCTCACCGCCGTGATATGGTCGGCATAGTACAGCCCGGCTTTGAGGAACGAGATCTGGCCGTTAAATTCGAGGCCGTGCATGTTATAGAACGACCACGGCAGCTCTATCTCATTCATATGCCAGGAGTAAAACATCCCCTGGTAGGCGAGATTGTGCACCGTAAACACCGATTTCGCCGGCCGTCCGCGCGCCGCCAGGTAAGCCGGCGTCAGGCCCGCGTGCCAGTCATGAGCGTGCACCACCTCCGGGCGCCAGAATGGATCCAGCCCGCAGGCCATTTCGCTACCCACCCAGCCGAGCAACGCAAAGCGCAGCACGTTGTCGGTATAGGCATTCATGTTGGCGTCGTGATATGGGCTCCCCGGACGATCGTAGAGAGGCGGCGCGTCGATCAGATAGATACCGACGCCGTTAAAATGGCCGAACAGCAGGGTGATGCGCCCGGCAAAGGTATCCCGGCGGGTGACAACCTGCGCGTCGGTAATCCCGCGGCGGATATCCGGATACCCCGGCAGCAGCACGCGGGTATCCACGCCGTCTGCTATCTGCGCCGCAGGCAGCGCGCCAATAACGTCAGCCAGACCGCCGGTTTTTAACAACGGGAACATCTCTGAACATACGTGTAAAACCTGCATTATCGCTCCTGTTTGTGCCCCAGTTTCCGCAGCATGTCGCGCGTAACCAGCACGATCCCTTCTTCTGAACGATAGAAGCGGCTGGCATCTTCTTCCGCATTCTCCCCAATAACCATCCCTTCCGGGATGACGCAGGCGCGATCTATCACGCAGCGGCGCAGGCGGCACGAGCGCCCGACCCAGACATCCGGCAATAAGACTGCCGAATCAATGTTACAAAACGAATTCACCCGCACCCGCGGGAACAGCACCGACTGCACCACCACCGAGCCCGAGATAATGCAACCGCCGGAAACCAGCGAGTTCAGCGTCATGCCGTGGCTGCCGGAGCGGTCCTGGACGAACTTCGCCGGCGGCAGCGATTCCATGTGGGTACGGATAGGCCAGTGCTGGTCGTACATATCCAGCTCCGGCGTCACCGAGGCCAGGTCGAGGTTGGCCTTCCAGTAGGCTTCCAGCGTACCCACATCGCGCCAGTACGGCTCGGCTTGCGGGTCGGATTGCACGCAGGAGAGCGGGAAAGGATGTGCATAAGCCATGCCAGCTTCGGTAATTTTCGGGATGATATCTTTGCCGAAGTCGTGGCTGGAGTTTTCGTCGAGGTCGTCAGCGGCCAGCAGTTCATAAAGGTAATCCGCATCAAAGACATAGATACCCATACTGGCAAGCGAGCGGGTGGCGTCGTTCGGCATCGCCGGCGGGTTGGCCGGTTTCTCGACGAACTCGATGATCTTCTCGCTTTCGTCAACCGCCATCACGCCAAAAGCGGATGCTTCTTCGATGGGCACCGGCATGCAGGCGACGGTGCAGCGCGCGCCTTTTTCGACATGGTCGATCAGCATGCGCGAGTAATCCTGTTTGTAGATGTGGTCGCCGGCGAGGATCACCACATACTCGGCTTTATAACGACGAATAATGTCGAGGTTCTGCGTCACCGCATCGGCGGTACCGCGATACCAGTTTTCACCGTGTACCCGCTGCTGCGCCGGTAGCAGATCGACAAACTCATTCATCTCTTCGCTGAAGAAAGACCAGCCGCGCTGAATATGCTGCACCAGGGTATGCGACTGGTATTGGGTAATCACGCCGATGCGGCGAATACCTGAGTTAAGACAGTTAGATAACGCGAAGTCGATAATACGGAACTTACCGCCAAAGTGGACGGCAGGCTTCGCGCGCTTAATGGTTAAATCCTTAAGCCGGGTACCACGCCCGCCAGCAAGGATCAGCGCCACCGATTTGAGAGGAAGTTGACGCGCCAGCATCAACGGATCGTTCTTTTCAAGCCCAACCATGATTAACTCCTTTTGATTCCCCTGCTTCACGGCGCATTCATCATGAACGCGCCGAAAACCCCCAGGGACTATGACCTTTGAAATACGCAAACTCCGTGCGCGGGCCCATGCCAGACAGCCATGATGACCGGATTATCCTCTCCGGCGAATGGAGGAACGGCGCGCCACTCCCCCGCGGGTAAAACCATATCCGCCACCTCAGCGGTGGCATTCAGCGCGATCAACCAGCGATCGGATAACAGGATTTGCAGCCGCGCGGCGCCATGCTGCCACTCGTCGGCGTTTAACGGTTCTCCGCGCTGATTGAGCCAGCTCACGTTGCCGTCATGCTCCTGCCACCACTGATTACGGGTTAACGCCGGAATGCGCCGACGCAGGTGGATAAGCGCGGCGACAAACGCGGTTAATCCGTGATTTGCCCGCCGCCAGTCCAGCCAGGTCAAAGCATTGTCCTGACAGTACGCATTATTGTTTCCGTGCTGACTATGGCCATGCTCATCGCCCGCCAGCAGCATCGGCGTTCCTTGCGACAGCAGCAGCGTGGTCAGGAGCGCATGTACGCTATCGCGCCGCCGCTCAATCACGGCAAGATTGGCTTCTAATCCCTCTATACCATGATTGTTGCTGTAGTTATTGTTAGTCCCATCGCGATTCTCTTCACCGTTCGCCTGATTGTGTTTCTGATTGAAACAGACACAATCACGTAGGGTGAAGCCATCATGCGCCGTGATCAAATTGATCGTCGCCGCAGGCCGCTTGCCATCGCGGGCAAAGAGGTCGCTGGAGGCGGCGAAGCGCTGGGCGAAGTCACCCAACGACACGTTTTGTTGCAGCCAGAAACGGCGCGCGGTATCGCGAAAATGGTCGTTCCATTCGGCAAACAGCGGCGGGAAGTTCCCCACCTGATAACCTCCCTGGCCAATATCCCAGGGTTCGGCAATCAGCTTGAGCGCCGACAATACCGGGTCGCGGCGAATGGCCTCAAACAGCGGCGCGTCCTGACGAAATTCCGGCATGCGCCCCATCACCGACGCCAGGTCGAAGCGAAAACCGTCAACGTGGCACTCATCAACCCAAAATCGCAGGCACTGCAGGGCATACTCCACCACGCCAGGATGACTGAGGTTGAGCGTGTTACCGCAGCCGGTCCAGTTGTGATAATCGCCGTCGTCCCTGATCCAATAATAGCTGCGGTTATCGATACCGCGCAGGGAGACTGTCGGCCCTTCAAGATCGATTTCCGCGCTATGGTTCAGCACGATATCGAGGATCACCTCAATACCCGCCGCGTGCAGCGCTTTCACCGCATCGCGGAACTCATCGAGCGCCCGCTGCGGCTGGCTGGCGTAGCGCGGCTCCAGCGCAAACAGCGCCAGCGGGTTGTAGCCCCAGTAGTTGCTCAGCCCCATCCGCTGCAGGCGGGGTTCGCTGGCGAACTGCGCTACCGGCATCAGCTCCAGCGCGGTAATACCCAGGCGGCGGAAATAGTCGATCATCAACGGGTGGCCCAGCGCCTGATAGGTGCCGCGGATCGCCTCCGGCAGCTCCGGATGCAGCCAGGTCAACCCTTTGACGTGGGCTTCATAAATGACCGTTTCGCCCCACGGCGTGCGCGGCGGTTTATCGCCGAGCCAGTCGTAATGCAGATCGACTACCTGCGACTTTGGCGCGATGGCTGCGCTATCGCGGGCATCCGCTTCATGCATCCCGCCATGCAGACGCTCGTCGTCCAACAGTTCACCCGCCACCTGATGCGCGCAGGGGTCGAGCAGCAGCTTGGCCGGATTGAAGCGATGCCCCTGCGCCGGATCCCACGGCCCGTGCACCCGATAACCGTAGCGTAGCCCCGGACGCGCATCGGCCAGCCAGCCGTGCCAGATGTCGCCGCTGCGCGCCGGTAGGTCGTAGCGCCGCTCGTTGCCCTGCTGGTCGAACACGCAGAGCTCCACCCGCTCGGCGTGGGCGGAAAACAAGGTGAAGTTCACCCCTTTGCCGTCATAGCTGGCGCCCAAAGGCGCCGGTTTTCCCGCGGCAAGCGTCGTCATCAGGCCTCCCGTACCAGCCAGATGGTCGCCAGCGGCGGCAGGGTAATCGACAACGAATGCTGACGACCATGGCTGGCGACGGGCTCGCTCTCAACCACGCCGCCATTTCCGGCGTTACTGCCGTGATAATGCATCGAGTCAGTGTTCAATTCTTCGCGCCAGCGTCCCGGCTGGTTAATGCCGAAACGGTAGTTGTGGCGCGGCACCGGGGTGAAGTTGCTGGCGACGATAATCTCATTGCCGGCTTTATCGCGGCGCACAAAGATAAATACCGAACGCTCATGATCGTCGACCACCAGCCATTCGAAGCCGTAGGGATCGAAATCAAGTTCATGCAGCGCTTTATGGTGGCGGTAGGTGTGGTTCAGGTCGCGCACCAGCCGCTGGACGCCATGGTGCCAGTTGTCGCCGCCCTCCAGCAGATGCCAGTCGAGACTGGCGTCGTGATTCCACTCGCGGCCCTGGGCAAATTCATTGCCCATAAACAGCAGCTTTTTGCCCGGGAAGGCGAACAGCCAGCCGTAATAGGCGCGCAGGTTGGCAAAGCGCTGCCATGCGTCCCCCGGCATGCGGTCGAGAATCGATTTTTTGCCGTGCACCACTTCATCGTGGGAGAGCGGCAGCACGAAGTTCTCGGTGTAGTTGTAGAGCATGCCGAAGGTCATTTTGTCGTGATGGTAGCGACGATGAACCGGATCGAGCTTCATATAGTCCAGCGTGTCGTGCATCCAGCCGAGATTCCATTTGAACCAGAAGCCGAGGCCGCCGTCGGCGGGCGGGCGCGTCACGCCGGCAAAATCGGTGGACTCTTCCGCCATCGTTACCGCGCCTGGCGTCTGCTCGCCGAGAATACGGTTGGTGTTACGCAGAAACTCGATCGCTTCGAGATTTTCCCGCCCGCCGTATTCGTTAGGGATCCACTCGCCCGCTTTACGGCTGTAGTCGCGGTAGATCATCGACGCCACCGCGTCGACGCGCAGCGCGTCAATGCCGAAGCGCTCGATCCAGTACAGCGCGTTACCCACCAGGTAATTGCTGACTTCGCGGCGGCCGTAGTTATAGATAAGGGTATTCCAGTCCTGGTGATAACCTTCGCGCGGATCGCTATGTTCATACAGCGAGGTGCCGTCAAATGAGGCCAGCGCAAAGTCATCCGCCGGGAAATGGCCCGGAACCCAATCGAGGATCACGTTAAGGCCTGCTGCGTGGGCGGCATCGATGAAATAGCGGAAATCTTCACGGGTGCCGAAGCGGCGTGTCGGGGCGTAGAGGCCGGTCGGCTGGTAGCCCCAACTGCCGTCGAACGGGTGTTCGTTCACCGGGAGCAGTTCAAGGTGGGTGAAGCCCATCCATTTTGCGTAGGGCACCAGTTGGTCCGCCAGTTCGCGGTAGCTTAGCCAGAAGTTATTGTCGGTATGGCGGCGCCAGGAACCGAGGTGCACTTCATAGATAGAGATCGGCGCATCGAACTGGTTCGCGGCTTTGCGTTCCGCCGGCTGTTCGACTTTGGGCGGCAAATCGCAGATAAGCGACGCGCTTTCCGGGCGCATTTGCGACTCAAAGGCGTAAGGGTCGGCTTTGACGCGCAGATTGCCGTGGGCATCGATCAGCTCGAATTTATACAGCTGGCCATTAAGCGCGCCGGGGATGAAGAGTTCCCAGATACCAGACTCTTTGCGCAGGCGCATCGGATGGCGTCGACCATCCCAGTAGTTAAATTGCCCCACTACGGAAACCCGCCGGGCATTAGGCGCCCAAACCGAAAAGCGCGTACCGGTGACGCCATCCATGGTGTCGGCGTGCGCGCCCAGGGTTTCGTAAGGGCGCAGGTGCGTTCCCTCGGACAACAGCCAGGCGTCAACATCCTGCAGCAGCGGGCCGAAACGGTAAGGGTCGTCAATCAGGTTTTGCTGTCCGTGCCAGGTGACGGCCAGCTGGTAGCGAAAAGCGTTTTTACGCCGCGGCAGCAGGCCGCTAAAGAATCCGCGCGAATCGAGGCATTCGAGTTTGCCGACTTTACGCCCGGTTTTTGGTTCAATAACCCACACTTCGGTGGCGTCTGGTAATAATGCGCGAACTTCCAGCCCCGCCTCGGTGCGGTGCATGCCAAGCACGGAAAAGGGATCCGCGAAATGACCTGCAATAAGCGCATTAATCACGTCTCTATCGATTCGATTCGACATGCTTTCATCCTGTTGTAAGTGTCGCCCTTTCCTGTAACCGGCGACTTTTTTGACCTGAACGGCGCAGCACCAACGTGCATCCTCCTGCTCCGTCCCACCTTCAGGTAAGGAACTCCTTACTTAAAGCATAGCCAAGGCTGCGTTACCTCCGTGGGGAAAAATCCAACATCCGCGTTTACTCCTTGTATTACGCAAAAAAAAGGGGTGTATCCACACCCCTTATCGTTTGTCCTGCGTTTACGCCAGCTGTCGTAGCATGCGGCGCAACGGTTCGGCGGCGCCCCACAGCAGCTGGTCGCCGACGGTAAAGGCCGACAGGTACTCAGGACCCATGTTCAGTTTACGCAGGCGCCCTACCGGGGTGGTCAGGGTGCCGGTCACCGCGGCTGGGGTCAGCTCGCGCATGGTGATTTCACGATCGTTTGGCACCACTTTGGCCCACGGGTTATGCGCGGCCAACAGCTCCTCAACGGTCGGGATAGAAACATCTTTCTTCAGCTTGATGGTAAACGCCTGGCTGTGGCAGCGCAGCGCGCCGACGCGCACGCACAGACCATCGACCGGGATCGGCGACGCGGTGGCGAGAATTTTGTTGGTCTCCGCCTGGCCTTTCCACTCTTCGCGGCTCTGGCCGTTATCAAGCTGTTTGTCGATCCATGGGATCAGGCTGCCCGCCAGCGGCACGCCAAAGTTATCGACCGGCAGATCGCCGCTGCGGGTCAGCGACGTCACTTTGCGCTCGATATCGAGAATCGCGGAAGCCGGGTTCGCCAGCTCGCTCGCCACGTGGCCATGCAGCTGGCCCATCTGGCTCAGCAGTTCGCGCATATGGCGCGCGCCGCCGCCGGAAGCCGCCTGGTAGGTCGCCACGCTGACCCACTCCACCAGGTCATGGGCAAACAGGCCGCCGAGGGACATCAGCATCAGGCTCACCGTACAGTTGCCGCCGACGAAGGTTTTAATGCCGTTATTCAGGCCAGCGGTAATCACATCCTGGTTAACCGGGTCGAGAATAATGATCGCATCGTCTTTCATGCGCAGCGAAGACGCCGCGTCAATCCAGTACCCCTGCCAGCCGCTTTCGCGCAGCTTCGGGTAAATCTCGTTGGTGTAATCGCCGCCCTGGCAGGTAACAATAATGTCCAGCGCCTTCAGCGCTTCCAGATCGAATGCATCCTGAAGCGTCCCCCCGGTACTGCCGCCGAATGACGGCGCGGGCTGACCCAGCTGAGAGGTGGAGAAGAAAACAGGGCGAATGGCGTCGAAATCACGCTCTTCCACCATGCGTTGCATGAGAACAGAGCCGACCATTCCACGCCAACCGATAAAACCAACATTTTTCATAACGTATTCCTGCGAGGTGTGTGCTGTTAGTGCCAGGCCAGTTTCCAACTGGGATGTCCTTCACATTACAAAATGCAGCTAAAGTCGCAAGTGAAATTAATCAATGATTGCGCGCCAATCAGAAAAGCAACTTATCCCGCACTCCGCCTACCGTCGCTGGTAGTCATAAAAAGCGTAAAGATTATCGGGCAAATAACCCGCGTAATGGAATATTTTCCGTCGCTATTTTATTGATCCTGATTATGGATTCAGCGCGAAAAATATCGCTTTCACGCTTGCGAAAAAAAACGGACAAATCCTTGTGCCGCAAGGCCTGACGAGCAATACGATCATTGTCGTAGCGCTGATATTCACGGCAAAAGGAAGTGGAAAAGAGGGGAAAAAAGCGTGTTACCGAGGAGAATCCAGGGTAAGCGGTATTACCCTGGTTTTTCCCCCGGATACCGTGGTGGCGTCCGGGGAAATTATTTTTACTTAGCTCAGCAGCTGGAAAGCAATCATCCCGACAATGGCGCCGGTGGTGCCAAGGATGGTTTCCATCATCGTCCAGGTTTTCAGCGTCTGCGCTTCGCTGGCGCCGGTGAACTTACCGAACAGCCAGAAGCCGGCATCGTTTACGTGGCTCACCACAATCGAACCACCCGCGATACAGATGGAGAGAGCCGCCATTTGCGCGCCGCTATAGTTCAGTTGCTCAATGACCGGCATCACCAGGCCGACCGCCGTCAGACACGCCACGGTCGCGGAGCCCTGAATAATACGCACGGCAGCCGCCAGCACGAAGCAGGTAATCGCAATCGGCAGACCCAGGCCAGTCAGCGCTTCGCCGAGCGCCGGGCCGACGCCGGAGTCCACCAGCACCTGCTTGAAGACGCCGCCTGCGCCAATCACCAGCAGAATAATACCCGCCGGCTGCAGCGCCGCGCCGCAGATCTCCATCACGCGATCTTTCGCCATCCCCTGACGTACCGCCAGGCCGTAAATCGCTACCAGGCAGGCAACCAGAATCGCGGTGAATGGGTGGCCGATAAACTCGAACCATTCATAGGCGGTGGATCCCACCGGCACAAAGCGCGCGGCGATGGTTTTCAAGCCGACCAGCACCAGCGGCAGCAGGATCAGCGAGAGGCTAAAGCCGAAGGACGGCATTTTACCTTCGCCGAGATGCGGTTCGCTGATATCGTCAGGAATGTGCAGCTCAACGTAGCGGCTGATGAAGTTACCCCACAGCGGGCCGGCGATAATCATCCCCGGAATAGCAGCGCAGAGGCCAATCAGGATCATCCAGCCGAAATCGGCGTGCATCTGCGAAGCCAGCAGCATCGGCGCGGGCCCCGGCAGCAGGAATGCCGCGGCGGCGGCTACGCCGGCGAACAGCGGGATCACCAGCTTCACGAGGTTAGTGCCGGTATGGCGCGCCATGGAAAACGCGACGCTAATCAGCAGCACGATCGCCACTTCAAAGAATAGCGGCAGCGCGCAGATAAGGCCGGCAAGACCAATCGCATAGTGCGCGCGGTTGTGGCCGAAGGATTTCAGCATTTTCACCGCAATCTGGTCGACCGCGCCGGTTTCATGCAAAATTTTACCGAACATCGCGCCCAGCGCGACGACTATCGCCAGGAAGCCCAGCGTGCCGCCCATCCCTTTTTCCATCGTCGCCGCGATTTTATCCAGCGGCATACCGGAAAAGAGACCTGCGCCAATAGAAACCACCATCAAAGCCACGAAGGCGTGCATACGCGCCTTCATGACTAAAAACAGCAGCAGCAATACCGAGCCGACTGCTGTTAAAACAAGCGTTAAAGTACTCACTAGTTACTGCCTTTGTTAATCACCTCAATGGTGCTGGCGACCACGCCTTCCAGTGACTGGTCGATATCGACGATAAGCACATCGCTTTCGTCAGCGCCTGGTTCCTGCAGTGTTTCAAACTGCGTCACCAACATTTGGGTTTTGAAGAAGTGCCCTTTACGCGCCTTCAGCCGGCTTTCAATCACGTCGAAGTCGCCTTTCAGGTAGATAAAGGAGAGGTTCGGGTTGCCCTTGCGCAGAATGTCGCGGTAGCTTTTTTTCAGCGCCGAACAGACGATCAGCGAAACTTTGTTGGTGCGCTGCATGGCGAATGCCGCGTCATTCAACGCCTGCAGCCACGGGGTGCGGTCATCGTCGTTCAGCGGCTCGCCGGAAGCCATCTTGGTGATGTTGCTGCGCGGATGCAGAAAATCGCCATCGAGAAACGCGGCTTTCAGTTGATGCGCCACTTCGCTGGCGACGGCGGATTTACCGCTGCCGGAAACGCCCATCAGGACATAGACGTGGTGATCATGGTTAGTCGTGCTCAAAGCGTCCTCCCACTGGACTGGTGCGCCGCGTCGGAGCTGACTGATACAGCGCGAAGGCGGCGTATTGATTAATGATTACGGGCAAGTGTTACGGGTAACTGTTATCGGTAACATTGTCATGCCGGACCCTGGGAGAAGCAATAACCATTCGTGCCAGATGTGAATATGTGTGATCTACTTCAAACTTGTCGATTTAAATAGATCCGCCCGGTGACAATGTGAAACCTAAATCTAACATCTTAGGGGTAATCGTCTCTCCACGGATGCGCGCCAGCAGGCGCTCGGCGCCGATGCGTCCCATGCGCTCGCGCGGGGTCAGTACGCTGGCGAGACGCGGCTCCATCACCTGACCGATATCGTGACCGTGGAAACCGGCTATCGCCATGTCGTCCGGGATCTTCAGCCCCAGACGCTGGCACTCGAACGCCGCGCCGACCGCGAGGTCATCGTTGGTGCAGAAGATGCCGTCGAGCTGCGGATATTCGCGACGCGCCTGACGCATCAGCTCAATCCCTGACGAGTAAGAAGAGGATTGCTCCACCATCACGCTGTAGGGCGTCATGCCAGCATCAAGCATCGCCTGCTCGTACCCCTTCTGTTTGATGATAGTACGTTCATCAAGACGCGCGCCGAGATAAGCAACGTGGCGGTGACCGCGGGCGATAATCGCCGCCGTCATCTGCCGCGCCGCTTCGAAGTTATCGAAACCGACGGCAATGTCGAGGCACGGCGACTGGCTGTCCATCAGCTCAACCACCGGGATGCCGGCGACTTCAATCATTTTCAGCGTCCGCGGCGTGTGGGTACGTTCAGTGAGGATCAGGCCGTCAATGTTCCAGGAAAGCATTGATTCGAGACGCTTCTCTTCCATCTCCGGCTTATAGCCGTAGTGCGCCAGCATGGTTTGATAACCGAAGGCGTCGGTGACGCTTTCAATGCCGCGTAGCACTTCCGAGAAGACCTGGTTAGTTAACGAGGGCAGCAGCACGCCGATGGCGCGGCTGGTGGCGTTGGAGAGAATATCAGGAGCGCGATTGGGAATATAACCCAGCTCATCGAGTGCAACGGCAATCTTGCCACGCAGGGCCTCAGAAACCTGTTCCGGGTTACGTAAATAGCGACTGACCGTCATTTTGGTCACGCCGACAAGATCGGCTACATCCTGAAGTACGGGTCTTTTCTTTTTCATCGTCCTGACTGTGATCGGCTGGGAAACATTTTCTCAGTTTATCACGGACAAAGCGCAACCTTCCCGGAGAAAAAAGGGCCAAAAGATTTATTTAGAGTTAATACGCAAAATCATTCAAGTTGCATTGAGGCGGCAACGCAACGAATCCCCGGAAGCGTACAAAGGGTACGCGACCGGGGTGAGTGAGGAGAGCCAACAAAAATGCGGCTTGAAGGATGACGCGTATCAAACCGGCGGCAGATCGAACAGCAATATTTCGCTATCGCTGTCGGCGTGAACCGAAATCGCCTGCTCGTCCCAAATCGCCAGACCATCGCTGGTGGTGGCTTTGGTGCCGTTAATCGTTACTTCGCCTTTCACTACCTGGATCCACACGCGACGTTCCGCGGCAATCTGGTGAACCGACTGCTCATCTTTCAGCAGCGCCCAGCGATACAGTTCCATATCCTGATGCACTTTCAGCGACCCTTCGCGCGCATCTGGCGACAGTACCAGCTGTTTGCCCTGCGCGGCATCAAAGCGGCGCTGCTCGTAGCGCGGCGTAATGCCGGTTTCTTCTGGAATAATCCAGATCTGATACAAACGCAGGCGGTCGGTGCTGCTCGGGTTGTACTCAGAGTGACGTACGCCGGTACCCGCGCTCATAATCTGGAACTCGCCAGCCGGAACCTGCTCTTTGTTACCCATGCTGTCCTGGTGCTCAACCGCGCCTTCCAGCACATAAGTCAGGATTTCCATGTCTTTGTGCGGATGGGTGCCAAACCCCTGGCCGGCGTCGATTACGTCATCGTTAATCACGCGCAGCGCGGAGAACCCCATAAAGTTCGGGTCGTAGTAGTTGGCGAAAGAGAAAGTATGCCAGGAATCCAGCCAGCCATGGTTAGCGTGGCCACGTTCGTTAGCTTTGCGTAAGTAGATCATGTTGCACCCCCGTATGTTTTCGATGGAGTAAGTGTGGACCCATTCCGCCGGCGATCATAGAGGGTGAAAATTGACTCCTCTGTTCAAAAAATATGAACAAGCGACGAGGAGCCAGATTTTCTTATTTCGCGAGGGTAATAGTAGCCGGAGAAGGCTGTTCAAAGCCGCGCTGCAGAATCTCCATATTGGTGAGAACTTCAGATTCCTTGACGTAATTCGGCCGGCCGTTAACGAGGGTGTCATACAGCGCGTCATACACTCGTCCGTAGTCGCCGGTTTCCAGCGGCACCTCTTCACGTACCGCCACGCCCGCCTCGTTGATGTACACCAGTTGCCCCACGCTATCATCAGCGCCGAACCCCGCGTCGCCCGGCATAATGTTGGCCTTCAGGCTGGTCTCCTGCTGGTCAATGCCGTATTTCACAAACGAGCCTTTATGGCCATGAACGATAAATTTCGGGTAGTCAATCTGCACCAGATGGCTGGTTTTGACAATCGCTTTCAGGTCGCCATAAAACAGTTGAGCTTCAAACGTGTCATCGGGATTGGCTTTATTGCGTAGTGATCGCAGATCGTAGGAAACATGATCCGGGCGACCAAACAGCGAAATGATCTGGTCCATGGTATGCACCCCGAGGCCGTAGAAATCGCCGCTTTGCGGTCCCCCCTGGAGGGTTTCCGCCACCGGTCGGTAGTTATCAAAATGACTTTCAATTTCCACCAGCTCGCCGAGCTTACCGCTTTCAATCACCTTTTTGGTGGTCAGGAAACAGGAGTCGAAGCGGCGGTTCTGGTAAGGCGTTACCGTCAACCCTTTGCTTTTCGCCAGCGCGAACAGGGTCTTCGCCTCTGTAAGCATCGGGGTGAAGGGTTTTTCAACCAGTACGTTTTTCCCTGCTTCCAGCGCCCGCTTCGTGTATTCGAAGTGGCTATCGACATGGGTGCAGACCACTACCAGCTTGACCTGCGGGTCGTTCAGTACTTCATCGAGGTCGCTGGTGAAGTGGATATGGGAATACGCCGGCGCCTGTTCTTCCGGCCTGGCGCTGCGGCGATAAATATGCGCGACGTGCCAGCGGTCTTTGCGATGCAGGACGTAAGGAAGGTGGTAGCGGGTCGTGCTTTTACCAAAGCCAATAAATGCGCAGTGCAGAATCATAACGCTGTCCTTAGTTGATGTGCTGCCTTTAACCATAGCGCAAGCAGGCGGCTCACTTCATCCCCCTTTTCCTCTAAGCAGGAAAATTCACCGGCAAAATATTTCGGTTATCACTCATACGTAATTTTTAATAAGAGATTGATTAATAAGCCATTAAAACGCCATTTTTCAACAGAAAGTCTTGATCCCAATGACGAAACTGCGGATAAGTGAAGGGCAAAACCAGGACGTTGCTAAAGACTAACGGAGTAGCCAGCCGCTGCTGATGGAAAAAACGTATCTCGCCATAAACTGCGCCATTTTTTTCTGGCTTCTCGCACTAATCGCCTGGTTTAGCGATGAGACCGCGCTGGCGCGCCTGGCGGCCGCCTGTACTCTCTTCGCATTCCTTATTCATACCCAACGGGAAAAAATTAACGCTATGTTTATGAAGAAAAATAAAACCGAAGCGCAGGCTGCTGAAGTCGCTGCGCCAACCGTGGCGGCAGCAGATCCAGAAGCAGCAAGCGTCAAAAAACAGGAAACCACGGTGATCGCCAGCGGGGTGCATTTTGTCGGCAATATCGTCGCCTGCGGCCATGTTTATATCCATGGCCAGGTCACCGGCAACATTGAGGCCAAAGAACATCTGATTAAGGTGATGCGCGAGGGTCACGTGGAGGGCAATATCAGCTGCCGGGAACTGATCGTCGACGGCAAGGTACATGGCCAGTGCCGTGGCGATAGCATCGCTATTGAGGAACATGGCAACCTCGACGGCACCCTCGCCTATCGCACGCTGGCGATTAAAAAGGGTGGCCTGTTTACCGGCAGCGCCGAAGTGTTGGCCACCGCGGAGAGCAAAAATAAAAACAATATCGTCGGCCTGGTCGCAGAAGAAGCGGTGAAATCCGCCAAATCGCAACACGCCTGAAATGAGCGCAAAAAAAAGCCAGCACCCGGCTGGCTAAAGTAATACTGGAAGCAATGTGAGCAATGTCGTGCTTTCAGGCTTTCCGCAAGGGTCTCCCTGAATGCAGGACAATAATAATCATTCTCATTCGCACTTGTCTACATTTTTTTGCAAATAATGCGTGTTGACTCGAACGCCGGAGTCAGTGATGTTTAAAGGGACTTTTCACCTGAATGAGGAACAAGGAATGAGTGACATCGTGATACGCCATGCTGAACCGAAAGATGTTGACGCGATTCGTCAAATTCACGCCCAGCCGGAGGTGTATCACAACACGCTACAGGTTCCTCATCCATCCGAG
Source organism: Klebsiella sp. K-3 (assembly GCF_051207495.1). Lineage (NCBI taxonomy): Bacteria > Pseudomonadati > Pseudomonadota > Gammaproteobacteria > Enterobacterales > Enterobacteriaceae > Klebsiella > Klebsiella sp. K-3. Next base: position 283,561 of record NZ_JBPNXF010000006.1, on the reverse strand, counting down.
CACATGTGGCGGGAGCGGCTAACCGATACTCCCGGCGTGAAGCAGCTGGTGGCCTGTATCGATGGGCAAGTCGTCGGCCATTTAAGCATTGCCGTCGTCCAACGCCCCCGCCGTAGCCACGTCGCCGATTTTGGTATCAGCGTAGATTCACGTTGGCATAACCGCGGCGTCGCCAGCGCGCTGATGCGCACCATGATTGATATGTGCGACAACTGGCTGCGCGTCGATCGCATCGAACTCACCGTCTTTGCCGATAACGCCCCGGCGGTCGCGGTGTATAAGAAGTACGGCTTTGAGATCGAAGGCACCGCCAAGGGTTACGCATTGCGCAACGGCGAGTATGTGGATGCGTATTATATGGCGAGAATGAAGTAGCGTGTTGCCGGGTGGCGGCTTCGCCTTACCCGGCCTACGTTCGTACACTTGTAGGCCCGGTAAGCGCAGCGCCACCGGGCAACACCTTAATACCCCGCGGTCAAATCACCGGGCGAACGCGGATCGGAAGCGCCATACAGCGTACCATCCGGCCCCACCATAATGCTCTGGGTACTACCCATCGCCTCTTTCAGCGCGACTTTCTGCCCTTTCGCTTCCAGCAATTTCACGGTATCGGGGCTAAAACCTTTCTCCACCCGCAGCTCGTCCGGCAGCCACTGGTGATGGAAGCGCGGCGCGTTGGTGGCTTCCGCGACGTTCATTCCGAAATCAATGGTGTTGACCACCATTTGCAGCACGGTGGTAATAATACGGCTACCGCCCGGGCTACCGGTCACCAGCCAGGTTTTCCCGTCTTTCACCACAATCGTCGGCGACATCGACGACAGAGGGCGCTTTTTCGGCCCTACCGCATTGGCGTCGCCGCCGACTAAACCATAAACGTTAGGCACGCCGGGCTTCGCCGAGAAATCATCCATCTGGTTGTTGAGTATAATTCCGGAGTCGCCGGCCACGATGCCGGTGCCAAAGGTGGTATTCAACGTATAGGTGACCGCCACCGCATTGCCGTCTTTATCGACTACCGAGAAGTGGGTGGTCTGGTTGCTTTCATACGGCGCCAGCTTGCCCGGACGGATCTGGCTGGAAGGCTTCGCCTTGTTCACGTCAATCTCGGCGGCAATCGCTTTGGCGTAAGCCTTGCTGGTCAACGCCTGCCATGGCACTTTGACGAAGTCAGGGTCGCCGAGATATTCAGAACGGTCGGCATAGGCGTGTTTCTCCGCCTCCGCCATTACCTGCATGGCGTCGGCGCTGCCAAAACCATATTTCTGCATATCGAAGTTTTCGAGGATATTGAGGATCTGCACGATGTGGATCCCGCCAGAGGACGGCGGCGGCATGGAGTAAACCTCATAGCCGCGATATTCACCGCTAATCGGTGTACGCTCCACGGCCTTGTAGTTGGCGAGGTCGGCTTTGGTGATAAGCCCGCCGTGTTTTTTCATCTCACCGGCAATCTGGTCGGCGATAGCCCCTTTATAGAAGGCGTCCGGGCCGTGCTCGGCAATCAGCTCCAGGCTTTTACCCAGATTCTTTTGCACCAGCCGGTCGCCTTTTTTCAGCGGCTCGCCGTTCTTCCAGAAAATCGCTTTGCTGTTTTCATGCTGCGGGATCACTTCGCTGCCGTAGGTTTTTAAATCGTCAGCCAGCGCATCGTTAACGATAAACCCCTCCTCCGCCAGCTTAATCGCCGGGCGGACCACCTTATTCAGCGGCATAGTGCCGTATTTTTCCAGCGCGAGGGAGAAGCCCGCAACGCTGCCAGGCGTGCCGGAAGCGAGATGTGAAGTCAGCGATTTTTTACTGTCAGGATTGCCATGTTCATCAAGGAACATATCGCGGGTGGCCTGTTCCGGGGCCATCTCGCGGAAATCGATCGCCGTGGTTTTACCGTCTTTAGTTCGCAGCATCATAAAGCCGCCGCCGCCGATATTACCGGCCTGCGGATGCGTCACCGCCAGCGCATAGCCAACGGCAACCGCCGCATCGACGGCGTTGCCGCCCTGACGCAGAATATCTACGCCGACGCGGGTCGCCAGCGCGTCCACCGAGGCCACCATCCCCTGCTGGGCGCGCACCGGGTGAAACACATCTTCCTCAACGCCATACGAGACCGGCGGCGGGGGCGGCGGATTGGCGGCAACGGTAAAGCTGCCCCCCGCCAGTAACGCTGCGATGACCACCTGACGCCATATTGTTGTTTTTATCATTGTCTTACTCCTGAAAAGTAGGTTTTATCTCCCGGCTTAAGCCTGGTTGATAACTCCTAAAAAATCATTGTTATGGCGAATTCGAGGTACACTTAAGTGATCCCACGCACGGGAGGAGAAAACAATGAAAGCGATTTTATTCCTGGCGGCGCTGATGCCGCTCGGCGTTTTAGCACAGCCGATTAACATCGATAACAATCCTAACCAGCCGGGTTATGTGGTGCCCAGCCAGCAGCGTATGCAAAATGAGATGAAGATGCAGCAACAGCAGCAGCAAAGCATGCTGAAGCAGAATCTGAATAATCAGACGCATATGCAGCAACAGCATTTGCAAAATCAGCTGCAGACCAATCAGCAGCGCGCGGCGCAGGGCGGCAATCTCAATACGCAACCGCAGGTACTGCCGAACAACAACGGCGGGATGCTGCGGCAGACTAACCCGTAAAGATCGTCCGCCGCAAATCAGTCTTAAGGCTGGAAATTCGGCCCGATGACGTCAATAGCATCGGTGCAGATGCAGTCTACGCCCCAGCGCAGTAGCTCGGCGGCGCGCTGGGGTTTGTTGACCGTATACACCAGAATATGCAGGCCGGCCTGTTTCAGGCTCGCCACCCGCGCCGCATCCAGCAGCTTGTGGTTGAGATGAATTGACACGCAGCCCAGCCGGGCGGTCAATTCGCGCCAGTCATCGCGCCACTCATCCAGCAGCAACCCGCGCGGCAGCTCGGGCACGGCTTCCTGCGCCGCTTCCAGCGCATCAATTTCAAAGGATGAGAGCAGCGGCGCGGTCATGCCTTTCCACAAATCGCGCGCGGCCAGCGCCACCACTTTGCCGGTCTGCGGCCCTTGCCCGGTAGTCGGCTTAATTTCGATATTCGCCATCATACCGTGACGACGGCAACGCTCCGCTACCTGGGAGAGCAGCGGCAGCGGTTCGCCCTTAAACTCGCGGCTGAACCAGCTGCCGGCATCAACCTTCAGCAGATCGTCCCACGCCAGCTCGCCCGCCACGCCCCAGCCGTTGCTGGTGCGTTCGAGGTTATCGTCATGCAGCAGAAAGATCTGCCCGTCCTTCGACAGCTTGGCGTCAAATTCAATCATCGTGTGCCCGTAGCGGGCGCCGACGTCGATAGCCGCCAGGGTGTTCTCCGGCGCCAGTTTACCGCCGCCGCGATGGGCGACGATGCGGGGATAAGGCCAGTTACTCATGCGCGTTGTCCTGTTTCACCATCAAAGAGGTGCAGATGTTCCAATGGCAGATGCAGCCATAGCGTACTGCCGCCCGCCGGGCGCTGCTGATGCGGCAATCTGACCACCAGCTTCTGCTCGCCCCAGCGCCCGTGGGCGAGGTTATCGGCACCTAAAATTTCCAGCGTATCCATCAGCAGCGGGATGCCGCCTTGCGCCTGCGAGCTTAAAATAAAGTGCTCCGGGCGAATACCGAGAGTCATTTTACGCCCGGCGTAGCGCCGATGCTCGTGATTCATCGGTAGTTGTATGCCACCTTCAAGCTCAAAGCGGCCGCCATCATCGCTCACCCGCCCCTCCAGCAGGTTCATGGCCGGGCTGCCGATAAAGCTCGCCACAAAGCGGCTGGCGGGCTTTTCGTACACTTCGACCGGCGTGCCGATCTGCTCGGCAATCCCCTTATTCATCACCATCACCCGCTGGGCAAGGGTCATCGCTTCGACCTGATCGTGGGTGACATACAGCGAGGTGGTTTTCAGGCGCCGATGCAGCTGTTGCAGTTCCAGACGCATCTGCACGCGTAGCTTGGCATCGAGGTTTGACAACGGTTCGTCGAACAGGAATACCGCCGGGTCACGCACGATGGCACGGCCCATCGCCACGCGCTGGCGCTGACCGCCGGACAGTTCCCGCGGGCGGCGCTTGAGCAGGCCATCCAGCTCAAGAATACGCGCCGCCTCCTGCACGCGCTCGGCGATCAATCCCTTACCCATGCCGCGAATCTTCAATCCCCACGCCATGTTCTCTTCCACGCTCATATGCGGATAAAGCGCATAGTTCTGGAACACCATCGCGATGCCGCGATCCTTCGGTTCCATTTCAGTCACCCGTTTACGGTCAATCCAGATATCGCCGCTGGTCACTCGTTCAAGTCCAGCAACCATCCGCAACAGCGTTGATTTCCCGCAGCCCGACGGGCCGACCATGACGATAAACTCCCCGTCCGCCACGTCCAGCGTCAGCGGTTGAATTACCTGGGTTTTGCCATCCCAGCTTTTGCTTACTGCCTGTAGTTTTAAACCAGCCATTTTATTTCTCACTATCGACCAGGCCGCGCACAAACGCGCGCTGCATGGCTAAAACGATGACGACCGGCGGGATCAGGGTCAGCAGCATCGCCGCCATTACCTGATTCCACTGGGTAGTACCTTCACCGGTGGCGATCATGCCTTTAATACCGGCGACGGCGGTGCCAAGATTCACATCCTGAATAATCAGCAACGGCCATAGATACTGGTTCCAGCCGTAGATAAAGGTGATAACGAACAGCGCGGCGAGGTTGGTTTTCGACAGCGGCAGCACGATGTCGCGAAAGAAGCGCATCGGCGAAGCGCCATCAATACGCGCCGCTTCAATCAGCTCGTCCGGCAGAGTCATAAAGAACTGGCGAAACAAGAAGGTGGCGGTAGCCGAAGCCATCAACGGCAGCGTTAACCCGGCATAACTGTCGAGCATTTTGAGGTTGGCGATCACTTCCACCGTCGGAAAAATACGCACCTCGACCGGCAGCATCAAGGTGATAAAGATCATCCAGAAGAACAGGTTACGCAGCGGAAAGCGGAACCAGACGATGGCGAACGCCGAAAGCATCGACACCACGATTTTGCCGACCGTAATGGCGAACGCCATGATGAAGCTGTTGAGCATCATCAGCCAGAACGGCGCGCTGTTGACGCCGACCCCGTTCACCCAGATGGTCTTCATGTTCTCCAGCAGATGCCCTCCGGGAATCAGCGTCATCGGCGTTTCGAACACCGATTTGTTATCCAGCGTCGCCGCCACGAAGGCGACGTACAGCGGGAATAAAATGACGGCAATGCCCAGAATCAGCATGGTGTGGCTGAAAATCGTCAGCCCGCGACGGTTCTCAATCATTGGTAACGCACCTTACTTTCAACGTAACGGAACTGCACCACCGTCAGGATAATGACGAGGAACATCAGCACCACCGACTGCGCGGCGGAAGCGGAAAGATCGAGCCCGGCGAAACCTTCGCGATAAATTTTGTAGATTAGGGTGGTGGTCGCCTGCACCGGGCCGCCGGCGGTGGCGGCATCGATCACCGGGAAGGTGTCGAAGAAGGCGTAAACCAGGTTGACCACCAGCAGGAAGAAACTCACCGGCGCAATCAGCGGCAGCGCCAGCTTAAAGAAGCGGCGAATCGGCCCGGCGCCGTCGATGGCGGCGGCCTCAACCAGCGAACGCGGGATCGACTGCAGCGCGGCGAAGAAGAACAGGAAGTTGTAGCTTATCTGCTTCCAGACCGAGGCGAAGACCACCAGGAACATCGCCTGGCCGCTGTTTTGCGCGTGGTTCCAGTCGTAACCCAATTCGCCGAGGAAATGAGTGATCAGCCCGCGTCCGGGATTGAAGAGGAAGATCCATAGCACCGCCGCGACGGCGGGGGCCACGGCATACGGCAGCAGCATCAGCGTTTGATAAAAGCGGCTGCCGCGCACCACATAGTCGACCAGCGCGGCAAAAAACAGCGAAATAAGCAGGCCGCTGACGGTTACCAGGGTGCTGAATTTTATGGTCGTCCAGAAAGAGTCCAGATAGTACGGGTCGTGGAACAGCGTGACGAAGTTATCCAGGCCGACAAACTGGCTGGAAAGGCCAAACGGATCGACGCTCTGCAGCGAGTACCACAGCGCTTCGCCCGCGGGCCAGATAAAGAAAATCAGCGTGATAATCAGCTGCGGCGCGACCAGCACATAGGGCAGCCAGCGCGAGCGGAATACCGGACGGGATGATGACATGAAGATTTTATTCCTGAACAATGCCGGGTGGCGGCTACGCCTTACCCGGCCTACATAGGGCACATCGTAGGCCCGGTAAGCACAGCGCCACCGGGCAAGTTACAGATTACGATTTGGTTGCTTGCTCGAAACGGCGCAGCAGTTGATTCCCGCGCTGAACGGCGGAATCCAGCGCCTGTTGCGGGGTTTTCTTGCCGGTCCACACGCTCTCCAGCTCTTCATCGACGATGGTGCGAATTTGCGGCATGTTGCCCAGTCGCAGGCCTTTGGTGAACGGCAACGGCGGCTTGTTCAGCATCTGGCGGGTGGCGATATCAGCGCCAGGATTCTTATCATAGAAGCCCTGCTGGCGCGTCAGATCGTAGGCCGCGGTGGTAATCGGCAGGTAGCCGGTTTTCTGGTGCCACTCGGCGGCGTTTTCCGGTTTGGTGAGGAAGTCGAGGAACTTCGCCACGCCGGTGTAGGTCTCTTTGTCCTTGCCCTGCATCACCCACAGGCTGGCCCCGCCGATAATGGCGTTCTGCGGCGCGCCTTTCACATCGGCGTCGTAAGGCATCATGCCGACGCCATAGTTGAATTTCGCATACTGACGAATATCCGCCAGCGAGCCGGATGAGGCGGTAGTGATCGCGCAGTCGCCGTTATAGAACTTCTCGGTGGATTCATCCTTACGCCCGAAATAGCTGAAATCACCCTTCTTGTTCATCTCTTCGAGCAGGGCGATATGTTTCACCTGCTCCGGCTTGTTGAACTCAAGCACCGCGTCGGTGCCGTCAAAACCGTTATTTTTCGTGGCGACCGGCAGGCCGTGCCAGGCGCTGAAGTTTTCAATCTGGATCCAGCCCTGCCAACCGCTGGCGTAGCCGCACTTCATTCCGGCCGCTTTCAGCTTCGCGGTATAGGCCGCCAGATCCTGCCAGGTTTTCGGCGGCTGCTCAGGGTCCAGACCCGCTTTCTTGAAGGCGTCTTTGTTGTAGTACAGCACCGGCGTGGAGCTGTTAAACGGCTGGGAGAGCAGATGGCCGGTTTTTGAGTCGGTGTAATAACCGGACACCGTCGGCACGAACTGCGATTCATCGAACTTAATACCCGCATCGCTAAAGACCTGGTACACCGGCTTAATGGCTTTTGACGCCATCATGGTAGCGGTGCCGACTTCATACACCTGCAGAATCGCCGGCGCGTTGCCGGTACGGAAGGCGGCGATACCGGCGCTCAGGCTTTGCTCGTAATTGCCTTTATACACCGGAACAATTTTGTAATCAGGATTGGCCGCGTTGAAACGTTGCGCCAGAGAATCAACTTCTTTACCCAGTTCCCCTTCCATCGAGTGCCAGAAAGGGATGGTGGTTACTGCCAGTGCCTGACCGGCAACTGCCAGGCTCAGCGCCAGTCCTAAAGCTGTATGTCGTAACGATATCATCGGTTATCTCTCTTGTTGTTCCGGATGCGCGATTTCACGCGTTTTATGTTCGCGGGGTAACATGACATGTTCGAATTACAGAAAAATAACTTTTTTATTACAAAAAAAAGATAGTAACGGGTCAGAGAGATGACAAGCCGATGAAAGGACGGGGGAAGTAAAGTGGGAGCTGAGACACGGATAATATTCGTGGGATCGGCTCCCGGGGTCGGCGCAAGCGCCTCGCCCGGGCTACAACGGCTTGGGTAGCCCGGCCAAGCGAAGCGCCGCCGGGTTGCAACGATTTAACCGTCATCCGCGCAAACGCGCGACAATCTGTTCCAGGGTAAGTTGCCCTGCTGCCGCCTCGACGGTCATGCCGACGAAGTCTGGATTCGCTGGCAATATAATTCCATTTCGCTTTAAAAAAAGCAGGGTGATAAATAGTGCCGTACGCTTATTACCATCATTAAATATATGACTGCGAGAAATCGCCAGCAAATGCATCGCAGCGAGTCGCCACACGTCTGTCACACCTTCATATTCAATTTTATTTAGCACCCTATACATTATCGCTTCGGCACGCCCCGGATCGGGCATACCGGCAACGCCAGGCGTGACGCGGAGTAGCCTGTCGTGAAACTGTATTATCTCTTCCGCTGAGATAATCTGCAGCGTCATTTATCCGCAAGCTCCCTGATCTCATCACCATGAACCGCCATGATAGCCGCGAACTCATCATCCATTCTGGCCGCCTGGTAGCGTTCAAACTCTTCTGCGCTAATGATGACTGCTGATTTATGCCCACGACGGGTAATGGTCACAGGTACACCTGTCACTGCGCTTTCCAGCACATCGGCCAGATTTTGCCGGGCTTCGCTATAGTTAACCGTTCTCATAAAAACCTCCAAAGCTGTACTCTTTTATTGTACAACATACATGTACAAAAAAAGAGCCAACAGGCTCTTTTAAATGTATTTGTGCGATCTGCTCCCGGGGTCGGCGCAAGCGCCTCGCCCGGGCTACAAACCGGCGAAGTGAACGACGCCGGGTTACGATGAACTAACCGCCGAGATAGGCGCTGCGCACCGCCTCGTTGGCCAACAGCGCGTCGCCGGTATCCTCAAGCACCACGTGACCGTTTTCCAGTACGTAGCCGCGATCGGCGAGCTTCAGCGCCTGGTTGGCGTTTTGCTCCACCAGGAAGATAGTCATCCCCTGCTCACGCAGCTGCTCGATGGTGTCGAAAATCTGCTGAATGATAATCGGCGCCAGCCCTAATGAGGGCTCATCAAGCAGCAGCAGGCGCGGCTGGCTCATCAGAGCGCGACCTATCGCCAGCATCTGCTGCTCGCCGCCGGACATGGTGCCGGCGCGCTGAATACGGCGTTCATGCAGACGCGGGAACAGCTCATACACCCATTTGATGCGGGTATGAAACTGGTCGCGGTCGGCAAAAAAACCGCCCATCGCCAGGTTCTCTTCCACCGTCATGCGTGAAAAGACGCGCCGCCCTTCCGGCACGATCGCCACCGCTTCACGCATGATTTTCGCCGTCTGCCAGTCGGTAATATCCTTACCGTCAAAGACAATGCGCCCGCTGGAGGCCCGCGGATCGCCGCACAGCGTACCGAGCAGGGTAGTTTTCCCCGCGCCGTTGGCGCCGATAAGCGTGACGATCTCACCTTGTTTGATATGCAGGCTGACGTTGTGCAGCGCCTGAATCTTGCCGTAGTGGGCGCTGACATTGTCAAAAGTTAACATCGCTTTTTCCATCTTATGCGTCACCACCATTATGCTTCACCTAAATAGGCGCGGATCACGTCCGGGTTATTACGAATCTCTTCCGGCGTCCCGTTGGCCAGCGGCGTCCCCTGGTTCACGACGTAGATGCGATCGGAAATGCCCATCACCAGCTTCATATCATGTTCGATAAGCAGGATGGTGGTGTTGTGATGGCTACGCAACTCGGCGATAAGCTCATCCAGCTCTTTGGTCTCTTTCGGGTTAAGCCCCGCCGCCGGTTCGTCGAGCATCAGGATCTCCGGTTGCGTCACCATACAGCGGGCAATCTCCAGCCGGCGCTGGTCGCCGTAGGCCAGGTTGCTGGCCTGACGGTTGGCGTGCTCCAGCAGGCCGATACGCTCAAGCCAGGTGGCGGCCCGATCCAGCGCTTCGCTCTGCGCGCGACGGAAGGCCGGCGTTTTCAGCAGGCCGGAGAAGACGCCGGTTTTCAGCTGTTGATGCTGCGCCACCAGTAGGTTTTCAATTACCGTCATTTCGCGGAACAGACGCACGTGCTGGAAGGTTCGCACCACCCCCATCCGCGCAATCTGCTGGCCCGGCAGCCCTTCCAGGTGCTGGTCGCGCAGCATAATGGTGCCGCCGGTAGGCTTATAGAAACCGGTCAGGCAGTTAAAAACGGTGGTCTTACCCGCGCCGTTCGGGCCGATTAAGGAAACGATTTCCTGCGGACGCAGCTCAAGGGAGACGTTATTGACCGCCAGCAGGCCGCCAAAACGCATCATCAGGCCGTTCACGGATAATATTGGCTGACTCATGCCTGCTCTCCTTTCGCCTGACCGTTTTTCAGCTTCAGCTGCGGGCGCGTCATCGGCAGCAGCCCCTGCGGACGCCAGATCATCATCAGCACCATCAACCCACCGAGCATTAACATGCTGTATTCGTTGAAATCACGCATCAGCTCGCGCGATACCACCAGCAGAATAGCCGCCAGGATCACCGCAAACTGCGAGCCCATCCCACCCAGCACGACGATCGCCAGCACAAAGGCCGACTCGGCGAAGGTAAAGGACTCCGGGCTCACGAAGCCCTGGCGCGCGGCGAACAGCGTGCCGGCGAAGCCGGCAAACGCGGCGCTGATAGTAAAGGCGGTCAGCTTGATGCGCGTTGGGCTCAGGCCCAGCGAACGGCAGGCGATTTCATCTTCACGCAGCGCTTCCCACGCCCGCCCGAGCGGCATCCGCAGCAGACGGTTAATAACGAACAGGCTGAGCACCACCAGCAGCAACGCCACCAGATAGAGGAAAATCACCCGGTCGCTGGGATCGTACTTCAGGCCAAAGAAGTTGCTGAAGGTATCCCAGCCGCCTTCGCGGGCGGTACGGCTAAATTCAAGACCAAAGAAGGTCGGTTTCGGGATCTGGCTGATACCGTTCGGCCCGCCGGTGATCTCGGTATTGTTGAGCAGCAGAATGCGCACGATCTCGCCAAAGCCTAAGGTCACAATCGCCAGGTAGTCGCCGCGCAGACGCAGCACCGGGAAGCCAAGCAGGAAGCCGGCCGCTGCGGAGACCAGGCCGGCCAGCGGCAGGCAGGTCCAGAAGCCGAGACCGTAATAGTGGTTAAGCAGCGCAAAGGTATAGGCGCCGATGGCGTAAAACCCGCCGTAGCCCAATACCAGCAGACCGGAAAGCCCAACCACCACGTTCAGTCCGAGACCAAGGATGATATAAATCATCGTCAGGGTGGCGATATCCACCGTGCCGCGCGACACCATAAACGGCCAGGCCACGGCAATGACCAGCAGGGCTATCAGGAACAGCTTCTGCTTGACCGTCGACCCGTCAATCGCCGGCATAATAAATTTCGGCCCGGAGACGTTCTTAACCGCTTTCTGGAACAGCGGGCGCAGCAGCTGGAAGAAAAAGACCACCGCAGTGCCGATGAAGATCCACTGCCAACGAATATCGGCGGCGGTATCGACCACCAGTTTGGTGCCATTCAGTTCCAGCTGCACGCCCATAAAGACGCCCGCCAGAACAAAGAACATCGCGGCGGAAAGCAGCGCCATCGCAATTTGCATCGGTTTCATACTTTTTCTACCTCCGGGCGGCCCAGAATGCCGGTCGGCATCACTAACAGCACCAGAATCAGCAGCGCGAAGGAGACGACGTCCTTATATTCGGTGCTGAGATAGGCAGAAGAGAGCGCCTCGGCGATACCCAGAATCAGGCCGCCGATCATCGCGCCAGGGATACTGCCGATACCGCCGAGCACGGCGGCGGTAAAGGCCTTCATCCCGGCCATAAAGCCGATGTAGGGGTTAATAACGCCGTAGAACTGCCCCAGCAGAACGCCTGCGACCGCCGCCATCGCCGCGCCAATGACGAAGGTCAGCGCAATAACGCGGTCGGTATTGATGCCCAGCAGGCTCGCCATTTTCAGATCTTCCGCACAGGCACGACAGGCGCGGCCCATTCGCGAATAGCGAATAAACAACGTCAGCGCCAACATGGCGATAAAGGTAACGACCCAGATGACCAGCTGCATGGTGGTGATAGTGGCGGAGAAATTATCGCTGTGGCCGACAATCCACTGGCCGTTAAAGAGACTCGGCAGCGCGACATCGCGCGAGCCTTCGGTCAGGCTGACGAAATTCTGCAGGAATATCGACATCCCGATGGCGGAAATAAGCGCAATCAGGCGCTTGGAGCTGCGTACAGGCCGATAGGCCACGCGCTCGATACTCCAGCCGTAGGCGCTGGCAATAATGATAGCGCCGATAAAGCCTGCGGCGACCAGCAGCCAGCCGGTATCGATCCCCAGCATCATTAGGGCGGCGATAATCATGAACGAGACGTAGCTGCCGATCATGTAGACCTCGCCGTGGGCGAAGTTAATCATGCCGATAATGCCGTAAACCATCGTATAGCCGATGGCGATCAGCGCATAGGTACTGCCCAGCGTGACGCCGTTAAACATCTGCTGCAGAAAATAGAGAAACTGCTCGGACATAAGGTAACCTTTTTCATGCCGCCCGCGCGGTGCGGGCGGTGGGATAACGCGTCTTACTTAGCGACGGTGGATGAACCATCCGCGTGCCACTGGAAGACACCAAATTCAAATCCCTTCAGATCGCCTTTTTCATCCCAATTCAGCGGCCCAATCACGGTCTTCGCGCCGTGAGCTTTCAAATCTTTAATTATATCCAGCGGCTGCTGGCTGCCGGTTCTGTCCATCGCTTGCGCCAGCGACTGAACGGCGGCATAGGTGATCCAGACGTACGGGCCGCTCGGATCTTTTTTATCCGCTTTCAACGCATCAACAATAGCGCTGTTGGCCGGATCCTGGTCATAACGTTTTGGCATCGTCACCAGCATACCTTCCGCCGCCGCGCCGGCGATGTTGGACAGCGAGGCGTTACCGACGCCTTCCGGCCCCATAAACTGCGTTTTCAGGCCGACGGAGCGCGCCTGGCGCAGCATCTGCCCCATTTCCGGGTAGTAGCCGCCGTAGTAGACAAAGTCGATATTCTCTTTCTTCAGGCGCGCCAGCAGTGCGGAGAAGTCTTTCTCGCCGGCGGTGATGCCATCAAAGAAGACGATATTGGCGCCAGCTTTCTTCAGGTTGTCCTGCACGGAACGCGCCAGCCCTTCGCCGTACTGCTGCTTGTCATGAATAATCGCAATACGCTGCGGCTTCACGTGTTCGAGGATATATTTCGCGGCGGTCGGCCCCTGGGAAGAGTCAAGACCTGCGGTACGCATGATGTACTGGTAGCCACGCTGGGTCAGTTCCGGATTGGTCGCCCCAGGGGAGATCATCAGGATGCCTTCATCTTCATAGATATCCGAAGCCGGCTGGGTGGAGGAGGAACAGAGGTGGCCAATAACGTACTGAATGCCGTCATTGACGATTTTGTTAGCGACCGCGACCGCCTGTTTCGGGTCGCAGGCGTCGTCATACTCAACGCCAACCAGTTTGTCGCCTTTAATGCCGCCGCTGGCGTTAATGTCTTTAATCGCCTGGCGCGCGCCGTTGAATTCCATATCGCCCCACTGGGCAACCGGGCCAGACATCGCGCCGACGACGGCGACTTTAATATCCTTTGCCATCGCCGCGTGGGAAATCGCTAATGCAACGACTCCCGCGACGATCGTTTTCGCGTTCCTTTTCATGCTTCAGAACCCCGTTCGTGATGTGGTGTAAATGTTTTGTATTTTTATGGTTAAAAAGCATTCTGTGCTTTTATTAAACAACGCCATTTTTACCATGAAGTTTAATGGTTTAGCGCGGTTTTTTACCTGAATTATGATTAAAATCTCTATTTTTCAGGTGATTAAGAAAAGATAATATTCTGGTTTTAGGCGAAGATAAACAAAAAAAAGTCCAGTTCACAGCATAAAATAACGGCATATAAGGCGGAATAAAACGCTACATATCAGGTTAAAATTCTGCTTATTTTTCGATCCATGATGTATTGCGCTACCCCCGCGCAACCAGGAAAACGAATCCCCTGATGAATGAGTGCAAAACAGCGCCCCGCCAAACAAGAAATTTGAGTACACTGTCGCATCTGTTTTGACTGGAACTGCCGCGTATGAAGCTCACTATTATCCGTTTACAGCACTTCAGCGATCAGGATCGCATTGATTTAGGCAAAATCTGGCCGTCGCAGGATCCTGCGACGCTGATGCTGGACGATAACCATCGTATTTACGTCGCCCGCTTTAACGAACGTCTGCTCGGCGCCGTACGCGTTACCCTGCGCGGCGTCGAAGGCGAGCTCAGCGAGCTGTGCGTGCGTGAAGTCACCCGCCGCCGCGGCGTTGGGCAATATTTAGTGGAAGAGGCGTTAAGCGATAACCCGAATATCAATAGCTGGCGCGTTGCCGATAGCGGGGTGGAAGACCGCGGCGTAATGGCGGCATTTATGCAGGCGCTCGGTTTCAGCGCCCAGCAGAATGGTTGGGAGAAGCATTAAGCCGTAGCCCCAATAAACGCAGCGTGACCAGGGAAGAACCCGGCGGCGCTTCGCTTAGCCGGGCTACCTGGAAATTGTAGCCCCGGTAAGCGCAGCGCAACCGGGGTCAGACAACACATCCGCGGCATGAAAGGCTCCGCAGACAACGCATCTGCGGCGTGAAAGGCGCAGGTTAAATTATTTGGCGTCGGTCGCTGTACCGTTAGCATGCCAGGTAAACACGCCGAACTCGAATCCTTTCAGGTCGCCTTTCTCATCCCACGACAGCGGCCCCATGACGGTATCCACCTTCGCCCCTTTCAGGTATTTCGCGATTTCCGCCGGATCTTCAGACTGATTTAACCCCGCCTGCAGCGACTGCAGCGCCGCATAGGTGGTCCACACGAAGGCGCCGCTCGGATCCTGCTTCTTCGCTTTGATGGCATCCACAATCGGTTTGTTCGCCGGAACCTGATCGTAGTTCTTCGGTTTGGTGACCAGCAGGCCTTCTGCCGACTCGCCGGCGATGTTTGACAGGGAAACGTTAGCCACGCCTTCCGGGCCCATAAACTGGGTTTTCAGGCCGGCTGCGCGCGCCTGGCGCAGGATCTGTCCCATTTCCGGGTGATAACCGCCGTAGTAGACGAAGTCGATATTTTCTTTCTTCAGACGCGCCACCAGGGTAGAGAAATCTTTCTCACCGGCGGTGATACCGTCAAAGAACACCACGTTGGCGCCGCCTTTCTTCAGGTTTTCCTGGACTGAGCGCGCCAGCCCTTCGCCATATTGCTGTTTGTCATGAACAACAGCGATGCGCTGCGGCTTCACCGTGCTGAGAATATATTTCGCCGCCGTCGGGCCCTGATCGGAGTCGAGACCGGTGGTGCGCAGAATCAGCTTATAGCCGCGCGCCGTCAGCTCCGGTGCGGTTGCCGCAGGGGTAATCATCAGGATGCCTTCGTCTTCATAGATGTCAGATGCCGGCTGGGTGGATGATGAACACAGGTGACCGATAACGTATTTAATGCCGTCATTCACCACTTTGTTCGCGACCGCCACCGCTTGTTTCGGGTCGCAGGCATCGTCATATTTTACGATCTGCAATTTATTGCCTTTGATGCCGCCCTTAGCGTTGATATCGGCTACCGCCTGCTCCGCGCCGGTAAATTCCTGGTCGCCATACTGGGCAACCGGGCCGGACATCGCTCCCACGACGGCAATTTTAATGTCTTCCGCCAGCACGGAACCGCTCATAATTAAAGCAATACATCCTGCCAGTAACGCTTTACCCTTCATATTCATCCTGAGGCTCCCCATTATTATGGTTTTTGCATTTGTTGTGATGTTGTTTGTTAGCGCATTATTCTGATTTTTAGTCCATACCAAGAATAGTATGGCTGTATTTGGGTCTGCCGCCTGCGCTTTTGCAGCACACTATGCCAAAACATACCCCATTTTTCAGAATTTGAAACAACAATTTGCAGGAGATGTAAAAGTTATGTGACTGAAGCTAAACGTCGCGGCAATTCGCGCCGGGAGAGAAAACGGGTGTGACGGGGATATAAAACAAAAAGCCCCCGCTGAAACAGCAGAGGCTCAATTTACTACGGCGTTAAAAGACGAAGATTAGGCTTCGATAGCGGCGCGTAGTTTTTTCATCGCGTTCTTTTCCAGCTGACGAACACGTTCAGCCGAGACGCCATAACGATCCGCCAGCTCCTGCAGCGTGGACTTGTTGTCCTCGTCCAGCCAGCGAGCGCGGATGATGTCCTGGCTACGCTCATCCAGGCCTTGCATCGCGTCAGTCAGTTTATTAGCAGCCTGCTCTTCCCAGTTATCGTCTTCGATGCCGTCGGCAAAGTTAGACGTTTTGTCCTGCAGATAGAGCACCGGCGCCATCGGCTGGCTATCGGATTCGTCATCGGACGACATATCAAAGGTCATGTCCTGCGCTGCCATACGTGATTCCATCTCACGCACGTCTTTGCTCGACACACCCAGCTCGCGGGCAACCATTTCCACTTCGTCCTGGTTAAACCAGCCCAGACGCTGCTTGGTTTTACGCAGGTTGAAGAACAGCTTACGCTGCGCTTTGGTGGTTGCGACTTTAACGATACGCCAGTTACGCAGCACGTATTCGTGGATTTCCGCTTTAATCCAGTGCACGGCGAAGGAAACCAGTCGCACACCCACTTCCGGGTTGAAACGACGTACGGCTTTCATCAGACCGATGTTGCCTTCCTGAATCAGGTCCGCCTGCGGCAGGCCATAGCCCGAGTAGTTACGAGCAATATGAACAACAAAGCGCAGGTGAGACAGAATCAGCTTTTTCGCTGCTTCCAGATCGCCCTGGTAATGCAGCTTTTCAGCAAGCTCCCGCTCTTCATCAGCCGATAACATCGGCCAAGTGTTGGCTGCCCGGATGTACGATTCCAGGTTACCAACGGGGGCTAAAGCTAAAGTTTGCATTTCTTTGGTCATTCAAATCCTCTCAATCGATAGTGTCTGACATGATCTTGTCCCCATCAGGCAACAAACATGCCAGCATTTATGAGCAACGAGAATATCACCCACAGTAGTATCAGACAGTGATTTTATCCACAAGTTCCATGCAACGTTGTGAGTAAATTACGCACAAAATGTGACATGGAGATGAAAGATTAGGGAAGAGGCGAACAGGGACTCTTTCCCTGCAGAGAGATATTCAGTGCAGGGAAAGATTATACCAGAAAATTTTTAGTCGGGGGTAAAGTGACGTAAATGTTGCACCGTCGCCAGCCAGGCTGCGACCCAGCCAATCATCGAGCAGACGATTAGCATCAGCAGGCACTCATCGAAGCCTAAGCCGCTGAGTTCAAATTTAGTACCAAACACTTTCGCCACTTCGGTTACCGCCGAGGAGAGGCGCATCACCAGAATCTCCGACAGGATCAGCGACAAAAACGCCCCGGCGAAGCCCAGCAGCGCGCCACCGTAAAGGAACGGACGCAGGATGAAACCATCGGTAGCGCCGATCAGCTTCTGGACGTTAATCGTGTCGCGACGAGCGAAGATGCTCAGACGTACGCTGTTGCCAATCACCAGGAATACCGCGGCGATCATCAGCACGCCGATCATCGCCGACACCCGGCCGACCAGCCCGGTCAGCGACGCCAGGCGCGCAAACCAGCTATCGTCCATGCGCACTTCGTCGACACCCTGAATACGGGAGACGCGATCGCGCAGGGTGTTAAGCGAATCGGTATTCTGGAAATCGAGCTTCGGCACCACAATCGCCACCGCCGGCAGCGGGTTCTCTTCCAGCATATCCAGCGCGCCGCCAAACCCGGACCAGTTACGGAACTCGCCCAGCGCCTCATCTCGCGACAGGTAATTGACTTTCTCAACGCCCTGCTCCGCCTGCAGCTGGCCAACCACCCGCGCCGCCGCATCGTCATCCAGCGTTTTTTCCAGATAGACGGTGATCTGCGGCGACGGATAATACTGCGACGCCGCGCTGTTAACGTTTTTGTAGACCATATAGCAGACGCTCGGCAGCGTCAGCGAAATGGCGATCACCATGATGGTGAGGAAGGTCGCCAGCGGCGTGCTTTTTAAATCCTGTAACGCGCCGTGCCAGGCGTAGCGTACCTGCTCGTTAAAGACGTTACTCTTCCGCGATGCCGGGTTCGGCGCCGCTTTTGGCCGTTTTGGCGCATTGCGCCCGCCGTTGCCGCCGCCGGTGGCGTTACGGAGACGATCGAACTTGCTGCCGAACTGGCGAATCTGGTTCACTGCGTCGCGCTTATTCACCCCGATGGCCTCCATGCATATGACCGTCGCTCAGCGTCAGGACGCGGTACGGACGGCTGGAAATAAGCCCCAGGTCGTGCGTCGCCATCAGTACCGTCACCCCTACGCGGTTAAACTCTTCAAACAGACGTAAAATCCCTTCCGAGAGCGCCTCATCGAGGTTACCGGTCGGTTCATCCGCCAGCAGCACCGCCGGCTTGTTGACCACCGCGCGGGCAATGCCCACGCGCTGTTGCTCACCGCCGGAGAGTTGGATGGGGAAATTTTTCGCTTTGTCCAGCAGCCCGACTTTATCCAGCGCTGCGGATACGCGGCGACGAATATCATCGCCGCTGGCGCCGGCGATAATCAGCGGAATCGCCACATTATCGAACACGGTGCGATCCATCAGCAGGTGGTGGTCCTGGAAAATCATGCCGATTTGGCGGCGCAGGAACGGCACCTCGCGGCTCTTCAGGCGGCTGATATCATGGCCGCTGAACAGAATTTTCCCGGCGCTCGGCCGTTCGATACCACAGATAAGCTTCAGCAGGGTACTTTTCCCCGCGCCGGAATGGCCGGTCAGGAACGCCATCTCGCCCTGCTGCAGGTGGAATGTCACCCCCTGCAGCGCTTGTCTCCCACCGAGATAGGCTTTGCTGACTTGTTCAAAGCGAATCATTCTTAATCCTCTCGGGCAAAAAGTGCCTCAATAAAGTCGCCCGCATTAAACGGACGCAGATCTTCAATACGTTCGCCGACGCCAATATAGCGAATCGGAATACTGAACTGGTCAGCCACTGAGAAGATAACCCCGCCCTTCGCGGTTCCGTCAAGCTTAGTCAGCGTAATGCCGGTCAGCCCCACGGCTTCGTGGAACAGTTTGGCCTGGCTAATCGCGTTCTGCCCGGTGCTGGCGTCGATGGTTAGCATGACTTCATGCGGCGCGTCGACATCCAGTTTCTTCATTACGCGGACAATCTTCTTCAGTTCTTCCATCAGATGCGATTTATTCTGCAGACGACCCGCGGTATCGGCAATCAGCACATCAATATTGCGCGCTTTCGCCGCCTGGATGGCGTCAAAAATAACCGAGGCTGAGTCAGCGCCGGTGTGCTGGGCAATCACCGGGATCTCGTTACGCTGGCCCCAAACCTGCAGCTGTTCCACCGCCGCCGCGCGGAAAGTATCCCCCGCCGCCAGCATCACCGATTTACCCTGCTGCTCGAACTGACGCGCCAGCTTACCGATCGTAGTGGTTTTACCCACGCCGTTAACGCCGACCATCAGAATAACAAATGGCGTTTTCCCTTCAACATTCAGCGGTTCCTCAACTTTCGTCAGGATCTCGCTCATCTCTTCTTTCAGCAGACCGTATAACGCCTCGGCATCTCGCAGCTGCTTACGGCTGGCCCCCTCGGTAAGATTGGTAATAATCTTACGCGTGGTTTCCACCCCAACGTCGGCAATCAGCAGCTGTTCTTCCAGCTCTTCAAACAGATCGTCGTCGATTTTTTTACCGCGGAACAGGCTGATAAATCCGGAACCCAGATTCTGTTTGGTTTTTACCAGGCTGCGTTTTAAGCGGGCGAAGAAACCTTCTTTGGTCGGTTTTTCCTGCTCCTGCGGCGCCGCTTCCTGAGTTTCCGCTTCTTCTTCTGGCGTCTCTTCAACGTCTTGCGCCGCCAGCGCCTGCGCTTCGAGCTCTTCATCGCTTAGTTCGGCTTCGGGCTCTTCCGGGAGGACCTCATCTTCGATGACCTCAGGCTCCGCGACGATAACCTCTTCCGGCGTCTGTTCAGCGACCGCTTCGGCGATAACCGGCTCGGCTATTACCTCTTCAACCAGCGGTTCAGCGACTTTTTCTTCTACCGCAGGAACAACCGGCGCTTCTTCAAAAGCGGCCTCTGGGACAGAAATTTCTTCCGCCACCGGCGATTCAGCCACTTTTTCTTGCGAAACGGCTTCGGTCGCCACCGGATGCGACAGTTCGCTTTCAACAACCTGTTCGGTGACTTCTACGACCTCGGCGGCAAAGGCTTCCGGGTCTTCTTTTACCGTTTCCGCCGCGGGTACGGCTTCCGCAGGCGTTTCCGCCGCCGGAGCCTGTTCCGCAACCTCTTGTTGTTCTTCTACTTTTTGTTCTGTTTCGCTTTCCTGAGCCTGTTCTTTTTGCCCAAAGCCCAGCCAGGAAAAGAAGCCACGTTTTTTCTCTTTTGCCATTTGCGACCACACTCCTCGCTGTTTATTCATGGCGCAGCTTCGACACAACCGCTTCAGAAGCTGAAAAAATGATGAAATTAGTTGGATAGTCTATCACTTAACTTAACTCGCATCACCGCCCCCGGATTAAGGTTTCGTCAATGGTCTTCGATCGTTAGAATAGCAGGCTGGAAGTTGAGACTTGAGCAAAGAGATGAAGAAACCAAATCACGCAGGCAGCGGCCAGATCCGCATTATCGGCGGACAATGGCGGGGCCGTAAATTACCGGTGCCGGAGAGCCCGGGTCTGCGCCCAACCACCGACCGGGTTCGGGAAACGCTATTTAACTGGCTGGCGCCGTCGATGGTCGACGCCCACTGCCTTGACTGCTTCGCCGGCAGCGGCGCGCTGGGGCTGGAAGCGTTGTCACGCTATGCCGCCAGCACCACGCTACTGGAAATGGAGCGCGGCGTCGCGCAGCAGCTACAAAAAAATCTCGCGACGCTGAAAGCCAGTAACGGCAAGGTGGTCAACACCAACACGCTGGCGTTTCTCAGCCAGCCGGGTACGCCGCACCATATTGTCTTCGTCGATCCCCCCTTCCGCAAAGGGCTGCTGGAAGAAACGCTCAGCCTGCTGGAAAAAAACCACTGGCTCGCTGATGAAGCGCTGATTTATGTCGAGAGCGAAGTAGAAAACGGACTACCGCCGGTTCCGGCAAACTGGCAGCTGTATCGCGAAAAAGTCGCCGGACAGGTCGCCTACCGCCTGTATCAACGCGAGGCACAAGGAGAAAACCATGCTGATTAATTTAGGCCGCCTGCTGATGCTATGCGTTTGGGCATTTTTGCTGTTGAATCTGTTTCAACCTTTCCCAAAACCGCTGAATATCTTCGTTAACGTGGCGCTGATTTTTATGATTCTGATGCATGGCCTGCAGCTGACGCTGTTGAAAGCGACGCAGACGAAAGACGCGCCGCCGTTGAGCCGTTTTGAGCAAATTCGTATTTTCATCTTCGGCGTATTTGAACTGGTGGCCTGGCAGAAAAAGCTAAAGGCCACGCTGAAGAAAAAGTAACGGTTAATCCAGGGCTCAGTTATCGGCAACAAAGTCGACGAATCTTGAGCCCTTATAGCTCAACATTCCCCGGTCGCCGACGCTCAGCGCGTGATATTGCGGCGCATCAAGGCGGAACACCACTTCCAGTCCGCCATTTTCCGGGCGGAAGCTCGCTTCATAACGCATCTCGCTGCCGGCTGGCGTCACCGTCTGCTGGCGCGAACGGCGATCGTTAATCACCTTTTCCCGCTTATTGCTGACCACCACCCGCTTCTGCAACAGCGGCGCGGCGTCGTTATCCATTTTTTCCCGGCGCTGCTGCACATAGCGAAACGAGGCCGCCACCACAATCACCGCGACCACCAGCACAAAAAATAGCGGAACTTTACTCATTTGCGTACCCATAAGAATTATCAGGAATAAGGATAACGCGCATTGAATAACGTTGTCATCTTCTGGCCCAAACCACTACACTGAGATCCAGTACCGTAAGCGCAATCGCTTATTTAATGATAACAGATACAGGGACTTACTATGCTTTGGTCGTTTATTGCTGTCTGTTTCTCCGCATGGCTATACGTCGATGCGTCCTATCGTGGGCCGGCCTGGCAGCGCTGGGTCTTTAAACCGGTCACCCTGCTTCTGTTGCTGCTGTTAGCCTGGCAGGCGCCGATGTTCAACGCCATTAGCTACCTGGTGCTGGCGGGCCTGTGCGCTTCGCTGCTCGGCGATGCCTTAACCCTGCTGCCGCGCCAGCGGGTGATGTACGCGGTCGGCGCATTCTTCCTCTCTCATCTGCTGTATACGATCTGGTTCGCCAGCCAGATGACGCTATCGTTCTTCTGGCCGCTGCCGCTGGTCTTGTTGGTGCTCGGCGCGCTGCTGCTGGCAATTATCTGGACGCGCCTGGAAGAGATGCGCATGCCGGTGCTGACCTTTATCGGTATGACCCTGGTGATGGTGTGGCTGGCGGGTGAACTGTGGTTCGTACGGCCGACCGATACTGCGCTTTCCGGCTTCCTTGGCGCCGCTTCGCTGCTGTTGGGTAACGCCGTCTGGTTGATTAGCCACTATCGCCGTCGTTTCCGCGCCGATAACGCCATTTCCGCGGCCTTCTACTTTGCCGGGCACTTCCTGATCGTTCGCGCGCTGTATCTGTAATTTACTGCTTGACTCTGGAGTCGACTCCAGAGTGTATCCTGCGGGTAATGAGAAAATTATCATTACCCGGAGGGTGCCATGTCGACACCAGAATCTCAGGACAAAAAAGTCCCCCAGTTCTCGTCATTCAAATTTACCCCGGCGACAGAGCCCGCTGAAAGCTGCTGTGCCGATCGCGCCTGCGCCGGGGAAACCGCCGCCGCTGAGCAGCCGCTCAATGGCGCCCGCTATAGCTGGCAGGTAGACGGCATGGACTGCGCGGCCTGCGCCCGCAAGGTGGAAACCGCCGTGCGCCAAATCGACGGCGTCAGCCAGGTGCAGGTGCTGTTCGCCACCGAGAAGCTGCTGGTCAACGCCGAAAGCGATATCCGTTCGCAGGTCGAAAACGCGGTACGCGCCGCGGGTTATACCCTGCGCGATGCTGACGCGCCGCAGGAAGAGAAACCGCAACGTTCATGGCTGCAGGAAAACCTGGCGTTATTGAGTCTGGTAGTGATGATGGCGCTCAGCTGGGGGCTCGAACAGTTTAACCACCCGTTCGGCAAGCTGGCGTTTGTCGCCACTACCCTCGTCGGCCTGTGGCCGGTTGCCCGCCAGGCGTTGCGGTTGATTAAAAGCGGCAGCTGGTTTGCCATTGAAACGCTGATGAGCGTTGCCGCTATCGGCGCGCTGTTTATCGGTGCCACCGCCGAAGCGGCAATGGTTCTGCTGCTGTTTCTGATCGGCGAACGGCTTGAAGGCTGGGCCGCCAGCCGCGCGCGCCAGGGCGTGAGCGCCCTGATGGCGCTCAAACCTGATACCGCCGTTCGCCTGCGCAACGGCGAGCGTGAGACCGCCGCCCAACGTGACCTTCGCCCCGGCGATGTGATTGAGGTCGCCGCCGGCGGGCGTCTGCCGGCCGATGGCGAGCTGCTATCACCGTTTGCCAGCTTCGATGAAAGCGCATTGACCGGCGAATCGGTACCGGTGGAACGTAAAGCCGGCGAGCGCGTAGCGGCGGGCGCCACCAGCGTCGATCGGCTGGTGCAGTTGACCGTTATCTCCGAACCGGGAGATAGCGCCATTGACCGGATCCTCAAACTGATTGAAGAAGCCGAGGAGCGCCGGGCGCCGATTGAACGCTTCATCGATCGCTTCAGCCGGATCTACACCCCGGCCATTATGGTGGTCGCCCTGCTGGTTGCCATCGTACCGCCGCTGTTCTTCGCCAGCGCCTGGCTGCCGTGGATCTATAAAGGCTTAACGCTGCTGTTAATCGGCTGCCCTTGCGCGCTGGTCATCTCTACCCCGGCGGCGATTACCTCCGGTCTGGCGATCGCCGCACGGCGCGGGGCGCTGATTAAAGGCGGTGCTGCGCTGGAACAATTGGGCCAGGTGCGCCAGGTGGCGTTCGATAAAACCGGTACTCTGACCATCGGCCAACCGCAGGTCACCCGCGTTATCGCCGCCGCCGACGTTGATGAAAACGGCCTGCTGGCGCTGGCGGCAGCGGTTGAACAAGGCTCCAGCCACCCGCTGGCGCAGGCTATCGTACGCGAAGCGCAGCAGCGTAAGCTGACTATTCCCGTTGCGCACAACCAGCGGGCGCTGGCCGGTTCCGGGATAGAGGCCGAGGTCAACGGCAGCCGCATCTTAATCTGCGCGGCCAGTAAGGCCGCACCTGCTGAACATGAGGCGCAGATCCAGCAACTGGAGAGCGCCGGACAGACGGTGGTGCTGGTGCTGCGCGATGATACCCTGCTCGGCATTCTGGCGCTGCGCGATACCCTGCGCGACGATGCGCGTCAGGCGGTGGATGAGCTGCATCAATTGGGCGTACAGGGGGTGATTCTCACCGGGGATAACCCGCGCGCTGCGGCGGCTATCGCCAATGAACTGGGTCTGGAGTTCCGCGCCGGATTGCTGCCGGCAGACAAAGTGCAAGCGGTGATGGCGCTTAACGCCAACGCGCCGCTGGCAATGGTCGGCGACGGCATCAACGATGCCCCGGCGATGAAAGCGGCGACCATCGGTATTGCAATGGGCAGCGGCACCGATGTAGCGCTGGAAACCGCCGACGCGGCGCTGACTCATAATCGCCTCACCGGCCTGGCGCAGATGATTTCGCTCGCGCGCGCCACCCATGCCAATATTCGCCAGAATATCGCCATCGCTTTAGGATTAAAGGGGATTTTCCTCGTCACGACCCTTCTCGGCCTGACCGGGTTGTGGCTGGCGGTGCTGGCGGATACCGGCGCGACGGTGCTGGTAACGGCTAACGCTCTGCGGTTATTGCGTAAAAAGTAATGTTGAAGCGATATTCCCTGCTTGCGCAGCACGGTTCCAGATCGTTGGGTAGCCCGGATAAGGCGCAACGCGCCGCCATCCGGGATGGGTTCAGTGGCTTTTACGGATCAGATAGCGGTACGGCAGGGCTTCGGTTTCCTGCGCCACCAGTTCATGCTCCATAAAGAGGCAAAAACCGGGGATATCGCGGGTCGTCGCCGGATCGTCGGCAATGATCAGCAGGGTCTCGCCCACCGGCATGGTACGCACGGTTTTACGCACCATCATCACCGGCTCCGGGCAGCGGAGCCCAAGGGCGTCCAGCGTATGGTCAGGACTGGAGAAAAGTTCGCTCATTTTTATCTCACTTCAACAAAACGGCCCTAGTTTACCCCCACTTCGCCAGTACGCAAGCCAGGTTAACGTTTGCGCGAAAAACAACCATTGCATTACGCTCTCAACGCAGTATCATGCAGCCGTTTTTAATTGGGTTCCCTCACCCCAACGTTCCGCTCCCGATTCCTTCATTGATATGAAGCATGACGGGCATAAAAAGGTCACAATATGAATCCCTTTACTACCGTACAGCGTAAGAAAGCGCTCGTCTGGCTTTCGCTATTTCATCTGCTGGTGATCACCTCCAGCAACTATCTGGTCCAGCTGCCGATCTCCATTTTTGGTTTCCATACCACCTGGGGCGCGTTCAGTTTTCCCTTTATTTTTCTCGCCACCGATCTGACGGTGCGCATTTTTGGCGCCCCGCTGGCGCGACGCATCATCTTCGCGGTGATGATCCCGGCGCTGATTATTTCCTATGGCATTTCGGCGCTGTTTTATATGGGCGAGTGGCAGGGCTTTGCCGCGCTGGGCACCTTTAATCTGTTCGTCGCCCGTATCGCCGCCGCCAGTTTTATGGCCTATGCGCTGGGGCAGATTCTCGACGTCCACGTCTTCAACCGCCTGCGTCAGAATCGTCGCTGGTGGCTGGCGCCGACGGCGTCGACCCTGTTCGGTAACGTCAGCGATACCCTGGCCTTCTTCTTCATCGCCTTCTGGCGCAGCCCGGATCCGTTTATGGCCGCCCACTGGGGGGAAATCGCCATCGTCGACTACTGCTTCAAAGTACTTATCAGCATCGTCTTCTTCTTGCCGATGTACGGCATGCTGTTGAATATGCTGTTGAAAAGACTGGCGGATAAATCTGATTTGTCGGCATTGCAGCCAGGTTAAAGGTACTCGCTAACGGTTGTGATAAGATAACCGGATGAGCCGTTAATGGCCGTTTATCGAAAGGAAGATGTCAATGCGCAATTTGGTTAAATATGTCGGTATTGGCCTGCTGGTTATGGGGCTTGCGGCCTGTGATAACAGCGATTCAAAAGCGCCGACCGTCGGGGCAGCAGCAGAGAGCAACACCAGCGGCCAGGCGATTAGCCTGCTGGATGGTAAACTGAGCTTCACTCTGCCGGCAGGTATGGCCGACCAGAGCGGTAAGCTCGGCACCCAGGCCAACAATATGCACGTCTATTCCGACGCCACCGGCCAGAAAGCGGTGATTGTGATCGTCGGCGACAGCACTAATGAAGATCTGGCGGTGCTGTCCAAACGTCTGGAAGATCAGCAGCGCAGCCGCGACCCGCAGCTGCAGGTCGTCTCTAACAAATCGATTGAGATCAAAGGCCACACCTTACAGCAACTGGACAGCATTATTTCCGCCAAAGGGCAGACCGCATGGTCCTCCGTGCTGCTCGGTAAAGTCGATGACAAACTGCTGACCCTGCAGGTCACTCTGCCAGCGGACAACCAGCAGCAGGCGCAGACCGAAGCGGAAAGCATCGTCAACACGCTGGTCATTAACTAATTTTATTGCCCTGATGCAGCGGCCTCCGGTTCAACCACCGGGGGCCGTTTTTTTAACCGCCAGCCCAGCAGTAGCGCCGCCATCACCAGCCCTGCCGCCGCCAGATAAATCGTTGGTATCCCGGTCCACGCCATCAAAAGACCGGCCAACGGCCCGGTCACTCCCAACGACAAATCCATAAATACGGTATAGGTCGCCAGCGCCGAGCCCTGATTGTGCTGCGGTACTGCTTTTACTGCGACTACGCCGAGCGCAGGGAAAACCAGCGAGAACCCCGCGCCGGTGAGGAAAGTCCCGACTTTCGCCATCAGCGGCGTCAGTGCAAAGCCCACCAGCAGCAGGCCAATAACCTCCACGCTAAAACAGAGCATTGCCACGTTCAGGCCGCCGAGGCGGTTAATACCGTTGGGAAAAAGCAGCCGCGTGCCGACAAACGCGCAGCTGAACAGCGTTAACGCAAAGGCCGCGCCGTCCCAGCCTTTTGCGTCATAAAACAGAGTTATAAAGGTCGCGATCACCCCGAAGCCGGCAGAAGCCAACGCCAGCGCCATGCCGTAAGGCCAAACCCGGCCGAGCACCGCGCGAAATGACATCGCTTTACCTTTCGTCGCTTTCACCGCCGTTCGCGGTAGCGCGCAGAGGATAGCCACCAAAGCGACCGCCATAATGCCCATCGCCAGGCCGCCGAGGCCAATATATGAATAGCACAGCACGCCCAGCGGCGCGCCCATCGCCATCGCGCCGTAGGTCACAATGCCGTTCCACGAAATCACCCGCCCGATATGCAGCGAGCCGACAACGCCTACACCCCATAGCGTCGAGCCCGTGCCGGCGAAGCTCTGGCCAATGCCGAGGATCGCTCGTCCCAGACATAACAGCAGCAGACTCAGCAACGGCCAGCCGCTACTCCAGGCCGCCAGCAGATAGCTCAAACCACTCAGGAAACAGCCGCAAAGGCCGAAAACGACAATCTTTTTCGGTCCAAGCAGATCGGCGTAGCGCCCGGCGTGCGGTCGGCTCAACAGCGTGGCGAAATACTGCAGACTAATCACCAGCCCGGCCCAGAAGGCGCTAAACCCCATCACATCGTGAACGTAGCCTGGCAGAACCGCCAACGGCAGGCCGATAGTGAGATAGCTGGCAAAGTTAAAAATTACGACGGAGACAATCCGCAGATTGAGGCGCAGTCCACTGAGCGCCGGTTCGGCGACGGGTTCAGGCATTAGGTTCCACCAAATTGATACGACACGCTTCACTATTACCACGACGTGTACAGAAAAGCAGCCCTTAGCCGCAATATTACCCTGGCAATAAATCAACGGCGATTGGCGATTTAAAATGCGTAAAATTAAGACATAACTTACCGATTATATTCATTGATTAAGCGGAGTTAATTTACTTATACTTCACCCCGCAGCGTACCTGCGCCGTCGCTTTATCCGAAAATCAGCATTCCTATAACATTAGGATATTTATTTGTCACATTTTTAAAGTAAAAAAAATTAAATAAACAACCTGAATAAAAACACGACATCACGACGATATTATTATTTTTGACATTGACCTAAGTATTTTCTCAACAAATATATCGATAGGGAGTATTCATGAAAAAGGTTATTCATTGGATTGTTGCCGCCACGGTTGTCGGCGCGCTGGCGGGTTGCGCGCGCACTGCGCCGATTGAACAGGCCCAGACTACGGTTAGCGCGGGTCATACCGAAGCTCAGGTCAAGAATGCTATTCTCCAGGCGGGTATTCAACGTGAATGGATTATGTCCGATGCAGGTCCTGGCGTTATCAAAGGGCATTTGCAAAACCGAGCCCACGCCGCGGATATTAAAATTAACTACTCAGCAACAAGCTATTCTATTAATTACGTGAGCAGCCTTAATCTAATGGCTTCCGGCGGAAAGATTCATAGAAACTATAATCGCTGGGTGCACAATCTCGATAAAGATATTCAGGTTACCCTCGCCGCTAATACGGCGTTGCAGAAGTAACTCCTCAACGGGCCAGTATTGGCCCGTTCCCCTCTCATTGATTGAAAAAGGTTGTGCCGAACGTGTACCAACAGGACTCTCTTAGCGCACTGGATGCTATCACGGAAGCGCAACGCATCGCTTTCGCCCCTATGCTCTTTCAAACCGCGTTATGTCTGCGTAACTCAGGCATCCTGGATTATCTCGATCGGCAAGGTAAACGCGGCGCGACCCTTGAAGCAATTAGCGAAAATTGTGAGGGAAATGAATATGCTGTAGGCGTTTTGCTGGATATGGGATTAAGCGGGCGTATTGTTACCTATAAAGAAGAACGCTATTACCTCGCTAAAGTGGGACATTTCTTACTCCATGATACGATGACCCGTGTAAATATGGATTTTACTCAGGACGTTTGTTATCAGGGATTATTCTTTCTGGAAAATGCGTTACAGGAAGGTAAACCATCTGGTTTAAAAGTTTTTGGTGAGTGGCCAACGATTTACCCGGCATTATCGCAACTTCCGCAAGCGGCGCGTAAAAGCTGGTTTGCTTTCGATCATTACTATTCCGACGGTGCCTTTAGCGCCGCGCTGCCACATGTATTCGCCAGCCGGCCCGCAACCCTGTACGATGTCGGCGGAAATACCGGTAAGTGGGCGCTACGCTGCTGCCAGTATGATGAAAATATCGCGATTACGTTATTAGATTTGCCACAACAAATTGCGCTGGCCCGCGAAAATATAGAAAATGCGGGCCTTACCCACCGCATTGACTGTCATGCTGTGGATATGCTGAGTGACGCCCCCTTACCAGGAGAGGCGGATATCTGGTGGATGAGCCAGTTCCTTGACTGCTTTTCCCCGGAACAAATTATCACGCTACTCAGTAACGTCGCGCAGGTCATGAAACCCGGCGCGCGCCTGTGTATTCTGGAGCTGTTCTGGGATGCGCAAAAGTTTGAAGCAGCATCATTTAGTCTGAATGCGTCTTCGCTCTACTTTACCTGTATGGCCAACGGCAACAGTCGTTTCTACAGCGTAGAGAAGTTTTATCGCTATCTGGAAATGGCGGGTTTCCGGGTAGAACAACGTCACGATAATTTGGGCGTTGGACATACCTTGTTGATATGTCAGAAAAATAATTGATTTTTCGCGGACGCGTGTAGATGACATTTTCATTTAACATAGTTGATTGGCAGGCCTTCGCGCCTGGAGTCAGTGGCACCGAGCAGTGGCAACGGTGGTCACAGCATTTGCACGCCATCGATCCAGCCGCAGCGCCGGCCAAACTTAGCGAATTACCGATGATGACCGCCCGCCGACTTAGCTCCGGCAGCAGGCTAGCCGTGGAGTGTGGGCTGGCGATGCTGCGCCGCCATGCGATCGATGCTGTGCTCTATACCAGCCGTCACGGTGAACTAGAGCGTAACTATCGGATCCTCCACGCCCTGGCGATGGAGCAGGCGGTCTCGCCTACCGATTTCGCCTTGTCGGTACATAATTCCGCCGTCGGTAATTTGACGATTGCGGCGAAAAAGCCCATTGCGTCGTCATCCCTTTCTGCCGGTCGCGATACTTTCCAGCAGGGTTTATATGAAGCGATGGCTCTACTACAGGCGGGCTATCAGCGCATCTTGATGGTTGATTTCGATGGTTTTCTGCCGGAGTTTTATCACTCGCAGCTACCACCAACGATGCCAACCTGGCCCTACGCGGTGGCGTGGGTCATTGAAGCGGGAAGCCAATGGCGCTGCAAAGCGCAACGTCATGACGCAGTCGAAGAGAGCACGCTGCCGCAAAGCCTGTTGTTTTTACAGTATTATTTGCAGAATGCGCGCGCATTCACGCTGCCCGGCGAACGCGTGCAATGGCAGTGGAGCCGTTCATGAACACTCTTCTGTGTCGCCTTAATCGGCTCTGGCGCGCGGCGATGACCGGTTTTTGTTTCGCGCTGTTTGGCCTTGGCGGGCTGCTGCTCTCTGTTGTTTGGTTCAATCTATTGCTGATTCTGGTGCGCGATAAGGCCCGCCGTCGCCGCATCGCACGGCGCAGTATTTCGCTCAGTTTCCGCTGTTTTCTCAGCGTGGTGAAAGGCGTCGGCGTACTCGATTACCAGATTAAAGGGCGCGATATTTTACGTCAGGAACGCGGTTGCCTGGTGGTCGCCAACCATCCCAGCCTTATCGACTACGTTATGCTGGCCTCGGTGATGCCGGAGACCGACTGCCTGGTGAAAAGCGCGTTGCTGAAAAACCCATTTGTCAGCGGCGTGATCCGCGCGGCGGATTATTTGATTAACGATCGCGCCGATGCCCTGCTCCCGGCCAGCCGGCAGCGCTTACAGCAGGGCGATACCATTTTGATTTTCCCGGAAGGAACCAGAACGGTGCCGGGAGAAAAAATGCAGCTGCAGCGCGGCGCGGCCAATATCGCCGTGCGCTGCGGCAGCGACTTGCGCGTCGTCATCATCCGCTGCACCGAGCATATGCTGGGTAAACAGAGCAAGTGGTACGATGCGCCGCGAACGAAGCCGTTATTTACCGTCGAAGTCGGAGAACGGCTGCGAATAAACCAGTTTTACGAGGCAAATAAACAAGAACCGGCGCTGGCCGCACGGCAGTTAAACCGGCATATTTTGCTTAAATTAGAATCAGGCACTACACCTGAAACAGGAATTAATGATGCAAGCGCTTTATCTTGAAATTAAGAATCTGATAATCAGTACATTGAACCTGGACGAGTTGTCCGCTGATGATATCGACACCGATGCCGCCCTGTTTGGCGATGGCCTGGGTCTGGACTCCATCGATGCGCTGGAGCTGGGCCTGGCGGTGAAAAATCAGTACGGCGTGGTGCTGTCGGCTGAGAGCGAAGAGATGCGTCAGCACTTCTTCTCCGTCGCCACGCTGGCATCATTTATTCAAGCGCAGCGTGCCTGAGGAGAACCGTCATGACCGAACAACAAGCCATTTACGAAGAAGTCTCCTCGCTGCTGGTGAAGGTATTTGAAATCGATCCGCAGGATATTAAGCCTGAGGCCCGCCTGTACGAAGATCTCGAACTGGACAGCATCGACGCCATCGACATGATCGTCCATCTGCAAAAGAAAATCGGCAAGAAAATCAAGCCAGAAGAGTTTAAAACCGTACGTACCGTGCAGGATGTCGTCGATGCGGTAGAACACTTACTGAAAGAAGCGTAATTCACCGTGTCGGGCATACGCTCGCTGCCGGTCGTTCCGTTAATGACAGGGGTATTGCTGCTGGCCTGGCCGTTCTTAGTCTGGTTTGGCCTCGCGCATAACAGTCTGCAATGGCTACTACCGTTAATGGCGCTGCTGCTGTTTTTACGCTTTCGCCAGACCCGGCGACAGGCGGGACCACTGAGCGTGGTTACTCAGGTCGTAGCGGCAGCCGGCATGACGCTGTGCATTGCCAGCTATCTGCTAAAAACCCATCAGCTGCTGCTGTTTTATCCGGTGGTAGTGAACACTGTGATGCTGGCAGTGTTTGGCGGCTCGTTGTGGTCAAGCATGCCGATAGTCGAGCGCCTGGCGCGGCTGCGGGAACCGGCTCTTCCTGAACGTGCGGTGCGTTACACCCGCCGGGTTACCCAAATCTGGTGCGCCTTTTTCGTTGGCAACGGCGGTATTGCGCTATTTACCGCGCTGCATGGCGACATGTCGCTGTGGACGGCCTGGAACGGCATGATTTCCTATCTGCTAATAGGGATGTTGATGGCCGGCGAGTGGCTGGTGCGTCAGCGGGTGATTAAACGAGATAAACCATGATGCAGCCCCTCACGCTGGCCCAGTGGCTCAGCGCCCCGCGCCCGCCGCAAACCCTGATTGCGTGGCAGGAAGAGCGCCGCTGGACGCTGGCGCATCTGCGCTACGATGTCGCTCATTTGCTTTCCTGCTTGCAACAGCAGCCAGGCGAGCGCTGGGCGCTCTGTTTTGACAACAGCTACCTGTTTATGGTCGCGCTGTTGGCCACGCTGCATGCGGGGAAAACGCCTGTGCTCCCTGGCCATAGCCGAGCGTCGCTATTAAACAAACAGCGGGCGCTTTTCGACGGCATATTGAGCGATAAGGCGCTGGCGTGGCGCGGACCGGTACAGGTTGTGTATTCCGCAATGACGGCCGCCCCCCACGAATACGCATTCCCGGCAATCGACGATGACGCCGATATTGAGCTTTTTACCTCCGGTTCTACCGGTGAACCGAAGCGAATTAGTAAGCCCGTCAAGAGTCTCGACCGCGAGGCGGCGCTGTTAGCCGCGCACTATGCCGGACGCCTGGCAGACTGCCGGGTAGTGGCGTCGGTCGCGCCACAGCATTTATATGGCCTGACGTTCCGCCTGTTTTTGCCAATGGCGCTGGGTTTGCCGCTGCACGCGGCGATGATTGAGTACGCCGAGCAGTTGGCGGCATTAAGCCATGATCATCATTATTTGTTTATCAGCAGTCCGGCTTTCCTCAAACGTCTCGATCGCCAGTTGCCCCCACCACCGGTCACGATGATTTTATCCGCCGGCGGCAAGCTGCTCTGGCAGGATGCGATGCAAACCGCCAGCTGGCTTGCTGTCTGGCCGGATGAAATCTACGGCAGCACGGAAAGCGGGGTTATCGCCTGCCGTCAGCGCCTGCAGGATGACACGCCATGGCAGCCGTTCACCGGCATCCGTTTTCAGCCGCATGGCGACACATTCCGTCTTTTTTCGCCGCTAATCGCCGACGATAACGGCCTGGTTGTCGATGACATTCTGCAATTCAATGAAAGTGGTCAATTCCAGCTGGCAGGTCGTCGCGACCGGGTGGTTAAAATTGAAGAGAAGCGCATTTCACTAAGCGAAGTGGAACACCGATTACTGGAGCTGGATGGCATTCTTGAGGCCGCCGTCGTGCCGATTACCCGCGGCAGCCGCCAGAGCGTTGGCGCGTTGTTAGTGCTGGACGACGATACCCGCCGCCGCTGGGGGAAAAGCCAGGAATTACAGTGGCGGAAAGCGCTGCGCGCCTTGCTGGAGCCTGTGGCTATCCCTCGTTACTGGCGGGTGATTGACGAGCTCCCCGTTAACAGCATGAACAAGCGTGTCTACGCGCAATTACAGGAGTTATTTCGTGAAGCCCCATGAAATTGAGCGCCGTCAGCCGCAAGCCGATCGGGTTGAAATCGTGCTATATCTCGATCCGGCGCTATTCTGGTTTCGCGGCCATTTTGCCGTGCAGCCGCTACTACCCGGCGTCGCGCAGATGGACTGGGCGATGCATTACGCCACCACGCTGCTGGCCCCCGGCTGGCGTTTTCACAGCGTTCAGAACGTGAAGTTTCAGTCGCCGCTATTGCCGGACACAACCGTTACGCTCGCCCTCAACTGGCAGGAAGCGCGCCAGACTCTTACGTTTAGCTATCTGCGACACGACGGCGAAGCGCGACACACCGCCAGCAGCGGGAAAATTCGCTTATGCCGTTAGATTTCTCTCCCTGCGTGCTGATCCCCTGCTATAACCACGGCGCAATGATGCCGCGAGTGCTGGCGCGCCTGCAGCCCTTTGGCCTGCCTTGCATCGTGGTGGACGACGGCAGCGATACCAGCACGCGGCAGCAGTTGGATCGGCTGTCGGCGGAAACTGCCAATCTGACCCTAATCCGCTTACCTCGGAACGCAGGCAAAGGCGCTGCGGTGATCCGTGGACTACAGGCCGCTGCGGAAGCTGGGTTCAGCCACGCGGTGCAGGTCGATGCCGATGGTCAGCACGCCATCGAAGATATTCCGCAACTGTTGGCGCTGGCGCAGGCCCATCCCGAAGCGTTAATTTCCGGGCAGCCGATTTACGACGACTCCATCCCGCGTTCGCGCCTGTACGGGCGCTGGATAACCCACATCTGGGTATGGATTGAAACGCTATCACTGCAGTTGAAAGACAGCATGTGCGGCTTTCGCGTCTATCCGGTGATGCCAACGCTGCGGCTGGCGCAGCGCGTGACGCTCGGCCAGCGCATGGATTTCGATACCGAAGTGATGGTGCGCCTCTACTGGCAGGGGAACACCAGCTACTTTATTCCGACCCGCGTGACCTATCCACCGGACGGTTTGTCGCATTTTGATGCCTTCAAAGATAACTGCCGCATCTCGCTGATGCACACGCGTCTGTTCCTCGGCATGCTGCCGCGGATCCCCTCCCTGCTGTTTCGCCGCGCCTCGCCGCACTGGGCGCGCCAGCAGGAGGTAAAAGGATTATGGGGAATGCGCCTGATGCTGCTGGTGTGGCGACTGCTGGGGCGCAAGGCATTCTCGTTGCTGCTTTATCCGGTAGTCGGTGTGTACTGGCTGACGGCCGCGACGGCGCGCCGCGCGTCGCAACAATGGATAACCCGCGCGCGCGAACAGCTCTCCGCGCGCCAGATGCCGATACCGCCAACCCTGACCAGCTACCGGCACTTCCTGCGCTTTGGCGAGGCGATGCTGGATAAAATCGCCAGCTGGCGCGGCGAGTTACAGTTTGGTCGCGACGTGGTCTTTGCCGCAGGCGCCGAGGAGACGCTAAATATTAGCGACCCGCGAGGAAAACTACTGCTGGCCTCGCATCTCGGCGATGTCGAAGCCTGCCGCGCGCTGGCGCAACTGCAGGGCAGCAAAACCATCAACGCCCTGGTGTTCAGCGAAAACGCGCAACGTTTTAAACAAATTATGGCGGAGATGGCGCCTCAGGCCGGGCTGAACCTGATGCCGGTGACCGATATCGGCCCGGAAACCGCCATGCTGCTGCAAGAAAAGCTGGATCGCGGCGAATGGATCGCTATTGTCGGCGACCGTATTGCGGTTAACCCGCAGCGCGGCGGTGAATGGCGCGTCTGCTGGAGCCGTTTTATGGGGCAAGCCGCCCCCTTTCCACAAGGGCCGTTTATCCTGGCAGCCATTTTGCGCTGCCCGGTTAATTTGATTTTCGCCCTACGCCAACAGAGCAAACTACGCATTTACTGCGAACCGTTCGCCGATCCGCTGCTGCTGCCGCGCGCCGAACGCCAGCAGGCATTGCAACACATCATCGACCGCTACGCCGAACGGCTGGA
Source organism: Klebsiella sp. K-3 (assembly GCF_051207495.1). Lineage (NCBI taxonomy): Bacteria > Pseudomonadati > Pseudomonadota > Gammaproteobacteria > Enterobacterales > Enterobacteriaceae > Klebsiella > Klebsiella sp. K-3. The sequence continues at coordinate 247,864 of NZ_JBPNXF010000006.1, read as the reverse complement.
GCACTACGCGCTGCAGTCGCCGCTCGACTGGTTCAACTTTTTCGATTTCTGGCATCTGCCGGATCCCAAAGACAAGGAGTAAAGGGTGCTTAACGATCCCCGTTTTACTGCTGAAGTAGAGCTGACAATTCCGTTTCATGACATCGATATGATGGGTGTCGTGTGGCATGGCAACTATTTCCGCTACTTCGAAATTGCCCGTGAGGCGCTGCTTAACCAGTTCAACTACGGCTACCGGCAGATGAAAGATTCTGGTTATTTGTGGCCGGTGGTCGATACCCGCGTGAAATACCGCGACGTTATCACCTTCGAGCAGCGCATTCGCGTCCGCGCGCGGATAGAAGAGTTTGAGAACCGTCTACGCATTGGCTACGAAATTTTTGATGCCGATAGCGGCAAACGTACCACCACCGGCTACACCATCCAGGTCGCGGTGGACGAAAATAGCCGCGAGATGTGTTTCGTCAGCCCGGATATCCTGTTTGAACGCATGGGGGTCACGCCATGAGATTACTGCTGCTGTTAGGGCTGTTTATCAGCCCGTTGGTCAGCGCCCTGACGCTTGATACCCTGCAACAACGTTTTACCGAACAGCCGGTGGTGCGCGCCCACTTCGATCAAGTTCGCACGATTAAGGATCTGCCGCAGCCGCTGCGATCCCAGGGACAGATGTTGATCGCCCGCGATAAGGGTTTACTGTGGGACCAAACCTCGCCGTTCCCAATGCAGCTGTTGCTGGATGACAAACGGATGGTGCAGGCAATTAACGGTCAGCCGCCGCAGACCATCACCGCTGAAAACAACCCGCAGATGTTCCAGTTCAACCATTTGCTACGCGCGCTGTTCCAGGCGGATCGTAAAGTCCTGGAAGAGAACTTCCGCGTAGAATTTGCCGATAAAGGCGAAGGCCAGTGGACGCTGCGCCTGACGCCCATCACTACGCCGCTGGATAAGATTTTTGCCCGCATCGATTTGGCCGGAAAAACCTATCTGGAGCATATTCAGCTCAACGACAAACAAGGCGATCGCACCGATATTACGCTTTCCCAACATCAACTGACGCCAGCGCAACTGACCGATGACGAACGCCAACGCTTTGCCGCCCAGTAAACGCCCTGCGCTGTTATGGGCTATCGTCTGCCTGATCCTGGCGGGCGCGCTGCTGGCGCTGCTGCCGCAGGCCCGGCTTAACAGCAGCGTACTGGCTATGCTGCCGAAGCAGACGCTTGGCGCAATCCCGCCTGGCCTGAACGACGGTTTTATGCAGCGTCTTGACCGCCAACTGGTGTGGCTGGTCAGCCCCGGTAAACAGGCCGATCCGCAGGTGGCCCGCGACTGGCTGCGGCTGCTGCAAACATCGAAAGCGCTGGCCGAGGTAAAAGGCCCAATGGATGCTGAGAGCCAGCAGGCCTGGGGCGCGTTTTTCTGGCAACATCGTAACGGTTTAATTGACCCCGCTACCCGCGCGCGCCTGCAAAACGGCGGCGAAGCGCAGGCGCAATGGATCCTCTCGCAGCTCTATTCGGCATTTTCCGGCGTCAGCGGCAAAGAACTGCAAAACGATCCGCTGATGCTGATGCGCGGCTCGCAGCTGGCGATGGCGAAAAGCGGCCAGCGGATGCAGCTGCAGGATGGCTGGCTGGTGACCAAAGACGCCCAGGGCAACCTCTGGTATCTGTTGCATGGCGAACTGGCGGGTTCCTCATTCGATATGCAGCAGACGCACCGGCTGGTCACTACGCTCGGCGAGCTGGAGAAGCAGTGGAAAACGCAGCATCCGCAGGCGCAGCTATTGTCACGCGGCACCGTGTTCTACAGCGATTACGCCAGCCAGCAGGCCAAACAGGATATCTCCACCCTTGGGGTAGCCACCCTGCTTGGCGTGATCCTACTGATTGTGGCGGTATTCCGCTCCCTGCGCCCGCTGCTACTGTGCCTGCTCTCCATTGCGATCGGCGCGCTGGCGGGCACCGTCGTCACGCTGCTGCTATTTGGCGAACTGCATCTGATGACTCTGGTGATGAGCATGAGCATCATCGGCATCTCCGCCGACTATACGCTCTATTATCTGACCGAACGGATGGTGCATGGCGCGGAATTAACCCCGTGGCAAAGCCTCGCCAAAGTGCGTCATGCGCTGCTGCTGGCGCTGCTCACCACCGTGGCGGCTTATCTGATTATGATGCTGGCTCCCTTTCCAGCGATTCGCCAGATGGCGCTATTCGCGGCGGTCGGCCTGAGCGCCTCATGCCTGACGGTAATTTTCTGGCATCCATGGCTATGCCGGGGGCTCCCCGTGCGCCCGGTGCCGGCGATGGTGTTGCTGTTGCGCTGGCTCGCCGCCTGGCGGCGCAATAAAAAGCTGTCCATCGGCCTTCCCGTTGCACTGGCGCTGTTGTCGCTGGCGGGGCTCGCGACGCTGCGGGTGGATGATGATATTTCGCAGCTCCAGGCGCTGCCGCAGGATATCCTGGCTCAGGAAAAAGCGATTACCGCGCTCACCGGACAAAGCGTCGACCAGAAGTGGTTTGTGGTTTACGGCGAATCCGCCCAGCAAACGCTGGAGATCCTGGAGAGGTTTACCTTACAGCTGGAACATGCAAAAACCGATGGATTAATCAGCGGATATCGCGCTATTCCGCTGAATTCACTCAAACGCCAGCAGCAGGATTTAACGTTACTGAAAAATGCAGCGCCTGCGGTAGCAAAAGCGTTACAAAACGCCGGAATGCCAGCAGTAAATCCCGAGCTCAGCGCCATGCCGGTAACGGTCGATGACTGGCTTGCCAGCCCGGCCAGCGAAGGCTGGCGGCTGCTGTGGCTGACGCTGCCGGATGGCGAAAGCGGCGTGCTGGTACCGGTTGAAGGCGTGAGAAACAGCGCAGAGGTGGGCATGCTGAGCGAGCTGTTTCCTGGTGGTATAGCATGGGTAGATCGTAAAAGTAGCCTCGATGATCTATTCGCGCTCTACCGCCATATTTTAACCGGGCTGCTGGGCGTTGCGCTGGCGGTGATTGCCTGTGGCGCCGTTATCCGCCTTGGCTGGCGCAAAGGGCTAATAAGCCTGGTGCCGTCCGTATTGTCGCTGGGCTGCGGGCTGGCGGCGCTGGCGCTTAGCGGCCACCCGGTTAACCTGTTCTCCTTGCTGGCGCTGGTGCTGGTACTGGGCATCGGCATTAACTACACGCTGTTTTTCAGCAACCCGCGCGGCACGCCGCTGACATCGCTGCTGGCGGTCACGCTGGCAATGATGACCACCTTATTGACGCTTGGCATGCTGGTCTTTAGCGCCACTCAGGCCATTAGTAGTTTTGGTATTGTTCTGGTAAGCGGCATTTTCACCGCCTTCCTGCTTTCGCCGCTGGCGATGCCGACCAAAAAAGAGAAAAAAAGACGATGATAAGACCATCATTCTGGCGCGCCTTCGCGCTACTCGCCGCCTTATTACTGGCCGGCTGCAGCCATTCGCAGCCGGAGCCGAAAGGCCGTCCGCAGGCGTGGCTGGAACCGGGTACGCGCGTCACGTTGCCGCCGCCTGGCATCTCGCCGGCCATAGACTCGCAGCAGTTACTCACCGGCAGCTTCAACGGCCAAACCCAGTCGCTGCTGGTCATGCTTAATGCCGATGATAAAAAGCTCACGCTGGCGGGCCTGTCGTCCGTCGGTATCCGTCTGTTCCTGGTGACCTATGATGAAAGAGGGCTGCGCGCGGAACAGTCGATGGTGGTTCCGCAACTGCCGCCAGCCAGCCAGGTACTGGCCGACGTGATGCTCAGCCACTGGCCGGTTAGCGCATGGCTGCCGCAGTTGCCAAAAGGATGGACGTTGACCGACCGCGGCGACAAACGCGAACTGCGTAACGCGCGCGGGAAGCTGGTCACGGAAATCACCTATATCAACCGCAAAGGCAAGCGCGTGCCGATAAGCATCGAACAGCACGTCTTTAAATACCACATCACCATTCAATACCTGGGTGACTGAGATGATCTACATTTCTGCCGTCGGCATGATTAACGCGTTGGGGCGCGATAATGATGAAATCGCCGCCAATCTGGTTCGCGGTATCGCGCCAGGCATGCGCCCGCGCGAGGGGTGGCTACAGGGACATCCGCAGGCGGTTTTCGCAGGCGTGGACGGCGAATTACCCGCCATTCCCGATACCTTTAGCGCCCATCGTTCGCGCAATAATCAGTTGCTGCTGGCGGCGCTGGCGCAAATTCAGCCGCAGGTGGATGACGCCATCGCCCAGTACGGGCGGGAGCGCGTTGCCGTGGTACTTGGCACCAGCACCTCGGGGCTGGATGAGGGCGACGCGCACGTCACTTTGACCCTTAGCGGCGCGGAAAGCGCGGCCTGGCAATATCCGCAGCAGGAGCTGGGAGACCCATCGCGTTTTCTCAGCCACTGGCTGGCGCTGGATGGCCCGGCATTTACGCTGTCAACCGCCTGCTCCTCCAGCGCCAGAGCGATTATCAGCGGGCGCCGACTGATTGAAGCCGGGCTGGCGGATGCGGCGATTGTCGGCGGCGCGGATACCCTCAGCCGTATGCCGATCAACGGTTTTCACAGTCTGGAGTCGCTCTCCACGACCCTGTGCCAGCCGTTTGGCCGCGATCGCTGCGGCATCACCATCGGTGAAGGGGCGGCGCTGATGCTGCTGACCCGCGAACCGCAGCCTGTCGCGCTGCTGGGTATCGGCGAGTCCAGCGACGCCTGGCATATTTCCGCCCCGCATCCTGAAGGAGAAGGGGCGATCCGCGCCATTCAGCAGGCGCTGGAGGATGCGGGGATCGCCCCTGAACAGGTGGGCTATATCAACCTGCACGGCACCGCCACGACGCTTAACGATCGGATAGAGTCTCACGTCGTCAACGCGCTATTTGGCGAGCAGGTTCCATGCAGCTCCACCAAACATCTGACCGGGCATACGCTGGGCGCGGCGGGGATCACCGAAGCCGCCATCGGCATGCTGATCCTGCAACGCAATCTGCCGCTGCCGGCGCAGGATTTCAGCCAGTCGCCGCGCGACGCCACCCTTCCGCCGTGCGGGATTATCGAACGCCCCCTGCCGCTGTCGCGGCCGATTATCCTGTCGAACTCGTTTGCCTTTGGCGGCAATAACGCCAGCATTCTGCTCGGGAGCATTCAATGAGCCACTATTTATCGCCCGGCGCTTATTTACCGCACGAGTCGCCAATGCTGCTGCTGGAAGAGGTCATCAATGTCACCGACGAAACCGCTACCTGCGGGGTCACTGTCTCTCCCCATGGCGTCCTGGCGCCGTTTCTCGATGCAGAAGGCAATCTCCCCGGCTGGTTCGCCCTGGAACTCATGGCGCAAACCGTTGGCGTCTGGTCCGGATGGCACCGCCAACAGCGGGGGCAAACGTCCATCGCACTAGGTATGGTGCTTGGCGCACGCGAGTTAGTCTGCGCGACAGGATGCCTACCGGGCGGCAAGGCGCTGTCCGTTACCGTGAAGCTGTTAATGCAGGACGAGCGTTTCGGCAGCTTCGAATGCGCCATTACGGCAGGCAATGAAGAACTGGCAAGCGGACGGGTCAATACCTTCCAGCCGACGCCAACAGAACTTAACACCCTATTTCAACAAGGAGCGTCAGAATGAGTCGTTCAGTTTTGGTCACCGGTGCCAGTAAAGGCATCGGTCGCGCTATCGCCTGTCAGCTGGCGGCGGATGGCTTTGTCGTAGGCATCCACTATCATCGCGATGCGTCGGGTGCACAGCAAACGCTGGAGGCGATTACCTCGGCTGGCGGCTCGGGTCGTCTACTGAGTTTTGATGTCGCCAACCGCGCGCAGTGTCGCGAAGTGCTTGAGCATGATATGGCCGAACACGGCGCATGGTACGGCATTATCAGCAACGCCGGCATCGCCCGCGACGGCGCCTTCCCGGCGCTCGGCGAGGATGACTGGGACGCGGTGATCCACACCAACCTCGACAGTTTCTACAACGTTATTCATCCGTGCATCATGCCGATGATTAGCGCGCGTCAGGGCGGGCGTATCATCACGCTATCTTCCGTTTCCGGCGTCATGGGCAACCGCGGCCAGGTCAACTATAGCGCCGCTAAGGCGGGGATCATCGGCGCCACCAAAGCGCTGGCCATTGAACTGGCGAAACGCAAAATCACCGTGAACTGCATCGCCCCGGGGCTTATCGACACCGGGATGATCGAAATGGAAGAGGCTGCGCTAAAAGAGGCGATGTCGATGATCCCGATGAAACGCATGGGACAGGCGGACGAGGTCGCGGGGCTTGCTAGTTATTTAATGTCGGATGTAGCGGGATATGTTACCCGGCAGGTCATTTCAATCAATGGAGGGATGTTATGACACGTCGTGTGGTCATTACCGGGATGGGCGGCGTCACCGCCTTTGGCGACAACTGGCAGGATGTTTCGGCGGGGCTGCAGAGATATAAAAACGCCGTGCGCGCCATGCCGGAGTGGCGCATTTACGACGGATTGCATACGCTACTGGGCGCGCCGATCGATGATTTCACCCTTCCGGCCCACTATACCCGTAAGCGTATTCGCGCGATGGGCCGCGTGTCGCTACTTTCTACCCGCGCCACTGAACTGGCGCTCGAGCAGGCCGGGCTTATCGACGATGCCGTGCTGAGCAACGGCGAGACCGGCATCGCTTACGGCTCGTCAACCGGCAGTACCGGCCCGGTGAGCGAGTTCGCTACCATGTTGACGGAAAAGCACACCAACAATATTACCGGCACCACCTATGTGCAGATGATGCCCCACACTACCGCGGTTAATACCGGGCTGTTTTTCGGTCTGCGCGGCCGCGTTATTCCGACGTCAAGCGCCTGTACTTCCGGTAGCCAGGCGATCGGTTACGCCTGGGAAGCCATTCGCCACGGTTATCAAACGGTGATGGTCGCCGGCGGCGCAGAAGAGCTATGCCCGTCGGAAGCCGCGGTATTCGACACCCTGTTCGCCACCAGCCAGCGTAATGAACAGCCCGACCTCACCCCCGCCCCGTTCGATGAACAGCGCGATGGGCTGGTGATAGGCGAAGGCGCCGGTACTCTCATACTGGAAGAGTTGGATCACGCCAAAGCGCGCGGCGCGACTATTTACGGCGAAATCATCGGCTTCGCCACCAACTGCGATGCCGCGCATATCACCCAACCGCAGCGCGAAACCATGCAGATCTGCATGGAACAATCGTTAAAAATGGCGGGCTTAAGCGCCCGGGATATTGGCTACATTTCGGCCCACGGCACCGCGACCGACCGCGGCGATATCGCCGAAAGCCAGGCGACGGCGGCGATTTATGGCGACAATGTGCCGATCTCCTCGCTGAAAAGCTATTTCGGCCATACCCTTGGCGCCTGCGGGGCGCTGGAGGCGTGGATGAGCCTGCAGATGATGCGCGAGGGCTGGTTCGCGCCTACGCTGAATCTGCATAATCCGGATGCTAACTGCGGTAATCTTGACTACATCATGGGCGAATCGCGCAAGATTGATTGTGAATTCCTGCAGAGCAACAACTTCGCCTTCGGCGGCATTAACACCTCAATCATTATTCAGCGCTGGCCGTAAGATGTATCAGCTTATCCTCGGCCACATCTCAACCCTTAGCGCCCTGCCGTTGCCGCCTGTGCTGATGGCGCAGGCGCCGGACGGCCCGCGGCGGGCCAGCTGGCTTGCCGGGCGCGCGCTGCTGGCGCATGCGACTACCCCGCTAATGGATATTCAGTATGGCGAACAGGGTAAACCGGCTTTCCCTCCCGGGAGTGGACAATGGTTTAACCTTAGCCACAGCGGCAACCATATTGCCCTACTGCTGAGCGATGAAGGCGAGGTTGGCTGCGATATCGAAGTGATTCGCCCGCGCAACGGCTGGCAGCGGCTGGCTAACGCCCTGTTCAGCGAGGGCGAGCACCAGGAACTGGAGCGTGAACCGCCGGAGCGGCAGTTAGCCGCCTTCTGGCGTATCTGGACGCGCAAAGAAGCGCTGGTGAAACAACGCGGCGGCAGCGCCTGGCAGATGGCCTCTGTGGACAGCGCCTTTCACGGCGCGCTGTCATTGAGCCAGATTCAATATGAAGGGTTAAGTATTGCGGTCTGTACGCCAACGCCGTTTAAGCTGACGGCAGCGCACATTCAATGTTTTAACGGCGCGGCTTGACCGGCCAGAAGATGGTCAGCACGCCAGCGATAATAATCAGCACGCCCAGCAGCGATTGCCAGTAAAACGGTTCATGCCAGCCGGGCAGCCAGATGGCGGCGGCCCACACCAGAATATAGCTCAGGCTTAGCAGCGCGTAAGCTTTGGCCAACGGTAAGCGGTGTAGCGCGAAATACCAGCAGACCATCGACAGCAGATAGCCAACCAGGCCGAAACCCAGGCTGAAGGTACCAGTGCGAAAATGCAGCAGATGATTGAGGAAGGTCAGGATATCGGTCAACGGCGGCAGTTCGAGCATGGCGCTGCGCAACAGCAGCTGTGCGCCGCTGACCAGGCCAACGCTCAATAACGCCCAGATTAAGCCCATCAGACGCTACTCCCCAGAACGGCGATACCGACTACGATCAGCCCAACGCCAAGCCAGTGGCGGCGCGCGACCGGCTCGCGCCAGATGCCCCATGCCGCCAGCGTCACCCAGACAAAATTGAGGCTCAGCATCGGATAGGCAATACCGACCGGGATTGCCTGCAGTACCCCCAGCCACAGCAGCATACCGCCGCCGAGCGCCAGCAGGGCTAATCCCAACCAGACCAGGATATGCCGCCCGCGCCGTCCGCTACGGGACGGCCGGGTTGCCTGCTTCTGGCACAGCTGACCGGCGCAGCTAAGCAGGCTGGCGAGTACCAGACAGAACCAGACACTCATTGCGGCAGATACTGAATAAACACCACGCGCCCCAGCTCGTAGGAGTTATCAGGTTTCGGTAACGCCAGTTCGTTCATCGTTTCACCTTTATCCATCAGCAGCACCAGTGAGATCGGTCCCTGCTGGCGGTGCGCCGCCAGCCAATCAGTAAATGTTTTAGTCGCTACGAATTTGCTCTGCGCATCCGGCCAGTTGAGACCATATTTTAGCTCCCCCTGCTTGTCATACAGGATGATGTCGTCACGCTTGAGCTCCCACGCCAGCCCCGCGCCGATACCGACGCTGTTGGTCAGTACATAGCGGCTTGGCGCCAGCGATTCACTCACGATATCCACCAGGAACTGCGGCTGTTTACTGTCAATAACCCGGTCCGGAATAGCGAAGCCCACCAGCAGCGCCAGCCCCAGCGGGCAGATGGCGGCCAGCGTCCAGCGACGACCGTTGTCCTTGATTGCCAACCAGCCCATTAGCGCCCATACGGCAAAGGCGATCGCCGCCAGCAGACATTTATACAGCTCGATCTTCGTCCACACCGGTTTATGCATGACGCCCCACGGTGAGACCACCAGCACCGCGACCAGGCCAATCAGACCAAAACCGAGGTTGATCATGCCGTTGATGCGCAGCGCTTTCGCCCCCGCCTTCGCGGCATCCAGCGCGTAGCGGGCCATCAGAATCGACAGCGGCATAAAGCACGGCAGAATGTAGGTCGGCAGTTTTCCTTTGGCGATGCTGAAGAACAGGAACGGCATCGCCACCCAGCCTAACAGATACAGTGCGCCGCGGGCATCATCGCGTTCGACCCAGCCGCGCTTGAGCGCGCCTGGCAGCAGCGCCAGCCACGGCAGGCTGCCGGCTATCAGGAACGGAATGTAGTACCAGAACGGCGCTTTATGCTGGGCGTCTTTCTCGGCGAAACGCTGAATATGTTCGACCCAGAAGAAATAGCGCCAGAAATCCGGTTCGCGATTGGCGATAGCCAATCCCCACGGCAGCACCACCAACGTACAGACCACCACCGCCAGCCAACCGTAGGTTAGCACCTCGCGCCAGCGCTTACGCGCAATCACCCACGGCAGCACGCCAACTACCGGTACCGCCAGCGCCAGGAAGCCCTTGGTCATCACCCCCATCCCGCAGGCGAAGCCCAGTACGATATAACCCAGCAACTTCCCGCCGCGGCTCTGCGCCTGGGAGGCACCCCAGAAGCTGCACATCGCCAGCGCCATCCACATGGTGATCATCGGATCCAGCACCGCATAGGTGCCAATCGCGTAGACCAGCATCGCGGTGAGGAAGATAACCGGCGACAGGATCGCCACGCGTTTATCGCGGAAAATACGCCACGCCAGCCACGCCACCAGCAACGCGCTGACGGTAATGGCGAAAACCGCACCGAAACGCACGCCGAAGTTATTATGGCCGAATAACCACTGGCCGATACTGTTAATCCAGTAACCGGCAATTGGCTTTTCAAAGTAACGCAAACCCAGCAGATGCGGCACAACCCAGTCGCCGGAAGCCAGCATTTCACGGCTGATCTCGGCATAACGGGTTTCATCAGGCTGCCACAGCAAACGGAAATTCAGCGGCAATAAGTAATACAGCGCAAAGAGCACAACCAGAGAGACGCCATAACGAATGCTTTTCATACACCCGAGCCCAGTAATTGTTCACGTCCAAGCCAACCTTCCCGGCCAGCCAGTTCACCACGGACCACTTTGCCTGACGGCAGCTCGCTAAAGTCAGCGGGCAACAGCTGGCTCAGTGGGCAAAATTGTATTTCTTCTTCCTCCGCCATGGTCAGCAGCGCATCGAACTGGTCGGCGTAGGCAATGCCTTCCACTTCGGCGTGGATGGTATAGACCGGCGTTCCCTTGTCGCGATGGATGCAGTCCAGCAGATAGCGGTTAAAGCCGGCGATATCGACGGCGCTACCGACCACTTCATCCCAGGTGGGAAGCGTCACCGGGATTTGTACGGTGCCGGAGGCCCCGCCGCCAAGCTGCGGCAGGAATGGCCGCGTGCCGCGACAATCGCTGTTGTAGAGGAAATCGAAGGATTCTTTCGCTTTCACCACCCGCTGGTCGGCGCGCCAGCCGGCGACGGCTGAGCAGGTCACCGGGCGACCGATAATGCGTTCCAGTTCGAGCAGACCGCGTTCCACTTCCAGCGTCAGACGTTCCTGCGGCCACACGCCGCTCCATGCCTGCCAGCTGTAGTGGTCCCAGGCATGCAGGCCCACTTCATGGATCTGCGCGGCGGCGCGAATAACCTCTTCGTTACCCGCGCCAATCCTGCGCCCCGGCCAGGCGGTACCGGCCAGCAGAATATCCCAGCCGTACAGCGACGCCGCGTTAGAGCGCAGCATTTTCCACAGAAACTTCGGTTTTACCAGGCGCCATAAATGGCGCCCCATATTGTCCGGCCCGACGCTGAAAAAGAAGCTTGCCTGAATTCCATGCTTGCCCAGCAGGGCCAGCAGCCGCGGTACGCCATCACGCGTCCCGCGAAAGGTATCGACATCTATGCGTAAGCCGACTTGTTTCATGAGTTTTTATCGTCCGTGAGCTCAACGGTGCGCAGGAAGAAGTCCAGAGTGTGCTCAACGGTCTCCTCCATCTCGACGGTCGGTTCCCAGTTCAGGCAACGTTTTGCGTTACGAATGCTCGGCTTACGATGCTCAACGTCCTGGTAGCCTTTACCGTAGTAATCGCTGCTTTCCACTTCACGGAAACCGGCGAACGGCGGGAAGCGATCGCGCAGCGGGTGGCGCTCGAAGCAGGCAAGCAGCATTTCCGCCAGCTCTTTGATGCTCGCTTCGTTTTCCGGGTTACCGATGTTGATGATCTGACCATCGCAGCGACCGTCTTTGTTCTCAATGATGCGGAACAGCGCTTCGATACCGTCGCTGATATCGGTGAAGCAGCGCTTCTGCTTACCGCCTTCGATAAGCTTAATCGGCGAACCTTCCACCAGATTGAGGATCAGCTGAGTGATGGCGCGGGAGCTACCGATACGCGCGGCATTAAGGTTATCCAGACGCGGTCCCATCCAGTTGAACGGACGGAACAAGGTGAATTTGAGGCCGTTCTTATCGCCATAGGCCCAGATCACGCGGTCCAGCAGCTGTTTAGAAACCGAGTAGATCCAACGCTGTTTGTTGATCGGCCCGACCACCAGGTTGGAGGTATCTTCGTCGAAGTTTTTGTCGGTGCACATGCCGTACACTTCCGAGGTCGACGGGAAAATGATGCGCTTATTGTATTTCACGCAGTCGCGGATAATCTTCAGGTTCTCTTCGAAATCCAGCTCGAACACGCGCAGCGGGTTACGGGTGTATTCGATAGGCGTAGCGATCGCGACCAGCGGCAGTACCACATCGCACTTCTTAATGTGGTATTCGATCCACTCGGAGTGAATGCTGATATCGCCTTCCACGAAGTGGAAACGCGGGTTATCGAGGAAACGGCTGATGGCGTCAGAGCCGATATCCAGGCCGTAAATCTCATAGTTGTCGTCCTGCAACAGACGTTCGGTCAGATGGTTACCGATAAAGCCGTTGACGCCGAGGATCAGCACGCGGGTACGGCGCTTAATCGCCACCACCGGTTTGCTGCTCAGTACCGCGCTGGTCACCAGCCCCAGCGCCTGCGCCAGTTGGGTTCCCTGCATATAAACGCCGCGTTCGGTCTGGCCGGTGACGATTTCCAGCGCCCCCTGCTGACAGGCCACTACCAGCGGCGCGACAGAGATCACGGTGCCGGGCTTGGCTGCTGGCAGGTCGGCGCGCACGCGGGATTTCCAGACGATAAATTTATTCGCGCCGGCATAGGCGAAGGCGCCCGGCCACGGATCGGACACCGCGCGCACCAGATTATGCAGAGTCTGCGCCGGTTTGTCCCAATCGAGACGCCCGTCTTCCGGAGTACGACGACCCACGTAGGTCGCCTGGCTGTGGTCCTGCGCGCGTTCCTGAGTCTTACCCTCACGAATAGCCGGCAGCGCCTGGCCCAGCAGATCGGAGGCGGCGGCGCACAGTTTACGGTGCAGCGCCAGCGCCGCTTCATCCGGGCCGATAGCCACAGCTTGTTGAGCGACGATATCGCCCGCGTCGGCGCGGTTAACCATTCGGTGCAGGGTCACGCCGGTTTCACTTTCGCCGTTGACCAGCACCCAGTTCAGCGGCGCGCGACCGCGGTATTTCGGCAGCAGAGAACCATGCAGGTTGAAAGCCCCCTTCGGCGCGATATTCAGGATCTCATCGCACAGCAGGTTGCGGTAGTAGAACGAGAACAGCACATCCGGCTTCATCTCGCGAATACGTTCAATCCACAGCGGATGGTTGACATCTTCCGGCGCCCATACCGGGATACCTTGCTCGGCGGCAATACGGGCAACGGAACCAAAGAAATGGTTTTCGCCAGGGTTATCCGGATGGGTAAAAATAGCGGCGATTTCATAACCGGCATCCAGCAGTGACTGAATACCTGCGCAACCCATATCGTGATAAGCGAAGACTACTGCTTTCATGAACGATCTTCCTCTTGAGACGCCGTTTCCGGCTGACGAACAACACGTTGAATAAAGTAACGGGGACGGGCGCGAACATCGTTATAGATGCGGCCGATATACTCCCCGAGCAGGCCCATACCGACAAACTGAGCGCCGATGAACATGAACAGCACGGCGAAGAGCATGAACACCCCGTCAGCCGCCCACTGCGGACCGAAAGCCAGACGCAGCACCACCAACAGCAGGCCGAAGGCGAAGCCCAACAGGGCTATCACGCTGCCAAATATGCTCAGTAAACGCAGCGGGGTGGTGGTCAGACAGGTCACCAGGTCATACATCAGGTTAATCAGACGCATGAAGCTGTATTTGGAGTCGCCGAATTCGCGCTCGGCGTGCATCACCGGGATCTCGACCGCCCGGCGGGCGAAAGTATTCGCCAGAATCGGGATAAAGGTGCTGCGCTCATGGCAGTTGAGCATGGCGTCAATGATATGGCGGCGATAGGCGCGCAACATGCAGCCGTAATCGCCCATGGCTTTACCGGTGGTTCGCTGAATCAGGCGGTTAATCATCTTCGAGGCAGATTTACGGAAGATGCTGTCCTGACGGTTCTGACGTACGGTACCGACCACGTCGTAGCCTTCATCGGCTTTTTCCACCAGCCGCGGGATCTCTTCCGGCGGGTTTTGCAGGTCGGCATCAAGGGTGATGATCAGATCGCCGGTGACATGGCTGAAACCGGCCATAATCGCCGAGTGCTGGCCGTAGTTACGGTTCAACAGCACCGCCACCACGTGGCTGCCTTCGGCTTCGGCGGCCTCGGTCAGCATGCGCGCGGAATCGTCGCTGCTGCCGTCGTCGATCAGCAGAATTTCATATTGGCGCCCTAGCGTCGCACAGGCGGCATCGGTACGACGCAGCAGCTCCGGCAGACTATCCTGTTCGTTATAAACCGGGATAACCACCGAGACTTTTTTTACGGGAGGATAAGTAAGCATATCAACGTCCTGACAACTGATGCAGCGCGGTAATGACGCGGGTGACATCGTCGTCGGTCATATCCGGGAACAGCGGGATGGAACAAATGCGCGCGCTGTTCCATTCGGTATTCGGTAACGAAACTTCAGGAAAACGCTCGCGGTAATACTTTTGCGTATGGGCCGCGCGGAAGTGCAGACCGGTGCCTATGCCCATGGCTTTGAGTTTTTCCATCAGGGCATCGCGGCTGATGCCGCAGGCCGCTTCATCAACGCGGATAATAAACAGGTGCCAGGCGTGCTGGTGATCCCATGCCGGAACAGTCAGCGGCTTAAACGGGGTATCCGCCAGCTCGCGCAGGTAGCGCTGGGCGATTGCAGCGCGACGTTGATTCGCCTGCGCAAGCTTATCCAACTGCACCAGCGCCAACGCGGCGTTGATATCGGCCAGATTGTATTTGAATCCGGGTGTAATCACTTCCGCCTGCGGCGCGCGGCCGTGGGTCTGGCGGTCGTAGGCGTCAACGCCCAGGCCGTGGAATTTGAGGCTGCGGATGCGGGAAGCCAGCTCGTCATCATCGGTGACGATAAGCCCCCCTTCGGCGCAGGTCATATTTTTGATCGCGTGGAACGAAAAAATCGCGGTGCCGCGCCAGCCGACATGGCGGCCCTTATAGTGCGTTCCCGCGGCATGCGCGGCATCTTCGATAACCGGAATACCGTGGCGCTCGCCAACGGCGCGGATCGCATCGATATCCGCAGGCGCGCCCGCGTAGTGGACGGGAATAATCGCTTTCGTCCGCGAGGTGATCGCCGCTTCCACCGCCTCAGGGGTAATCATCAGATTGTCGTGATCGACATCAATCATCACCGGCGTAGCGCCCAGCAGACAGATCATATTCAACGTCGACACCCAGGTTTGCGAAGGGGTGATCACTTCGTCGCCAGGGCCAATGCCCATCGCCATTAGCGTGACGTGCATACCGCCGGTGGCGGAGCTGACGGCGATAGCGTGGCGGTTGCCGGTCAGTTGGCAAAATGCTTCTTCCAGCGCCTGGTTTTTAGGACCGGTAGTAATCCATCCTGATTGCAAAACTTCACGCAGCGCAGCCAGCTCTGCGTCGCCCATCGACGGGCGCGAAAACGGCAGAAATTCGCTCATCTTTTTCCTGTTCTATTAATAACCCACTAAAAAAGGGGGTCGGTAGAAAGAAATATCCTGCGCCAGCGGACTTAAACAAAATGAAAATGAAGTCGGTTCACCGCCACATTTCATTCCAGGGTATTTCGACGGTTATAAATCTAGTCGCTGTTGCTTAGGATAATATTAAGAAATTAATATTTTTCGCGAGAATAGTAATATCTCATTGAGAATCAGATGGATAGTATTTTCTTATGGCAGGAATTAGTAGTAGAAAGCCCCAGTTTCATAGAGAAAACTGGGGCTTAACGGGTAAAAGTAAACGAATCGTCAACCAGCCCGCAATAAATATTTATTTACGTTTTAATCTATCGGTAAAAATTAGCGTTAGATCACAGAATTATTTCTGCTGTATTACAAATTTGCAGGAAAATCAGCAGGTAATTCATTAGCAGGGCAATTAATAACTTCGTTATTATCCGCGCCGCAATCGCGAACAAAGGTAATAGTCGCGAATTCATCAATCACTTCGGTCGGGTAGGCCGGGCCGGCGTCACGATAGGCGTTCATTAACGGAATATGATCGTTCTGGAAGCAGACGGTTTTTTCCGGGTTATTCATGATCCAGCGGGGGAAGAAAATGGTGCCGTGGAACAGTTTGTCGCCCAGGTTGACGATCAGGCTGACGTCGGTACCGGTTGGTTCGGTCCAGGAAATTTTATAAATGCTTTCGCCTACCCGCACGATGTACGCATGCTGGTCTTTCACCCACCGGTTGGCAACGATGCCGCTGTGAATACGATAATCCAGGGTGGTGCCATTTTTAACGTAAATTTCGTAGTTCCAGCCGTTGTCGTAGGTATAAACCAGATGTTTACCGATAAAGCCGCTGAGGTCATGTTTATCGAAAGTGCTCATTATTTATTCTCCTCTGTTTCGTTGAGGTAAGAATACGGCTTTAAAAATTGAATGAATAACGCTATGTTTGGATGAAAATAATCTAATTTTTAGATGAATTATGCACAAGACCACGCTGGAACAATGGGCGCTATTGGAAAAGGTGATTGAGCTGGGCAGCTTTGCCAAAGCCGCGGAAGAGACCAACCGCAGCCAGTCTTCGGTGAGCTATAACCTGGCGCTGCTGCAGGAACGTTTAGGAGTGGCGCTGCTGGCGCCGTCCGGGCGGCGGGCGGTGCTGACGCCCGCTGGCGAACTGTTGCTCAATCAGGTGAAACCGCTACTGAAGGCCTTTTCGTGGGTTGAGACCCACGCCGCGACGCTGCGCAACGGCGCGCGCACCCGGCTGGATCTGGTCGTCGACAGCATTTTTCCCCGCCAGCGGCTGTTCGCCATTCTGCGTCAGTTTCAGCAACGCTACCCGCAAACTCAGGTTCGGCTGACCGAAGTGCTGGAAAACGTCGATGAGGCAAGCGCCGCCCGCAGCGAGGCCGACGTGATGGTCTTAACCCGTCGCCAGGATATTACCGGGCGCGGTGAATGGCTGATGAATATCGACTTTATCGCGGTCGCCCATCGCGACCATCCGCTATCGCAATCGGATGAATTGCTGGACGACAACGCGCTGGCTCCCTGGCCGCTGATCCGCATTGCCGACCGTAGCGGCGATGCCTCATCCACGCGCGATGCCTGGACCTTTTCTACTATTGATGCCGCTATAGATGCGGTGCTGTATCAGGTGGGATTCGGCTGGTTACCTGAGGAGCGAATCCGCGCACACCTGGAACAGGGCGTGCTGAAAGCGCTGCCGCTGAGCCATGGCGCCCGCCGCGCCACGCCGCTGCATTTGATAGTGAAGCGGGACCTGGCTCCGCTCGATGAACAGGTCACCACCCTGCTGGATTTGTTCAGACAATCGTAATCATATGCTACATATGATTTTGTTATGGTTTTCTCCCAACATATTGATCCAGGTTACTCCTTAAGTATGACAAATTATTAAAATCGTCATACTTTTCGTTCCTTCTGGATGTAAACCTTGTCTATTTTCCGCACCACCTTGCTGGCGCTCTGCGCCTGCATTCCTCTGCTCGCGCCCGCCGCCATGCATGAAATCGCCATCGCCTGGCCGGTTAACGTCGGTCCTCTTAATCCACATCTGTATACGCCGAACCAAATGTTCGCCCAAAGTATGGTGTATGAGCCGCTAGTCAAATATCAGGCTAATGGCCGGGTTACCCCCTGGCTGGCTACCCGCTGGATCCACTCAGCCGATGGTAAAATCTGGCGTTTCACCCTGCGTGATGATGTCTACTTCTCCAACGGCGAACCTTTTAACGCCCAGGCCGCGGTGGCCAATTTTCAGGCGGTGCTGGCCAACCGCCAGCGGCACGCCTGGCTGGAGTTGACCAATCAAATAACGGACGTTCAAGCGCTCAGCGATAACGAACTACAAATCACCCTGAAAAGCGCCTACTACCCGTTCCTACAGGAACTCGCCCTTCCCCGCCCGTTTCGTTTTATCGCCCCCTCGCAGTTTGTTGACGGTAGTACGCAGCGAGGCATCAAGGCGCCCATCGGCACCGGTCCGTGGATGCTGGCCAGCTCGCAGCTTAATCAGCAGGATGTACTGGTACGCAACCCGCGCTACTGGGGCAAAAAACCGGCGCTTGAGAAAGTCACCGTGAAAGTGATCCCCGATGCTACCAGCCGGGCGGTCGCCTTTGAAACCGGTGAAGTTGATCTGCTATACGGCGATGAAGGGCTACTGCCGCTGGATACGTTCGCCCGTTTTCGCCAGCAGGACGAGTACCGCACGCGTCTTTCCGCCCCGTCGCAAACCGTGATGCTGGCGCTCAATACGCTGCAAGCGCCAACGAATGAACTGGCGGTACGTGAGGCACTTAACTATGCCGTCAATAAACAGGCGCTCATTGACGGCGTGCTGTACGGCACTCAGCAGGTCGCCGACGCGCTTTTCGCACCGTCGGTACCTTACGCGCCGGATGATCTGCCGCCGCGCCGCTTCAATCCAGATAAAGCCCGAACGCTACTGGAAAGCGCTGGCTGGAAACGAATATCCGGCAAGGATATTCGTGAAAAAGACGGGCGCCCGTTGCGACTTGAACTGGCTTTTATCGGCACCGATGCGCTGGCTAAGTCGATGGCGGAAATTATCCAGGCCGACCTGCGCCAGGTAGGTATCGATGTCGGGCTGGTCGGCGAAGAGGAGAGCAGTATCTATGCCCGCCAGCACGATGGCCGCTTCACGATGATCTTCAACCATACCTGGGGCGCGCCCTTCGACCCGCACGCGTTTATGAGCTCAATGCGCGTCGCTTCGCACGCCGACTATCAGGCGCAGCGCGGCCTGCCGGATAAAGCAGTGATTGATCAAGAGATAGGAGAGGTACTGACTACCACCGACGAAGGCCGCCGTCGCGAACTGTATCGCGATATCCTCACCCGTCTGCACAACGAAGCGGTCTATCTGCCGATAAGCTACGTCTCGCTGATGTCCGTCGCCCGCAAAACGCTGGGCGAAGTGCCCTTCGCGCCGGTGAGCACCGATCTGCCGTTAGAACTCATTACGCCGGTGGCACCATGATGTTGAAATATCTCCTTCGCCGCCTGCTACCGCTGCCGCTGATGCTGCTTGCCGCCTCGGCGATCATCTTCCTGTTGTTACGTCTTGGCGCCGGCGACCCGGCGCTGGACTATTTGCGCCTTTCTAACGTGCCGCCCACCAGCGAAATGATTGCCGCTACCCGCGAGCAGCTCGGGCTCAATCAGCCGCTGGCGCTGCAGTATATACACTGGCTGTGGCGCGCGCTGCATCTCGATTTTGGCGTCTCCTACGCCAGCCAGCGCCCGGTGCTGGACGACCTGCTGCATTTTTTGCCCGCGACGCTACAGCTCACCGGCGCGGCGCTGGTGATTATTCTGCTGACCTCGCTGCCGCTGGGGATCTGGGCCGCGCGCCATCGCGACCGATTACCCGATTTCGCCGTACGTTTGATTGCCTTCCTCGGCGTCTCAATGCCCAACTTCTGGCTGGCCTTTTTGCTGGTGATGCTCTTTTCCGTCCATCTGCGCTGGCTGCCGGCAATGGGCTACGGCGGCTGGCGACATCTGCTGCTGCCGGCGTTTTCCATCGCCCTGATGTCGCTGGCGATCAATGCCCGTCTGCTGCGCGCCAGCATGCTGGAAGTGTCCAGCCAGCGCCACGTGGTCTGGGCGCGTCTGCGCGGGCTGAGCGAAAGTCAGGTGGAGCGGCGACACGTGCTGCGTAACGCGACGTTGCCGGTAGTGACGGCGCTGGGTATGCACATCGGCGAGCTGATTGGCGGCACGATGATCATCGAAAATATCTTCGCCTGGCCCGGCGTCGGTCGCTATGCGGTTTCCGCGATTTTCAATCGCGACTACCCGGTGATCCAATGCTTCACCCTGATGATGGTGGCGGTGTTCGTGCTGGCCAATCTGGCGGTCGACCTGCTTAACGCCGCGCTCGATCCGCGCCTGCGTCGCCATGAGGAGGCTACCGTATGACGCTGTTCGCAACCTTCCGCTGGCCGGTAAAACTGGCGTTACTCATTATTGCGCTGCTGGCGGCAATCGCCATGAGCAGCGGCTGGTGGCTGCCCTATGACCCGGCGGCCATCGATCTCCATCAACGTCTGCTCTCTCCAGGTGACGCCCACTGGCTCGGCACCGATCATCTCGGCCGGGATATTTTCTCGCGCCTTCTCGCCGCCACCCGCGTCTCGCTGGGCGCGGTGATGGCCTGCCTTCTGCTGGTGCTGCTGATAGGCCTTGCGGTCGGCGGCAGCGCCGGGATGGTGGGCGGCCGCGTCGATCGCGGCCTGATGCGCCTGGCCGAACTATTTATGACCTTCCCAACCTCAATACTGTCGTTCTTTATGGTCGGCGTACTCGGTACCGGTCTTAGCAACGTGATTATCGCCATTGCGCTGTCGCACTGGGCCTGGTACGCAAGGATGGTGCGTAACCTGGTGGTCTCTCTGCGCCAGCGCGAGTTTATTCTCGCCGCGCGCCTGAGCGGCGCGGGACATTGGCCCTTGTTCCGTGACCATCTGGCCGGCGCGGTGATCCCTTCGCTACTGGTGCTCGCCTCGCTGGATATCGGTCATATGATGCTGCACGTGGCCGGTATGTCGTTCCTCGGCCTCGGCGTCAGCGCGCCGACGGCGGAATGGGGGGTGATGATCAACGACGCCCGTCAGTATATCTGGACGCAGCCGCTGCAAATGGTCTGGCCCGGGCTGGCGCTGTTTATCAGCGTGATGGCTTTTAACCTGGTAGGCGACGCGCTGCGCGATCGTCTCGATCCTCAGCTGATCGCGGAGCATAACCACTGATGCCGCAAAAGATCCAACTGGAACAACTTTCGCTCGTCGCCGACCGTCCGCTGGTCAGCGACGTTTCCCTTACCCTGCGCCGCGGTCAGGTTCTGGCGCTGCTCGGCAGTAGCGGCAGCGGTAAATCACTGACCTGCGCCGCCACGCTCGGTATTTTACCGCCTGGCGTCAGGCAAATCGCGGGCCGGGTGCTGCTCGATGGTATCCCGGTGTATGGTGAACAGCTGCGCGGCTCGATCATCGCCACCATTATGCAAAATCCGCGCAGCGCCTTTAATCCGCTACATACCATGGCGGCGCACGCGCGGGAAACCTGCCGGGCGGCGGGTTACGAAGTCAATAACGCCGCCCTGCTGGCGACGATGGAAGAAGTGGGGCTGGAAAATCCGCTCTCGCTACTTAAGCGCTACCCCTTCGAGATGAGCGGCGGCATGCTGCAGCGGATGATGGTGGCCCTGGCCCTGCTCAGCCGCGCGCCGTTTATTATCGCCGACGAGCCGACCACCGACCTTGATGCCGTTGCCCAAGCGCGCATTCTCGACCTGCTGGCGGATATCGTCGCCAACCGCGGGCAGGGGCTGCTGCTGGTGACGCATGATATGGGCGTTGTCGCCCGTCTGGCGCATGACGTGGCGGTGATGGAAAACGGCCGTCTCGTTGAACGCTGCGACGTCAACACGCTATTTAGCGCCCCACAGCACCCGCTCAGCCAGCGCCTGCTGGCCGCCCATCTGGCTCTGTATGGTCTGGAGAAAACACCATGAATTTACTCAGCGTAAACGCAGTGAGCCACGATTACCCTCATCATGGCCCGGTATTGCGCGATATCCAGTTCGACATCGCCCCCGGTGAAACGGTGGCGCTGCTCGGGCGCAGCGGCTGCGGCAAAAGTACCCTGGCGCGGATGCTGGTAGGTCTCGAAACGCCGCGGTATGGCGATGTCGCCTGGCGCGGCGCGTCGTTGACCTCCCTCAAGGGGGAAGCGACCGGCGCCTTTCGCCGCGATATTCAGCTGGTGTTTCAGGATGCCATTAGCGCGGTGAATCCGCGCAAAACGGTACGCGAGATTATCAGCGAGCCGCTGCGGCACCTGTTTAGTTTATCGCGCGATGAGCGTACGCAGCGGGTGGAGGAGATATTGCTTGCGGTTGATCTCGCCCCGGCGCTGCTCGACAAGCGTCCGGCGCAGCTCAGCGGCGGACAGCTGCAGCGAGTGTGCCTGGCGCGGGCGCTGGTGGTCCGTCCGCAGCTATTAATTCTCGACGAAGCGGTATCGAATCTCGATCTAATGCTTCAGGCGGAAATTATCGCCCTGCTCAAACGCCTGCAGGCGCAGTTCGCCACCGCCTGCCTGTTTATCACCCACGACCTGCGGCTGGTGGAGCGTTTTTGCCAGCGGGTGCTGGTGATGGATAGCGGACGCATCGTTGAAACGGCAACGGTTAGTCTGCCGCTGCGCCTTACATCCGCTGCCGGACAGGCGCTACAGCGCGCGGTGCTCCCGCCCTTTCCCCACACTCTGCTTAACGAGGCCATGCCATGCAGCGCGTAACCCTGACTCTGGATGATGACCTGCTGACCGCGCTCGACGCGCACAGCGCCCACCGCGGCTACCACAACCGCTCGGAAGCGGTGCGCGATATTCTGCGTGACGCGCTCCACCACAATCCGCTACAGCAGGCGGCGCAGCGCGGCTATGCGGTCCTGTCGTACGTGTATGAGCATGAAAAACGCGAACTGGCGAGCCGGCTGGTCGCCTCTTCGCATCAGCATCACGATCTTTCGGTCGCCACGTTACATGTCCACATCAATCATGATGACTGTCTGGAGATCGCGGTGCTGAAAGGCAACATGGACGAAGTACAGCATTTTGCCGACGAGGTGATTGCCCAGCGCGGCGTGCGGCATGGGCATTTGCGGTGTTTAGCGGATGATAATTAAAACGATGGCAATTTGATGCAGACTGTTTTAAGCCTGTTTGAGACGTTCATTGAGCGTCTCAAGGATCCAGGTATTTACGGAAACCTGCTCCTCTGCAGCGGCGGAGCTAAGACGCTCACCAAATGATTCAGGATAGCGCAATGTGAAGGTTTTCAACTTTTCCGGCTGAGCATAAGGCTCGATGCCCGCTTCACGACAATCAGCAAGATATTCCTGTAATGATATCTCGCCCTCCTGTTGTAACCCTTGAATGCTATCGGAAACAAAATCGCAATATCCTGATAATCCCAGGAACTTACCGCGGAATGCATTGAGTTCAGGCACGTAGTTGATAACAGCAGGCTGCCCGGCAATCTCCATTGAATTTGGCGTTTTAGGTTTGATCATGGTTTTACCCCTCCTTGCCGCATGAGTTCACCTACTGAAATCATTTTTCTGATAGCACAATGTGAAGTCAACTTCTTACCAGGCAAACTTTGTTTATCAACAGTTGATAAACCATATAAACTATACACTTTGTTAATTATCCCTGTTCGCCAATAATGGCGCCTCATTTAACGATCTCGTTATGGCGAGGCTCCTGCATAAATACAAGTTACCGCCCTGTTGGTATCGAGAGAGACCACTCAGGGAAATACAGGCTTCCATCGAATCAAGGTGTTGCCAAGGTAACTTCTGGCGGTCATAACCGTTCAGATACGTTATGCAGTGCTAAAACCAGGACGTAGGGATCTGCCTGCGCTAACCCTGTCTTGTTCGCCCCTATGAGTGATTTTTTATAGGGATTTTAATCATGTCTTCCATTCAACTCTGCGCCGCGCATCAGGCGACCTCTGGCTTCGACGGCGATGCGATCGCCCAGTACATGCGTACCGACTTTATTACGCTGCAGGAACATTTCAGCGTCCATGAGGCGCGTGAACACTTTATCTCGCAGCTCGCCAGCGACGATATCCCCGGCCAGGTATTTGTCGTCGCCGGTAACAAGCTGCGCGGCAGCTTATCAGTCAAAAAACTATTGCAGGAGGTAGAGGTAGGCCAGTCTATTCGCTACCTGATGGACAGCTGTCTGTTCCGCGTTAAACCCGACGATGAGCGCCCTCAGGTCATTGCCGAACTCACCGAGCGCGGCCTCGATCTGGTGCCGGTTGTCGATAAAGGCGAGCTGGTCGGCTGCCTGATGGAAAAGGAGATAGCCCATCTGCTGGAGGATGACGTCACCGAAGACGCCCAGCTGCAGGGGGCGACGCTACCGCTGGAAAAACCGTATCTGGAAATCAGTCCGTGGACGCTGTGGAAGAAACGCTCGGTCTGGCTATTGCTGCTGTTTGTAGCCGAAGCCTACACCAGCAGCGTGCTGCAGCATTTTGAAGAGGCGCTGGAATCGGCCATCGCGCTGGCCTTCTTCATCCCGTTACTGATCGGCACCGGCGGCAACAGCGGAACTCAGATTACCTCAACGCTGGTGCGTTCGATGGCGTTGGGCGAAGTCCGCTTACGTGACATGGGACGGGTTATCCGCAAAGAGGTGTCGACCTCGTTTCTGATTGCCCTGACCCTGGGTCTGGCGGGCTGCCTGCGCGCCTGGATGATGGGGATTGGCATGGAAATCACGCTGATCGTCAGCCTGACGCTGGTCTGTATTACCCTGTGGAGCGCGGTGGTGTCTTCGGTTATTCCGATGTTGCTTAAGCGGATCGGTATCGACCCGGCGGTGGTTTCCGCGCCGTTTATCGCCACGCTAATTGATGGCACTGGATTAATTATCTATTTCAAAATCGCCCAGTATTTTCTTGGGTTGAACTGATCGAAACAGCCCGGGTGCCAAGGTGCCCCGGGCTCTCTGATTAAGCTTCCGCCAGCGCCTGCGCGCAGGCCCAGGCGCTTGACCACGCCCACTGGAAGTTATAGCCGCCAAGCCAGCCGGTGACGTCCATCACTTCACCGATAAAGTAAAGCCCCGGCGCTTTGCGCGCCTCCATGGTGCGTGACGAAAGTTCGTTGGTATCCACACCGCCGAGCGTCACTTCAGCAGTACGATAACCTTCAGTGCCGTTCGGCTGCACGCGCCAGGCAGTTAACGTCTCCACCAGCGTCTGCCGATCGCGAACGTTCAGTTGCTTCAGTGTCACATCAGGTATCTGCCCAAGCTGCTGTAAACATTCGACCAGCCGCTTCGGCAACTGCATCGCAAGGGTGTTTTTCAGGCTTTGGTTCGGATGATCGCCCCGCTGCTCGTTGAGGAATGCCTCAAGATCGCAGTCCGGCAGCAGGTTGACGGTGACAAACTCACCGGGCTGCCAGTAGCTGGAAATCTGCAGCACCGCCGGGCCGGAAAGGCCGCGATGGGTAAACAGCAAATTTTCGCGGAACAGCGTACCGTTCTCGGCGGTAATGGTAGCTGGCACCGAAACGCCGGAAAGCACCTGCAGCTGTTCAAGCAGCGGTTTATGCAGAGTAAATGGCACCAGCCCGGCGCGGGTTGGCAGCACCTTCAGGCCGAACTGCTCAGCCACCTTGTAACCAAACGGCGATGCGCCCAGCCCCGGCATCGACAGACCGCCGGAGGCGATTACCAGCTTCTTCGCCGCCAGCGTTTCGCCGTTCACCTGTAGCCGGTAGCCTTGTTCATCGCGTTCGACGCTGAGAATTTCGCTGCGCAGACGGATCTGTACGCCGCCTTTTTCACATTCAGACAACAGCAGGTTGACGATTTGCTCCGCTGAATCATCGCAAAACAGCTGACCTAAGGTCTTCTCATGCCAGGCGATGCCATATTTGCCAACCAGCTCGATAAAGTCCCACTGGGTGTAGCGCGCCAGCGCAGATTTGCAAAAATGCGGGTTTTGGCTGAGATACGCCGCGGGCTCGACATACATGTTGGTAAAGTTGCAGCGGCCACCGCCGGACATCAGGATTTTGCGCCCCGGCTTTTTGCCATTATCGAGCAGCAGTACACTGCAGCCCAACTGCCCCGCCTGCGCCGCACAAAACATTCCCGCCGCACCGGCGCCGATCACAATGGCATCAAACCTTTCCACTCAATTTTCCTCATTCCCGAATTGTCGGGAATTGTAAATATTTCACTCTGGTCACACCAGCACGAAAAAAACAACATTCAGTTACGTCTTTGAAAGATATAGGATTACTCCCAACCGGGTAGAAACCAAACAGGAAGAAAATCAAAAAAAGTCTATATTTCACTTTGCCCGCGCCGCTAAAGTCACTGATAATGCGCCGCGTTCATGTCCTCAAAATGGCGTAACGTCCTATGCTACATTTATTTGCCGGTCTGGATTTACATACCGGACTATTATTATTGCTTGCTTTAGCTTTTGTACTGTTTTACGAAGCGATTAACGGTTTTCATGATACCGCAAACGCTGTTGCAACGGTGATCTACACTCGCGCAATGCGGTCGCAGCTTGCTGTTGCGATGGCGGCACTCTTCAACTTTTTCGGCGTTCTGCTGGGCGGTCTCAGCGTAGCCTATGCCATCGTGCATATGCTGCCAACGGACCTGCTGCTTAACATGGGTTCCGCACATGGCCTCGCCATGGTGTTCTCTATGCTGCTGGCGGCAATCATCTGGAACCTCGGAACCTGGTATTTCGGCCTCCCGGCCTCCAGTTCTCACACCCTGATTGGCGCCATCATCGGTATTGGTTTAACCAATGCGCTGATGACCGGTACTTCAGTGGTTGATGCGCTGAATATCCCGAAAGTCATCGGCATTTTTGCCTCGCTTATCGTCTCGCCGATCGTTGGCCTGGTGGTAGCGGGCGGCCTGATTTTCATTCTGCGTCGTTACTGGAGCGGTACCAAAAAACGCGCTCGTATCCACCTGACCCCAGCGGAACGCGAAAAGAAAGACGGTAAGAAAAAACCGCCGTTCTGGACCCGTATCGCGCTGATCCTGTCCGCTATTGGCGTGTCGTTCTCGCACGGCGCCAACGATGGGCAGAAAGGCATTGGTCTGGTCATGCTGGTACTGATTGGC
Organism: Klebsiella sp. K-3; assembly: GCF_051207495.1. Taxonomy (NCBI): domain Bacteria; kingdom Pseudomonadati; phylum Pseudomonadota; class Gammaproteobacteria; order Enterobacterales; family Enterobacteriaceae; genus Klebsiella; species Klebsiella sp. K-3. The sequence goes on along the minus strand of NZ_JBPNXF010000006.1, from coordinate 221,078 downwards.
GTCGCGCCGGCGGGCTTCGTGGTCAACATGAACGCGTCAGGTTACGAAATCACTCGTACCCGCGATGCGGTCAACAACGTGGAAACCTTCTTCCAACAGCGTCCTGAGCTGCTGAAGAAAGCCACCGGCGTTGATCAACTGGTTCCGTCACCGGAAACCAACACCGCGGCCAACGGCGAGTTTCACTGCCATCCGGCGAACACCATCAACGCGCTTGACCGCGTGAAGACGATGCTCACCGGAACGGAAAGCTACGATTCGCTGTCAGTGGATCAGCGCGGCCAGCTGCGTCGTATTATGCTCTGCATCTCCGACACCACCGACAAAGTGGCCAAACTGCCGGATGTGAGCTCTGACGACCAGCGCCTGCTGAAGAAACTGAAAACCGATATGCTGAGCACCATCGAGTACGCGCCAATCTGGATCATTATGGCGGTCGCGCTGGCGCTGGGTATTGGTACCATGATCGGCTGGCGCCGCGTGGCGACCACTATCGGCGAGAAGATTGGTAAGAAGGGTATGACCTACGCGCAAGGTATGTCCGCCCAGATGACCGCAGCGGTGTCTATCGGCCTTGCCAGCTACACCGGGATGCCGGTTTCCACCACCCACGTGCTCTCTTCCTCGGTTGCGGGGACAATGCTCGTTGATGGCGGCGGTCTGCAGAAGAAAACCGTCACCAGCATTCTGATGGCATGGGTACTCACCCTGCCGGCAGCCATTTTGCTGTCAGGCGTGCTGTACTGGCTGGCTCTGAAGCTTATCTAAGCAGTAGTCTGCGAAAAATGGGTCAGGAAACTGGCCCATTTTTTTTGCCGTCTATTCAGCGCAGCTCAATGCCAGATAAGCAGCGCAATCATACTCACCAGCACCAGACCACATAGCGCGCTGGTCAGGATGAACTGCCGGCGAACACGCTCACAGCGACGAATAAACTCGTCATCATGATGATCGCGATATCGTTGGGCATAGATATACCAAACCAGCCGCATTTGTTTACTGGGCTGCCCATGCGAGGTGAAAAAACCTCCGCCATCAACATATTGATAGAGCAAGGGATCGCAACCACGTAGCACAACCAATAATGCACGCAACGATGAGAAGTAGCGTGCCATATTCACCACACAAACGATACACAGGGCCCAAAACAGCGCAACAGTGCTGATCATACTTCCTCCCCGGCGACCCATCCACGGAGATCCCTCCGGGACTACCGCTCCCCAATATCATCCAACCCACCGTACAGTAAAAGAGTGCGATTCCGGTCACGTTTATTTATCCGACCGGCTCATTAAATAGTGTAGGAGATCAGTTAATTTTTTTACCACAAGGTTAATCGTTATCAATACGTAAGACGGAATAATTTGTTTAACTAACGGTGAACCAGGTGCATTGACGGAGTGCGAGGGGCGCTATATTGTAGAAATTATCTTCTACAATTAAGTCCTTAAAGGCTTACCCCCCGCGAATCTAGCTTGCAGGACGCGGGCGAATCGACAGCACAGGCTGTCTGGTCCAACGGTCATCGACAACTTATGGAAGGAGTAACACTATGGCTTACAAACACATTCTTATTGCAGTAGACCTATCACCGGAAAGCAAAGTGCTGGTAGAGAAAGCGGTTTCTATGGCGCGTCCCTACAATGCGAAAGTTTCCCTGATTCACGTGGATGTGAATTACTCCGACCTCTACACCGGTCTTATCGATGTCAATCTGGGCGACATGCAGAAACGCATCTCTGAAGAGACGCACCACGCGCTGACCGAGCTTTCCACCAACGCCGGCTACCCGATTACCGAAACCCTGAGCGGCAGCGGCGATCTTGGCCAGGTGCTGGTCGACGCGATTAAAAAATATGATATGGACCTGGTGGTCTGCGGTCACCATCAGGACTTCTGGAGCAAGCTGATGTCCTCCGCGCGTCAGCTGATCAACACCGTTCACGTTGATATGCTGATCGTACCGCTGCGCGACGAAGAAGACGAATAATCGCTTTTCCTCGCCAGCCAACGCCCGCGCCTGCGGGCGTTTTTGTTTTTATGCTGCATCCCGCCTGAACCCCATTGACCCCATCAGGATATCAATCCAGATAATTAATATCGGTTAGTGTGATCAACCATTTATTAGAATTAATATCTATATAATAATCTATACATTCAGCCAATGGCCGAATCATTATGGGCCATCAGACTTTTTCGGCGCGTTTTGGCAGACGCGTTCATACTTTTTGGGATAGCACTAAAAGGCGAAGGAATATGAAAACAACTGCACCTACGGGTTTGCTACAGCAACCCCGTCCGTTCTTCATGATTTTTTTTGTAGAGTTATGGGAGCGTTTTGGCTATTACGGCGTCCAGGGCATCCTGGCGGTGTTCTTTGTTAAACAGCTTGGTTTCTCTCAAGAACAGGCATTTATCACCTTTGGCGCCTTTGCGGCGCTGGTCTACGGCCTCATTTCCATCGGCGGCTATGTCGGTGACCATCTGCTTGGAACCAAACGCACGCTGGTGCTCGGCGCCATCGTGTTGGCAATCGGCTATTTTATGACCGGTCTGTCGCTGCTCAAACCCGACCTTATCTTTATCGCGCTTGGCACGATCGCCGTCGGCAACGGGCTATTTAAAGCCAATCCAGCAAGCCTGCTATCAAAATGCTATCCGCCGAAAGACGCCCGTCTCGACGGCGCCTTCACCCTGTTTTATATGTCGATTAACATCGGTTCGCTGCTGTCGCTGTCGCTGGCGCCGGTTATTGCCGATAAGTTCGGCTATGCGGTGACCTACAATCTGTGCGGCGCCGGGCTTATCGTCGCGCTGCTGGTCTACTTCGCCTGCCGCGGAATGGTGAAAGATATCGGTTCAACCCCGGATCATCAGCCGCTGAGTTTCCGTAATCTGCTGTATGTGCTGGTTGGCACCGTGGTGATGATTTTCCTCTGCGCCTGGCTGATGCATAACGTTAAAATCGCCAACCTGGTGCTGATTGTGCTGTCCATCGTGGTGACGATTTTCTTCTTCCGCGAAGCCTTCCGCCTCGATAAAACCGGCCGCAACAAGATGTTCGTCGCCTTCATCCTGATGCTCGAAGCGGTGGTGTTTTATATCCTGTACGCCCAGATGCCAACCTCGCTGAACTTCTTCGCCATCAATAACGTGCATCACGACATTCTCGGCATCGCGATTAACCCGGTGAGTTTCCAGGCGTTGAACCCGTTCTGGGTGGTGGTCGCCAGCCCGGTACTGGCGGCTATCTACACCCGTCTTGGCAACAAAGGTAAAGACCTGACCATGCCGATGAAATTCACTCTCGGCATGTTCCTCTGCGCGCTGGGCTTTCTGACCGCCGCCGCGGCCGGGATGTGGTTTGCCGACCCGCAGGGGCTCACCTCGCCATGGTTTATCGTGCTGGTTTATCTGTTCCAGAGTCTCGGCGAACTGCTGATTAGCGCCCTGGGACTGGCGATGGTCGCCGCGCTGGTTCCGCAGCGGCTGATGGGCTTTATTCTGGGGATGTGGTTCCTGACACAGGCCGCCGCGTTCCTGATGGGCGGCTATGTCGCGACCTTCACCGCGGTGCCGGAAAATATAACCGACCCGCTGCAGACGCTGCCGATCTACACCAACGTGTTTAGTAAAATTGGCCTCGTGACCCTGGCGGTGACGGTGGTGATGGCCTTTATGGTGCCGTGGCTGAACCGGATGATCAATACCCCGGCCAGCGCCGAGTAACCCGTTAGCCGCCCCGGCGACAACCGCCGGGGCGCGCGGCCTAGTTCTTACGCGCCGCGATCCACTCCTGCACTTCAATCACAAACTCATCCGGCGCTTTACGGTACATCTTACGCGCCAGATCGAGGATAGTATGCTGGCCTAACGCCTCTTCCATTCGCTGCTGCGCCATATCCATGACCGCACGCACACCGCAAATACCTTCGCAGGCCCACTGCGGCGGCTGCTCATCAAACACCGCAAGACGCTGGCGGATCTCACGGCACTCGAAAATACGCTTTTCGCCATCAATAGCGTTGGCAACATCCAACACGGTGATGTGCTCAGCCGCTCTGGCAAGCTGAAAGCCGCCGCCTTTGCCTTCAATACTGCGCACCAGGCCCGCTTTCGATAGGCGGGTAAAAATCTTGGCCAGATAATCGTAGGGCACGTTTTGCAGCTCGGCGATTTCGCGCACGCTCATATCGCGGGCGTCGCCTTTGCTGTCCACCATACACATCAGGCTATGGATGCCGTACTCAACTCCGGAACTGTAAAATGCCATTCACTTATCTCAGCCAATATTAATCTGAGTTATTGTAGCTTTTCCCACCGCCTCATTCCAGATATCTGATATCTCCCCTCGCAAGACAAAAATTTAATTTATTATTTATCAGTATATTAAATAAAAACGCTGCTAAAGGATCCTCAGGATCGCGTGAGAGGCGTTGCTTTTCTTAACTACGACCAATAAAATCCGAGTAAATGAATCGTAGTTAACAGCGAGTGAAAAAAAGATGCGTAAACAAATCCTGATCGTAGGCGCCGGTTTTGCCGGGATGTGGGCGGCCCTGAGCGCCGCGCGTTTAGCGGAAAAAAATCAACAGCAGGCCGTTGATATCACAGTCATTGCGCCGCAGCCTGAGCTGCGCATTCGTCCTCGTTTCTACGAAAGCGACGTACCGTCGCTGGTTGCGCCACTACAGCCACTGTTCGATGCTACCGGGATCCGTTTTCTTCGTGGCAGCGTGTCGCAGATCCATCCTGCGGATAAAACGGTAACCTGGACCGATAGCAACGGCGAAAGCCACGCTCAGTACTGGGATCGTTTAGTCCTGGCGAGCGGTAGTCACGTCAACCGCGCGATGGTCACGGGCGCGGCACAGCACGCTTTCGACCTCGATCAGCTCGAAAGCGCTACGACGCTGGAAAACCACTTAATTGCTTTAGCACAGCGTCCGCAAAGCGATGCGCGCAACACCGTGGTAGTCTGCGGCGGCGGCTTTACCGGTATCGAGATGGCGATGGAATTACCGACCAAGCTGCGCGCGATCTTCGGCTCGAATTCTAAGACCAGAGTAGTCGTAGTTGAACGCGGTCCGCAGCCGGGCTCTCGATACAGCGATGCGCTGCGTGAAGTCATCATTCAGGCCTCAAAAGAACTGGGCGTCGAGTGGCTTGTGAATGCTGAAGTGGCAAGCGTCGATGCCGCTGGCGTGAACCTGAAAGACGGAAAGCGTATCGACTCGCAGACCGTGATTTGGACCGTCGGCGTGCAGGCGAATAATCTAACAGCGCAAATCGATGCGCCGCGCGACCGTCAAGGGCGTCTGCATGTCAACGCCGAACTACAGGTGGTGGGTTACGATGATATCTACGCGACCGGCGACGTGGCCTATGCCGCGACCGATGATAAGGGCAATCACGCCCTGATGACTTGCCAGCACGCTATCCTGCTCGGTAAATTCGCCGGTAATAACGCCGCCGCCGGCCTGCTGGGCGTCGCGCCGCTGCCCTATCGCCAGGAAACCTACGTTACCTGTCTGGATCTCGGCGCCTGGGGCGCGGTTTACACCGAGGGTTGGGATCAGCAGGTGAAACTGACGCGCGAAGAGGCAAAAAAGGTGAAGGTGTCGATCGTCAGCGAACTTATCTATCCGCCGAAGGCCGATAAGGCCGCCGCGTTTGAGATGGCCGATCCGCTGGCGCCGTTTGTTTAAATATTGCGGTTCCCGGCTTGCGCTACGCGAGCCGGGTGATATCACAATGGCGAAAAATTACGCCGGCGTACCGGCATAAATATCAAAACGATGTCCTTTGGTCACCACCGCGTTCGGCGTGGCGACATCCGCCAGCGGCGGCGCATAGTCCGGACGCTTCACCACCACTCGTTTGGTCGCCAGCTGTCGAGCAGGCGCCAACAGACCATCGGCGTCTAAATCCGGCCCCACCAGCGACTGAAATACCCGCATCTCTTTTTTGACCAGCGCGCTTTTCTGCTTATGGGGAAACATCGGATCCAGATAAACCACCTGCGGGCGCGGGGTGATATCGGTCAACGCATTGAGGCTGGAGGCATGAATCAGCTGTAAGCGCTCCTGCAGCCAGCCGCCGATCTCCGCATCGGCATAGCCACGTTTCAAACCATCGTCGAGCAGCGCGGCGACCACCGGATTACGCTCCAGCATCCGCACGCGACAGCCGACCGACGCCAGCACGAAGGCATCACGCCCCAGCCCGGCGGTAGCGTCGACAACATCCGGGAGATAATCGCCTTTAATGCCCACCGCTTTGGCTACCGCTTCACCGCGGCCGCCGCCAAACTTGCGCCGATGGGCCATCGCGCCGCCGACGAAATCGACAAAGATGCCGCCAAGCTTGGGTTCATCGCGCTTACGCAGCTCCAGATGCGCGTCCGTCAGCACCAGCGCCATCGGATTCTCAGCATCATGCTCCAGCCCCCAACGGGCGGCCAAAACAGATAAGGCGCCGTCACCGGCGCCTGTTTCATCAATTAAGCAGATCTTCACGTAGCAATCAGCCTTTAATCCCGTAATGCTCAAGCATCGCGTCCAACTGCGGCTCGCGCCCGCGGAAGCGTTTGAACAGCTCCATCGGCTCTTCGGAACCGCCGCGGCTCAGGATATTGTCGAGGAATGACTGACCGGTTTCACGGTTGAAAATCCCCTCTTCTTCGAAGCGTGAGAAGGCATCTGCCGCCAATACATCGGCCCACAGATAGCTGTAGTAGCCCGCGGCATAGCCACCCGCGAAGATATGGCTGAACGCATGCGGGAAGCGGCCCCAGGTTGGGCCCGGCACCACGGCGACCTGTTTTTTAATCTCGGCCAGCGTCTCGAGGATTTTCGCCCCCTGCTCCGGCGAATATTCCGCGTGTAGACGGAAATCGAACAAACCGAACTCCAGCTGGCGGAGAATAAACATCGCCGCCTGGTAGTTTTTCGCCGCCAGCATTTTCTCCAACAGCTCCTGCGGCAGCGGTTCACCGGTTTCGTAATGACCGGAGATAAAGGCCAGCGCTTCCGGCTCCCAGCACCAGTTTTCCATAAACTGGCTCGGCAGCTCGACCGCATCCCACGGCACCCCGCTGATGCCGGAAACGCCGGCGGTATCAATGCGGGTCAGCATATGATGCAGACCATGGCCGAACTCGTGGAACAGGGTGATCACTTCATCGTGCGTGAACAGCGCCGGTTTACCGTTTACCGGACGGTTGAAGTTACAGGTTAGATAAGCGACCGGTTTCTGCAGGGAACCATCCAGCTTACGCATCTGGCCGACGCAGTCATCCATCCAAGCCCCACCGCGTTTATGTTCGCGGGCATACAGGTCGAGATAGAAGCTGCCGCGCAGCTCGTTATTTTCGTCATACAGCTCGAAGAAACGCACTTCCGGATGCCACACATCGACATCGGTACGCTCTTTGGCAGTAATGCCATAAATGCGCTTAACCACTTCAAACAGGCCGTTAACGGCTTTGTTTTCCGGGAAATACGGGCGCAGCTGCTCATCGCTGATGCTGTAGAGATGCTGCTTCTGTTTTTCGCTGTAGTAAGCGATATCCCACGGCTGCAGTTCATCGACGCCAAACTCGGCTTTGGCGAAAGCACGCAGCTGAGCCAGCTCTTTCTCGCCCTGCGGACGCGCGCGTTTTGCGAGGTCGGTCAGGAAATCGAGCACCTGCTGCGGGTTTTCGGCCATTTTGGTGGCCAGAGATTTAAAGGCGTAGCTGTCAAAGCCCAGTAGTTGCGCCAGCTCGTGACGCAGCGCGAGGATCTCCGCCATCACCGGGCTGTTATCCCATTTACCGGCGTTCGGCCCCTGATCGGAGGCGCGGGTGGAATAGGCGCGATACATCTCTTCGCGCAGCGCCTGGTTATCGCAGTAGGTCATCACCGGCAGGTAGCTCGGAATATCCAGGGTCAGCAGATACCCTTCCTGCTCTTTCGCCTGCGCCTGGGCCTGAGCGGCGGCCAGCGCGCTTTCCGGCATGCCTGCGAGGTCGGCGACGTCGGTCACCAGCTTGTTCCAGCCCATGGTGGCATCAAGCACGTTGTTGCTGTACAGATTGCCAAGTTCAGAGAGGCGCGCGGCGATTTCGCCGTAGCGTTTCTGCGCTTCTGCCGGCAGGCCAATCCCGGATAATTCAAAATCGCGCAGCGCGTTATCGACCGCTTTTTTCTGCGCGGTATTCAAGGTGGCGTAGTTGTCGCCGTCGCGCAGGTCGCGGTAGGCTTTATACAGACCTTCATGCTGGCCGACCCAGGTGCTGTACTCGGAGAGCAGCGGCAGCGTCTGTTCGTAGGCTTCACGCAGCTCCGGGCTGTTTTTTACCGAATTCAAATGGCTGATTGGCGAGAAGATGCGTCCCAGCACATCGTCCACTTCCGCCAGCGGCTGGCAAAGATTTTCCCAGCTATACGGCGCGCCGTGCGCCACCGCGCTTTCCACCGCAGCCCGGCAATCATCCAGCGCTTTGGTGACCGCAGGGACCACGTGCTCCGGTTTGATTGCAGAAAATGGCGGCAATGAAAAAGGCGTCAGTAATGGATTGGTCATATGCGCTGTCCTGTTGAAGAGGGTGAATGAAGCGCGCGTTCCGGCGCTTTTGCATGAGATCTAGAATGGGGGATAGTTGCGGGAATTTCAATGACAGGCGGTGCGACAGCGGCAATCCTGGGCGAACTGCGGTAAACTGTCGGTTAACTTGTTTATTTCCGGAATCTCTGCATCCATGCTCAGTTATCGCCACAGCTTTCACGCAGGCAACCACGCCGACGTCCTCAAACACACCGTTCAGAGTTTGATCATTGAATCGCTGAAAGAGAAAGAAAAACCGTTTCTCTACCTGGACACCCATGCCGGCGCGGGCCGCTATCAACTGAGCGGCGAGCACGCCGAACGTACCGGCGAGTATCTTGAAGGCATCGCCCGTATCTGGCAGCAGGACGATCTGCCGACTGAGCTGGAACCTTATATTTCGGTCGTCGAGCACTTCAACCGCAGCGGCCAACTGCGTTACTACCCGGGTTCGCCGCTTATCGCGCGCCAGCTGCTGCGCGAGCAGGACAGCCTGCAGATGACCGAACTGCACCCGAGCGACTTCCCGCTGCTGCGCGCCGAGTTCCAGAAAGACAGCCGCGCGCGCGTCGATAAAGCCGATGGCTATCAGCAGCTGAAGGCCAAGCTGCCGCCGGTTTCCCGTCGCGGTCTGATTCTTATCGATCCGCCGTACGAAATTAAAACCGATTATCAGGCGGTGGTCACTGGGATCAACGAAGGTTATAAACGCTTCGCCACCGGCACCTACGCGCTGTGGTATCCGGTGGTGCTGCGCGCGCAGATCAAACGCATGATTAAAGATTTAGAAGCCACCGGTATTCGCAAAATTCTGCAAATCGAGCTGGCGGTGCGTCCGGACAGCGACCAGCGCGGCATGACCGCCTCCGGGATGATCGTCATCAACCCGCCATGGAAGCTGGAACAGCAGATGAATAACGTACTGCCGTGGCTGCACAGCAAACTGGTTCCAGCCGGTACCGGTCACGCGACCGTGAGTTGGATCGTACCGGAGTAATCGCAACCATCGGTGGAACCTTTTAAGCCTCGCGCTACAATCGCGGAAATTAACGATTAAGGACATATGGGCATGAGCAAACATTATGATTACCTCGCCATCGGCGGCGGCAGCGGCGGTATCGCCTCGATTAACCGTGCGGCGATGTACGGCCAGAAGTGCGCGCTGATTGAAGCCAAAGAGCTGGGCGGCACCTGCGTCAACGTCGGCTGCGTGCCGAAAAAAGTAATGTGGCATGCGGCGCAGATCCGCGAAGCAATCCACCTGTATGGCCCGGATTACGGTTTCGATACCACCATCAATCATTTCGACTGGGATAAGCTGGTCGCCAGCCGCAGCGCCTATATCGACCGTATTCATACCTCTTACGACAACGTGCTGGGTAAGAATAAAGTTGATGTTATCAAAGGGTTCGCGCGCTTTGTCGATGCCCATACCGTGGAAGTCAACGGCGAAACCATTACCGCCGATCATATCCTGATCGCCACCGGCGGCCGCCCGAGCCACCCGAACATTCCGGGTGTGGAATACGGTATTGATTCCGACGGTTTCTTCGAACTGCCGGCGCTGCCGAAGCGCGTAGCGGTAGTCGGCGCGGGCTATATTGCCGTTGAACTGGCCGGTGTGATTAACGGCCTCGGCGCCGAAACGCACCTGTTCGTGCGTAAACACGCGCCGCTGCGCAGCTTCGATCCGCTGATCGTTGAGACTCTGGTGGAAGTGATGAATGCCGAAGGCCCGCAGCTGCACACGAACGCAATTCCGAAGGCGGTAGTCAAGAATGCCGATGGCAGCCTGACTCTGGAGCTGGAAGATGGCCGCAGCCAGACCGTAGATTGCCTGATTTGGGCGATTGGCCGCGAACCGGCGACCGATAACTTCAACCTGGCGGCAACGGGCGTTAAAACCAACGATAAAGGCTACATCATCGTTGATAAGTTCCAGAACACCAACGTACCGGGCATCTACGCGGTGGGCGATAATACCGGCGCCGTTGAGCTGACGCCGGTCGCCGTGGCGGCAGGCCGTCGTCTGTCCGAACGCCTGTTTAACAACAAGCCGGAAGAGCACCTGGACTACAGCAACATCCCGACCGTGGTCTTCAGCCACCCGCCAATCGGCACCGTTGGCTTAACCGAGCCGCAGGCGCGCGAGCAGTACGGCGATGACGCCGTGAAGGTGTACAAATCGTCCTTCACCGCGATGTATACCGCCGTGACCTCTCACCGCCAGCCGTGCCGCATGAAGCTGGTCTGCGTCGGCCCGGAAGAGAAGATTGTCGGTATTCACGGTATCGGCTTCGGAATGGATGAGATGCTGCAGGGCTTTGCGGTAGCGCTGAAGATGGGCGCGACCAAAAAAGACTTCGACAACACCGTTGCCATTCACCCGACGGCAGCGGAAGAGTTTGTCACCATGCGTTAATCCGCGCAGCCCCGTCTCAGGACGGGGCTTCATTTTGACTCCGTCACCAGATTACGTAGGATCTGATGGCCGATGTAGTTACTCCAGTTAAAGCTGTTTTGCAGCACCACCACCGCATTCTGATTCGCTTTATCGAAGCCGATATAGCTCGAATAGCCGCCGATGTATCCCACCTGATAGGTCAATTGCTGCTGACCAAATGTGTCGGTCACCCAGGCAATGTTCGCTGCTTCAATTTGCCGCGGATAATAATCGACGCTAACGTCCCTGAATGCCTTATCGAGCACCGTCTGCCCCGTGGGCGCGAAGTGAGCGCGGGCATAATTAATCAGATCGGCGGCATCGCTGTACAAACTCGCCGCGCCAACCATGTTATTGGTGAACTGCCAGTCCGGCGTCAGCGCGCCGCGCGGTTTAAACTTCGGCTGATCGCCTGCGTGCCCCAGCGCCCGCCACGGATATTCGCGCAGCGTTTGCGGCAGAAAGCTGGTATTCCCCATCGCCAATGGTCGGAAGATCATCCGTGAAGCCAGCGTCTCAATCGATTCGCCGGTTTGGTATTTGAGAATATACCCCAGGATAGCAAAACCAAGATTGGAATAACCCGGCTCGCGCTCCAGCGGCGCATTGAAGTTGCTCAGATAGCTCAGCACGCCGTCGGCATCAAGTTCGTGATAAAAGTTTTCACCATTGTTGAGATACGCCAACAGATGCTCAAGCGACAGCATGTTCATCGGCTGACGCGGCAGCCCGGAGGTATGGGTGACCAGTTGCAGCAAGGTTATCTTGCGGGCGTCGTCGCTGAGCACGGTCCCCGGCGGCAGCAGGGTTTGCAGCGTATCGTTCCAGTGCAAACGCCCCTCGTTGACCAGCATCGTGACCACTTCAGCGGTCACGCCTTTACTTAAAGAGCCGAGGGCAAAAAGCGTTTGCGGGGTTATCGGGTAGCGTTGCTTTTCATCCGTCACGCCGAAGCAGTGAAACTCCGCCGGACCGTTGTGATGAATAATCGCCACTACCACGCCGCTGACCTGCTTCTCGCGCATGTAATGGCTGACGAAAGTATCGACGGAAAGCCGCTGCCCGTTATGCCCCACCAGGCTGGTTTCATTGCTGGGAGGGCTCATTTGCGACAGCGTGCCGGAGCAGCCTGAAACCAACAGTAATGCCAATAGCACAAGGCCTAACCGCTTGTTCAAACTTCACCTACCTGCCGCGCATTTTTGGGATGAGATAAAAAATAGACGCGGATCGTAGCGGCATTACCCGGCCAGCGCAAAGCGAATACGCTGAAAAATAAATAAGGCCGTCGGCACAGATAGCCGACGGCCCGGGCTTTATACCAATCCGGTGGCGTAGTAAATGCCGATAATGAAAAAGGCACCGAGGATTTTAAACAGCGTGATACCGAGAATCGGTTTATAGGCCTGGCGATGCGTCAGTCCGGTCACCGCCAGCAGAGTGATGATCGCGCCATTGTGCGGCAATGTATCCATGCCGCCCGCCGCCATCGACGCCACACGGTGCATCACTTCCAGCGGGATCCCCGCAGCATGCGCCGACTCCACAAAGCGGTCCGCCATCGCCGCCAGGGCAATACTCATTCCACCGGAGGATGAACCGGTGATCCCGGACAAAATATTGATCGTAATCGCCTGATTGAGTAAAGGATTTGGGATCGCTTTCAGCGCATCGGCCACCTGAACAAAGCCCGGCAGCGCGGCAATCACCCCGCCAAAACCATACTCTGATGCGGTATTCAGCGCCGCCAGCATCGCGCCGCCAACGGCGACTTTGCTACCGTCGGCCAGCTTACCCTTCAGGCTACGCCCGGCAAACAAGAAGATAGTGATAATTCCGCACAACAAGGCCGCCATCACCGCCCAAATCGCCACCATCTTCTTCACGTCGCTTTCCATCGGCGCTTTCAGTCCCGGCAGGTCAATCAGGAAATGGCTACCGTACGCCTGAGGGATAAGCCAGGTAAACAGCAGGTTGGCGACGCCGACGATAATCAACGGCAGCAGCGCGATCACCGGGTGCGGCAAGTTAAGGTCTGCCGGGGTTTCAGGTTCATTTACCAACTCGCTTCCATAACCTTCTCCCTTGCGCTGCGCTTTACGCCGCATCGCCTCCAGATATAACCAGCCGCCAATAGCCACAAACGCAGAGCCCAGTACCCCAAGCCAGGGCGCCGCCCAAGAGGTCGTACCGTAAAAGGTAGTCGGAATAATATTCTGAATCTGTGGCGAACCCGGTAGCGCATCCATCGTAAAAGTGAAGGCACCCAGCGCGATAGTCGCAGGCATTAGCCGTTTCGGAATTTGGCTCTGGCGGAACATCTCAGCGGCGAAGGGATAGACCGCAAATACCACCACGAATAACGAAACCCCACCATAGGTTAACAACGCGCAGACCAGAATAATCACCGGCATCGCCTTGTTTTGCCCCATCAGTCGGGTAACAGCACTTACGATTGAACGGGAAAATCCGGAAAACTCAATTAATTTCCCGAAGACCGCGCCGAGTAAAAAAACCGGGAAATAGAGTTTTACAAACCCTACCAGCTTATCCATGAAGATATCGCTGAATACCGGGGCAACAGCGGCTGGCTGGGTGAGTAATACGGCGCCGAGCGCAACCAAAGGGGCAAAAAGGATCACGCTATAGCCGCGATAGGCGGCGAGCATCAGCAATCCTAACGCCAGTAAGGCAATCAATACGTCCATAGGGTTATCCGTCAGCATGGCCGCCGCTTATTTCCTTGTTATCGGGCGGCCGATGTTAAGTTGGGGAGCGTATCCCGCTTCCCGTTTCAGACCTTACGGGTTATTCAGGAATCCCAGCGTAAGGAACGTCTTTATTGCCGTAGCGGCGCACGCGGACATTGGCCTGTTCACCGTGGCCGGAGAAACCTTCGAGGGCGCACAGACGCGAACAGTACTCGCCGATCCGCGCGGAGGCGCTATCGGTAAGAACCTTTTGATAGGTGCAGGTTTTGATGAACTTCCCAACCCACAGCCCTCCGGTATAACGCGCCGCTTTACGCGTCGGCAGGGTATGGTTGGTGCCGATAACCTTATCGCCATAAGCTACGTTCGTTCGCAGGCCCAGGAACAACGCGCCAAAGTTCTGCATATTTTCGAGGAACCAGTCCGGGTCGCAGGTCATTACCTGCACATGTTCGAACGCCAGCTCATTGGCGATTTTCAGCATTTCTTCCCGGTCTTCAGCCACAATGATTTCGCCAAACTTCGCCCACGACTGGCGCGCGATTTCCGCGGTGGGCAGCACCGCCAGCAGGCGTTCAATTTCCGCCAGCGTTTCGCGCGCCAGCGTTTCCGAGGTCGTCAACAAAATCGCCGGAGAATCAGGGCCATGCTCCGCCTGACCTAACAGGTCGGTGGCGCAGATTTCGCCATCCACGCTTTCATCGGCAATGACCAGGGTTTCCGTCGGCCCGGCGAACAGATCGATACCGACGCGGCCAAACAGCTGGCGCTTGGCTTCAGCGACAAAGGCGTTGCCCGGTCCTACCAGCATATCCACCGGGGCGATACTCTCGGTACCGACTGCCATCGCCGCCACGGCCTGAATACCGCCCAGGCAGTAGATTTCGTCGGCCCCCGCCATATGCTGCGCAACCACAATCGCCGGCGCCGGTTTACCGTTAAACGGCGGCGCACAGGTGACAATGCGCGGCACACCTGCGACTTTCGCGGTGATAATCGACATATGCGCCGACGCCAGCAGAGGGTATTTCCCGCCCGGCACGTAGCAGCCCGCCGCGCTGACCGGAATATTTTTGTGTCCCAGAATGACGCCCGGCAGCGTTTCAACCTCAATATCTTTCAGGCTGTCGCGTTGGTGCTGCGCGAAATTACGCACCTGCTCCTGAGCAAAGCGGATATCGGCAATATCGCGATCCGACAGCTGCGCATAGCAATCATCGATTTCCTGCTGCGACAGGCGGAAGTTTGCGCGATCGAGCTTATCGAACTTAATCGACAGCTCGCGCACCGCTGCGTCGCCGCGCGCTTCAATATCCGCCAGGATTTTCTCTACCGCTTCACGAACCGTACGGTCGTGAGATTTCACTGCTTCAGATTCCGCACCGCGCTTGAGCCAGATAGCCATAACTTGCCTCACTATAATGTTAATAAAATGCTAATGCATTCGAATTCACTTGCATCCTGGCGTGAATGAAATGTTATGTGAAGCAGTAATGCATTCGAATGCAACAGAGATCGCAAAATTAGTGACAGGGGGGAAGATTCACGCATAATGACGGGGCATGGGTCAGGAGAGGCAACGGAATGGCAGGTCAAAACAAACGAGCAGTCACCAGTTACGATGTCGCGAAAGCGGCTGGCGTCTCGCAGTCTGCGGTATCCCGCGCCTTTACCGAAGGAGCGAAAATCTCGCCAGCCACCAAAGAAAAGGTACGTAAGATCGCCGCCGAACTGGGCTATCGTCCGAGCTTTATCGCCCAGTCGCTGATCACCCGCCGCTCAACGCTTATTGGTATCGTCGTTCCGGGGTTGGTGAATCCCTTCTACGCCGCGGTGCTGGATGAACTGTCACAAGCGTTGAACCTGATGGGATACCGGGTACTGTTGTTTTCGACGTACCGTGATGATGACACTACCCCAATCATGGAAGAGATTCTGCGTCATCGTGTTGAAGCGCTAGTGCTGGTGTCCAATAGCCTTTCTTCACACTTTGCTCATGAATGCCAGCAGCTCGGCCTGCCGGTGCTGCTGCTCAACCGCAAAAACGACAGCCGATCGGTTTCCAGCGTCACCAGCGATAACCTGGCCGGCGGCGCCGCGATTGCCGATTTCCTGCTGGATCTCGGCCATCAGCAGCTGGCATTTGTTGCCGGTAGAGATACCTCCTCTACCAGCCGCGACCGGGAGACAGGCTTTCGACAGCGTCTGGAGGCCCGCGGCGCGCGCCCGATGCTGCGCGATAGCGGAATGTGGTCGATAGAAGAAGCGATGAACGCCACCCGCAGGCTGATGGCGCTACCAACGCCACCTGACGCGCTATTTTGCGCCAACGATATGATGGCCATCGCCGCCCTCAACGTGGTTGTCGGCGAAATGGGCATGAAGGCGGGCGAAGATATCTCCATCGTCGGGTTCGATGATATCGCCATG
The DNA here is from genome assembly GCF_051207495.1 of Klebsiella sp. K-3. Taxonomy (NCBI): domain Bacteria; kingdom Pseudomonadati; phylum Pseudomonadota; class Gammaproteobacteria; order Enterobacterales; family Enterobacteriaceae; genus Klebsiella; species Klebsiella sp. K-3. The sequence goes on along the minus strand of NZ_JBPNXF010000006.1, from coordinate 204,905 downwards.
GCCAGCTGGCCGCTGATAAATTTAACCACCTGGGTCCAGCCGCTATCGGAAATGGTGGATACCGCCATCGCCGTGCTGAAAACGCAGCTGGGCGCGGTTGAAACCAGCGCCGTTCAGCATGTCCTGCAAGGGAAGCTTATCGTCAGGGGCAGTACCCGCCCGCAACGCTAAATCAGCGGCTACGCCACGCCGTTATTGCCGTGGCGCATAAATGCCGGACGCTGGTTAAGGGCCATATACCAGCGTTCGACGTTTGCCATCTCCGGGTGGGCGAACGGCGTCATTTTCCAGCGGTGCACCGAAAGCCCCAGCACGATATCCGCCAGCGTAAACGTCTCGCCGGTCAGCCACGCGCCGGTGCGCAGCAACTGGTTGTCGACAATCTGTACGCAGCGCGTCCACGCGGCAATACTCTCTTTAATCGCCGCCGGGTCCTGAAAACGCGGGTCTTTACGCACCAGCCCCGTGAAAGCGTAGCGCCAGGCGCTATTAAACTCCGTCGCCTGCCAGTCCATCCAGTGTTCTACCTGCGCCGCGGCACGTAACGCCGAGGGCAACAAATCCTCACGACCGGCCTTACGCGCCAGATAGCGGCAGATGCTGTTCGACTCCCAAAGGACAAAATCATCATCCACCAGCACCGGCACTAACGCATTCGGATTGAGCGCCAAAAATTCCGGCGTATCAAGCGGGCTATAGCCGCTGCCATAATCTTCCTGCTGATACTCGACCCCCGCCTCTTCGCAGGTCCAGAGCACCTTGCGCACGTTAATAGACGAGCGTTTACCCAAGATTCTTATCATCGTCAGCAACCCTTTTTCGTAATATGGCAGACATGAAGCTTGCCGGATAATGTGTATAGTGGATTGCAGAATAATTATCCACTACAGGTACTCTTACACATGGTCACTCCCTTCAACATCTTAACGCCGGGCAATATCCGCTTTGGCCGCGGGCAGGCCCGCAGCGCCGCGCCGTGGCTGGCGCAATATGATGCCCCGGTGCTGCTGGTTCACGGCGCGACCAAAAGCCGCGCTCAATTTTTACTGAGCGAACTGAGCGCATTGAATCTTCAGGTCAGCACTTTTGCTATCGCCAATGAACCCACGCTGGACGATATTGAACTCGGCGTACGGCTAGCGCGCGAGCGCGGCGTTGGCGCGGTGGTCAGCCTCGGCGGCGGCGCGGTCATTGATGCCGGTAAAGCCATTGCCGCGCTGGTCCCGGCAAGCGGGCCTGTCATCGACTATCTGGAAGTCGTCGGAACGGGGAGAATACTGGAAGCCAGCCCGCTACCGTTTGTCGCTATTCCCACAACATCCGGCACCGGCGCGGAGGTCACTAAAAACGCGGTCATCAACGTCCCGCTGCAGCAGCGCAAAGTCAGCCTGCGCGACGATCGCATGCTGCCGCAGCTGGCGATTGTCGATCCCGCTTTAACGGATAACGCCCCCCGCACCGTCACCCTCGGCTCCGGCCTTGATGCCTTAACTCAGGTTATCGAACCCTGGCTGTGCACCCGGGCGACGCCCTTCACCGATGCCCTGTGCCGGGAGGCGATCCCCCGCGGCATCGCCGCGTTAAAAACGCTGATGGAAAAAGAGTGTGCCGACAGCCGCGACGAGCTGGCTTGGGTCAGCCTGTGCGGCGGACTGGCGCTGGCCAACGCCGGGCTGGGCGTGGTTCACGGTCTTGCGGGGCCGCTTGGCGGGCTAAGCGATGCCTCCCACGGCGCGCTCTGTGGCTGCCTGCTGCCCTTTGGTCTGGAACTCAATGAGTCACAGGTAACCAATCCGGCGCTGCGCCAGCGATTCCTCGACGTGCGCCAGTGGATCGCCGCCGGACTTGGCGTCTCGCCGGATGACGCCTGGCAAAGCCTGCGCGAATGGAGCCAGCGCTCGGGGCTCGGCAATTTACGCGACCTCGGCGTGCCGCGCGAAGCGCTGGAACCCGCCGCGCTGGCGGCCAGTAGTTCATCGTCGATGAAAGCCAATCCGGTCACGCTGGATTCAGAGCAACTGCTGGAGATGCTGGAAGCCGCCTGGGAGTAAACGAGCCAACCGCCTGCGTTTACCGGGGCGGTTCAAATTTTGTTGCATAATGAATGCTCCGAATTTCGTTTTCGCGCATTCACGATAACGGTAAATATTCACCCTTTAATTTCAAAGACCTGCTCTTCTTCTCCGCCGTTTTTTCTTAGCGAAAAGCGTGACGTGACGCACAGTTTATCTTCCGCAGACCGAAGCGAGTGTCTACGCTTATTAGAGAGCCCGGGCATGCCCGGCCCCTAAACTCACGCTATCCGGAGGCCTGTATCGCTATGTTCAGCCAGAAACTACGCAACGTTGATGACGACGAGTTGAGGATCGAAAACGATCCGTGCTACGAAGCCGATCCGTATGAGTTAAAACTGGATGAAATGTTCGACGCCGAACCGGAGCCGGAGATCATCGAAGGGCTACCGGCGTCTGACGCGCTGACCCCCGCCGACCGCTATCTCGAGTTGTTTACCAACGTCCAAAAGTCGCGCATTTTTCTTGATAGTAAAACCTTTCCCGACTGCGCGCCGAAACACGATCCGCTGGATATCCTGATGCACTATCGACGGGTTAAGCGTACGCCGGAGTTCGATTTGCGTCAGTTTGTGGAAGACAACTTCTGGCTGCCGGATAACCGCGCCGATGATTACACTTCTGATCCGAAACTGACGCTAAAAGAGCATATCGATAAGCTGTGGCCGGTGCTCACACGTGAACCGCAGGATCATATTCCGTGGTCGTCGCTGCTGGCGCTACCGCAGTCGTACATCGTCCCCGGCGGGCGTTTTAGCGAGACCTACTACTGGGATTCCTACTTCACCATGCTGGGGCTGGCGGAAAGCGGCCGTGAAGATTTGCTCAAATGCATGGCCGACAACTTCGCATGGATGATTGAAACTTACGGCCACATTCCCAACGGCAATCGCACCTACTATCTCAGCCGCTCCCAGCCGCCGGTGTTCGCCCTGATGGTTGAACTGTTTGAGGAAGATGGCGTTCGCGGCGCGCGCCGCTATCTCGACCATCTCAAATTAGAGCACGCCTTCTGGATGGACGGCGCGGAATCGCTGATCCCTAACCAGGCCTACCGTCACGTGGTGCGTATGCCAGATGGTTCGCTGCTTAACCGCTACTGGGACGACCGCGATACGCCGCGCGATGAGTCCTGGCGAGAAGATGTCGAAACGGCGAAGCATTCCGGCCGCCCGCCAAACGAGGTCTATCGTGACCTTCGCGCCGGCGCGGCTTCCGGCTGGGACTACTCCAGCCGCTGGCTGCGCGATATCACCAGGCTTGCGAGCATCCGCACCACCCAGTTTATTCCCATCGACCTCAACGCTTTTCTGTTTAAGCTGGAAAATACTATCGCTAACCTTTCCGGCCTGAAGGGCGATCGCGAAGCTGAAGCCGAATTTCGCCGTAAAGCTAATGCACGCCGGGAGGCGGTGACCCGCTACCTGTGGGATGAAGAGTGCGGCTGTTTTCGCGATTACGATTGGCGCCGTGAGCAGTTGGCCTTGTTCTCCGCCGCCAGCATCGTCACGCTGTATGTCGGGATGGCGACCCACGCCCAGGCCGAACGGCTGGCGGATGCCGTACGCGCGCGTCTGCTCACCCCTGGCGGCATCATGGCGACGGAATATGAAAGCGGCGAACAGTGGGATAAACCCAACGGCTGGGCGCCGCTGCAGTGGATGGCGGTACAGGGATTCAAAATGTACGGCCACGACCCGCTTGGCGATGAAATCGCCCAGAGCTGGCTGCAGACGGTGAATCAATTTTATCTTAAACACCACAAGCTCATTGAGAAATATCATATCGCCAGCGGCGTCCCACATGAGGGCGGCGGCGGGGAGTATCCGCTGCAGGATGGCTTCGGCTGGACCAACGGCGTCGTGCGGCGACTCATCAGCCTGTACGGCGAGCCGAGGTCTTCATGAGGCACTTTCCGTCGGCAGGCTGTGCTGTTAAGGTTTTATTTTCCCTCTGCCAGAGCCGACAACATGCCCGAACTGCTTACGCCGCGGCTGCGCTGCTCGCCGCTGCAGCTTGACGACTGGTCTTTTTTTCTCAGCCTGCAACAGGATCCGCAGGTGATGCTCTATGTCGCGGATAACCGGCCCATCGCCGATATCCGCGCCGCGTTTGATGCGCGCCTGCCGGTCTGGTCGCCTAAGGCCGCGCACTGGCTGTGCCTGGTGGTTCGCGATCGGCAAAGCCATACGCCCCTCGGCCTGACCGGCTATTGTCATCACGATGATGATATTGCCGAAGTGGGCTTTCTCTTCGCCCCACAGGCGCAGGGCCAGGGCTACGGATATGAATCACTGCGGGCGCTATGTGATTACGCGTTTTCTACAGGCGGCATCCGTCGCCTGACCGCCAGCGTCACCGCCGGGAACCAGGCCTCAAAACAACTGCTGCTAAAAACAGGATTTATTCAGGAAGGAGAGCTACGCGAGAGCTACTGGCTACATGGCCGTTGGCACAATGACTGGCTGTTTGGCCTGATGCGCCACGATTACCAATAAGGCCCTGGGCCATCCGGCGAATGGGGGCGACCCCGCTTTTCCTCTACACTGCCGCCAACCACAGAGGAAAAGATCATGACCGTCACCACGTTAAGCCTGCCGGGGCTGCGTTTTATCCAGCAGACGCAAGGGCTGGCGCTACTGCCGTATCAGGACAAATTTGGGCAATGGCGGGTCGGCTACGGCCACGCTATCGGTGAAGATGAGAAAGAGACGCCCATCACCGCCGAACTGGCGATGATGCTATTGACGCTAGACCTGCTGCGGTGCCAACAGATATTACAGCGAAGGTTAGTCGTGGAACTGACTCAGCCGCAGTGCGATGCCCTGCTGGCGCTGGTATTCAGTTTAGATGGCAGCGCCCAACCGGAGTTGGACGCTATTTTGCATTATCTTAACGGCCACAACATGACGCAGGCGCTGGCGATATGGCGGCACATTGACCGCGATAACGCCTATCGCCTGCAGGAGTGCGAGCGGTTTTGTCAGACCAGTTGATTGTCACCGACGCTATTAAATGCCATCGCCGCCTGGGTTCGGTTTTTCACATCCAGCCGCCGATATAACGACTCAAGATGCGCTTTCACGGTCCCTGCGCTGATATTTAACGTACGGCTAATTTCCTTATTAGAGCTGCCTTCCGCCAGCAGTTTTAAAATTTCCTGCTGGCGGCGACTGAGATGCACCGCATGTTTATTGCGATCCGCAGAGGTCATTAACCAGGTGCCCGGCAGACACATCATCCCCAACATGATGCTATTAATGATCTGGGCAAACATATCGGCGCTATCCTCACGTTGGGCAATGGCGCGCACGTTCCACGCCAGCGCTCGTTGCAGCCAGCTTTTATTATCATCCGAAACCACTAATAATACTTTGGCATGCGGAAAACGCTGCTGCTTCTCCTGGAGCAACCAGCAACAAAATTCACTGTTCAGGTCGCCATCAAGTATGAGGAGCGCCTGCGGATGAGCCGTGAGCAGCTGCCACAGCTGTTCTGCCTGACAGGTACTATGAATATTAATTTCAGGAATACGTTGTTGTAAGCCGACTTTCATTCCATGAATAAATATTGACTGCCTGTCAAACATGATTACTTGCATGGACTGCTCTCCATCGAAAAAATACCCCTTAAAAAGTGGGGGAAGGGTAATATCAGCCAGCAAAAATAAGAACTCGCCGTATGACCTAAGCCATTTTACCGATGGAGTAGATGATATAAACATCATGATGATGAATAGTTACACGCCAGCGCGTAACGATTACTCATTCATAATATTTATTACATTTGACGTAAGAAATTCCTTAATTAAACGGATAGATAACAGGATAATAATATTATTTCTGCCAGTGTAATCCAACCGCTTAAAATCAGCGATACGCATGATGCAAAAGAGTGTTACGGAATAATAAAACGCACAATATGGTGACGCCCTACGCCATTATGCGCAGGGCGTGGTCATTATAAAAACATGCCGCCGGAAACCTCAACACGCTGGGCGTTCATCCAGCCAAGCTCGTCGCTCAGCAGCGCAGCAATAGCATTGCCGATATCATCCGGCAGGCCGACGCGCCCCAGCGCCGTCTGAGCGGCAATATGCTGGTTAAGCTGGGCATTATCGCGCACCGCGCCGCCGCCAAAGTCGGTCTCAATCGCGCCGGGCGCGATGATATTGACCGATATCTCGCGCGCGCCGAGTTCCTTCGCCTGATAACGGGTTAACACCTCCATCGCCCCTTTCATCGCCGCATAAGCGGAATAGCCCGGCAGCGCAAAGCGCGCCAGCCCGCTGGAGACGTTCAGAATGCGCCCGCCGTCTTTAAGCAAAGGCAGCAGCTGCTGGGTAAGGAAGAACGGCCCCTTAAAGTGGATGTTCATCAGCTCGTCAAACTGCGCTTCGCTGGTCTCACTAAACGGCGCAGTCAATCCGATGCCAGCATTGTTCAATAAATAATCGAAACTATCGCGCTGCCACTTCTCCTTCAGACATTGAGTCAGCTGTTGTACAAAGCCTGCAAAACTGGCGCTATCGCCGACGTTCAGTGGTAATGCCGCCGCTTGCGCTCCTGTTTGCTCAATTTCGCGCACCACTTCCAGCGCCGCCTGCTGGTTGCTGTGGTAGGTCAGAATAATATCGGTTCCCTTCGCCGCCAGCTTCAGCGCCGCATTTTTTCCCAGACCGCGGCTGCCGCCGGTCACTAAAGCGATACGTTGTGTCATCAGAAACCCCTTCGTCATTACGTGTGTGTGAATAAAGAGCTTATTAGCAGACGTAGTAACAATAAATGCGCTAAATTACGTTTTACTGTTTCGTTAATAACAACAATAGGCAGTAGGTATGGATAAAATTCACGCAATGCAACTCTTCATCCGCGTCGCGGAACTGGAGAGTTTCTCTCGCGCCGCCGATACCCTTGGGTTGCCCAAAGGTAGCGTATCGCGACAGATCCAGGCGCTGGAGAGCCATCTCGGCGCTCGCCTGCTGCACCGCACCACCCGCCGGGTGCAGTTGACGCAGGACGGCATGGTCTATTACGAACGCGCCAAAGACCTGCTAAGTAATCTCGAAGAACTGGATGGTATGTTTCAGGGCGATCCGTCAAGCATTAGCGGCCGCCTGCGTGTCGATATGCCGATCAGCGTCGCCAAAAAACTGGTGATCCCGAAACTTCCCGCGTTTTTACAACAGTATCCCGGCATTGAAATCGAACTGAGCAGTAGCGACCGGCTGGTCGATGTGGTGCGCGAAGGCTTCGACTGCGTGATCCGGGTGGGTACGCTCAAAGACTCGGGACTCATCGCCCGCCCGCTCGGCAAGCTCACGCAAATTAACTGCGCCAGTCCGCATTATCTGGCGCGCTTCGGCTACCCGGAAAGCCTCGACGATCTGGCGGATCATGCCCTGATCCACTACGCCAGCAACTTCGGCGCTCGCCAGCCTGGTTTTGAAGTCGTCAGTGATGGCGCCGTGCGCTGGGTGAAAACCGGCGGCGTGTTGACCGTCAATAGCACCGAAACCTACCAGGCCGCCTGTCAGGCCGGGCTCGGCATTATTCAGGTTCCGCGCATCGCGGTACGCGAACCGCTGCGCACCGGCGAGCTGGTTGAGATCCTGCCGCAGTACCGCGCCGAACCGATGCCGGTATCGATTATCTATCCACATCGGCGCAATCTCTCCCGCCGCGTACATCTCTTTATGGAGTGGCTGGGCGGATTGATGAAAGGTTATGTCGATTAATCAGCGCGAGTCGTCAATACCCGTCTGGCCGATGGGCGCCTGCAAGATGCGTCGTTTAAGGTATACTTTTGGCTGAATATCGCTGTAAAGAAAGGAAGAAATCACTTATGACGCCGGAAAACGACGATCGCCAGCCGCCACAGGAAACGGACCAGCAGCCGGAGAAAAACAAAAGTACGCTCGCCGCCATCAACGATTCCGCCGTTGGGCAGAAAGCTAACCAGGCGCTGAAAACGGTCACCGGAACGGCGGCTAAAGTTCAGCGCAATCCGGTAATAGCCCACCTGCTGCGCGCCGCCGAGCGGTTCAATGACAGGCTTGGCAATCAGTTTGGCGCAGCCATCACCTACTTCTCATTTTTGTCGATGATCCCGATTCTGATGGTCTCATTTGCCGCCGCCGGTTTCGTGCTGGCATGGCATCCGACCCTGCTGCAGGACATCTTCGATAAAATTCTGCAAAACGTCAGCGACCCGACGCTGGCGGCAACGCTTAAAAACACCATCAACACCGCCGTACAGCAGCGTACCGCCGTCGGGCTAGTCGGCCTGTTGGTCGCGCTCTACTCGGGCATTAACTGGATGGGCAACCTGCGTGAAGCGATTCGCGCCCAGTCGCGCGACGTGTGGGAACGTACGCCTCAGGATCAGGAAAAAATCTGGGTAAAATACTTCCGCGATCTGATCTCGCTGATTGGTCTGCTGGTCGCGCTGGTGATCACCCTGTCAATTACCTCCGTCGCCGGATCCGCGCAGCAGATGATTATCTCCGCGCTGTATCTCGATTATATAGAATGGCTGAAACCCGCATGGCGCCTGATTGGCCTGGCGATTTCCATCTTCGCTAACTATCTGCTGTTTTTCTGGATCTTCTGGCGACTGCCGCGCCACCGTCCACGCCGCAAAGCGCTGTTCCGCGGTACGCTAATTGCGGCGATTGGCTTTGAGATTATCAAAATCGTGATGACCTGGACGCTGCCGGCGCTGGTGAAATCCCCCTCCGGCGCCGCCTTTGGTTCGGTACTGGGGCTGATGGCCTTCTTCTACTTCTTCGCCCGTCTGACCCTCTTCTGCGCCGCATGGATTGCGACCGCAGAGTATAAAGACGATAAGCGGATGCCGGGCAAAACCCACGATTAAAGTCATTATCGGGCTGAATAAAGACGCAAAATTCAGCCCGACCTATCATTTCAGCAGATAAATCCAACGCGTAACTTTTATTTAACCTAAAACTGGGTTTATTCTCTAATATTTTAATTATGTGAAGCATTTCATAGAAGATATTTTCTCAGGGCGAAAATTATCCGCTTTTTGCCTGTTTTTTGCGCGATGGCGAGTTTTGTTACAGATTGAAATGTCTCTTTTGCTGTGGCTATATGGCTTTTCGTTCGCTCAAAAATAAGAAAGATCTATGCAAGCCACAGCCACTACTATCGACAACGCGCAAGACGCCACGCCGGTTAACTCGCGTAATAAAGTCGTCGTCGCCTCGCTCATCGGCACCGCCATTGAGTTCTTCGACTTCTATATTTACGCCACCGCCGCGGTTATCGTCTTCCCTCATATCTTTTTCCCACAGGGTGATGCTGCCGCCGCAACGCTACAGTCGCTGGCGACGTTCGCCATCGCCTTTGTCGCGCGCCCGATTGGCTCAGCGCTATTCGGCCACTTCGGCGACCGCGTAGGCCGTAAGGTCACACTCGTTGCCTCGCTGCTGACTATGGGGATCTCCACCGTGGTCATCGGCCTGCTGCCGGGCTATGGAAGCATTGGCATTCTGGCGCCGATGCTGCTGGCGCTGGCGCGCTTTGGTCAGGGTCTCGGCCTTGGCGGCGAATGGGGCGGCGCGGCGCTGCTGGCGACGGAAAACGCTCCGCCGCGCAAACGCGCGCTATATGGCTCCTTCCCGCAACTGGGGGCGCCAATCGGCTTCTTCTTCGCCAACGGCACCTTCCTGCTGCTGTCGTGGCTGTTGAGCGACCAGCAGTTCATGGAATGGGGCTGGCGCGTGCCGTTCATCTTCTCTGCGGTACTGGTCATTATCGGTCTGTATGTTCGCGTGTCGCTGCATGAAACCCCGGTCTTCGCTAAGGTGGCGGCGGCGAAAAAACAGGTCAAAATCCCGCTTGGCACGCTGCTGACTAAGCACGTGCGCGTGACCGTGCTCGGCACCTTCATCATGCTGGCGACCTATACCCTGTTCTATATCATGACCGTTTACTCCATGACCTTCAGTACCGCTGCCGCGCCGATTGGTTTAGGTTTGCCGCGTAACGAAGTGCTGTGGATGCTGATGATGGCGGTCATTGGTTTCGGCGTGATGGTGCCAGTGGCGGGCCTGCTGGCGGATGCCTTTGGCCGTCGTAAAAGTATGATTATCATCACCACGATGATTATTCTGTTCGCGCTGTTCGCCTTTAAACCGCTGCTTGGTTCCGGCAACCCGATTCTGGTCTTCGCCTTCCTGCTGCTGGGCCTCAGTCTGATGGGGCTGACCTTCGGCCCGATGGGCGCGCTGCTGCCGGAGTTGTTCCCGACGGAAGTTCGTTATACCGGCGCCTCTTTCTCCTATAACGTGTCGTCGATCCTCGGCGCGTCGGTCGCACCGTATATTGCCGCCTGGCTGCAGGGCAATTACGGCCTGCCGGCTGTCGGTATCTACCTGGCGGCGATGGCGGCGCTGACGCTGATCGCTCTGCTGTTGACCCACGAAACCCGCCATCAATCGCTGTAAGCTGCAGGCCCTGACGCTGTTGCCGTCAGGGCCATCGCTCATCTCATCCTTACTTTTTCATCTGCGACAAAATTGTCCGGCACTGATTCGCCTCGCCTTCCGCCGGCGAGATCAGCGCCAGTAAAGCGGCCGCCGGCGTGACCAGCGTCGCCAACGCTGCCGCCACCGCGCCGCGGGCAATCAGCGGCCCGGCTTTCACCCCGGCATCCGGCGATTTAAACGTACCGCGCACGTACAGCGGAGAACGCAGAGTAATCACCCGCAGGCCCTTACTTTCCGGGTCAACGGTCAGATTCAGCTGTTCAGAGGCAAAGCTGGCGGTGCCGGTAATGTTAATCAGCGCGTTCTCGGTATCGAAGGCGAAAATTTGCGGTCGCGCCACGCCGTTGACCACATCAATATTGGCCGCCGCGCAGTTCACCCGAACCTCCTCATCGCCGAAAATCTGCCCGATGATAAAATTACCGACGTTTAAGCCGAGGATTTCCATCAGGTTGCGGCTAATCAGACCATCATTCATCAGCAGCTTAAGGTTGCCGTTGCTGTTACCAAGCAGCGCCGCCGCCGAGTTACCGCTGCCGCGCAGTTGTACATCGCCGCTCATCTCACCGAGCGTTTTCTGCATCATTTCAACATTCGGCATCAGCGCCTTGAGCTTAAGCCGGCGTGCCTGCAGATTGGCTTCGCCCTGTAGCGGTTTTTTATCGCCCTGCAGATGCACGCTGCCGGCAATCGAACCGTTGGCCAGGCCAAAGCGCACCGGCTGCAGGCGCAGGTCGCCGCGCTCAAGAATAATGTGGGTCGCCAGGTCGCTGATGGGCAGAGTACCGCCGTGTTCGATTCGCCGCCCCTTGAAGCGCATATCGGCGTCCATCACCTGCCATTTATCCGTCTCAAAGCGATCGGCCGGCAGGACTTTTCCCGCTGGCTGTACGGCATCGCCCGCTTTGCGTGATGAGGATTTCTTCGCCCCGCCGCCGGAATCAACGCCAATCAGCGGGCCCAGATCCGCCAGCCGCAGCTGTTTAGATTCCAGATCGCCGGTGAGCTTTGGTCGTGGTTTGCCAGTGGTATAGGTCAACGAACCGTGGATATCGCTGTCGCCAATCCGGCCGTTAAAATTGCGATAGTCAAAACGCATGCCGTTTTTATGCTTAAAGTCGGCGCGCAGGCGGCCATCGGTGGAAAACGACGGCGTTTCCGGCAGCAGGACGCCGGTCAGATCGTAGAGGTCGCGCAGCGAGTCGCCGGCAAATTTCAGCCGCAGATCGAGCCCGCCGACATTAAGCGGATCGCTGACCGTGCCGCTAAACGCTATCCGGGTATTACCAGAGTGAAAATCCCCTTGTAGCGGGAACGGCGTACTATCGCTACGCAGCGCCAGCATGCCGCCAATTTTGCCGCTGCCGCTCAGCGGCTGGCCTTTGTAGCGCCCCTTCACCGACAGGCCAAAGATATAATCGCCGGCTTTTGTCGCCTGCGCTTTGTCGCCCGCACCGGTGACTTCGCTAAACGGCAGCGCTTTGCCAAGCGGATCGACCACGATCGCGATATCGCTGCGGGTTACCTTATCGTCAATGGCGATGTTGCCGCGATCGAAGAGAATATTATCAAGGCGGAAAGACCAGGCCGATGGCGGGTTGGCTTTTTCGGATGCCGGGTCAGAAGCTAATTTAAAGGTCCAGTTATTGCTGTTTTCCGTCAGCCGAATCAGGCGGACGTCGGGCTGCTCGAGCTTAATCCACGGCAAATAGACCGTTTTGCTCAGCAGCGCCAGCGGGGCCAGCGTCGCTTCCACGCGCGGCAAATGCACCATCGTCACTTGCGGAATGTCGGGTGGGTTACCCAGCACAATATCTTCGGCATGCACATGCGGCCACGGGATCCAACTGCGCCAACCGCGCTCCTCAGGCTGTCGCTCCCACACCACGCCCAGGTCGCCGCGGATGGCGAATGGCCGATTGAGTTCGGCGGAAACTTTCTGATTGATCGTCGGCTTGAGCCGGTTCCAGTCAAAGGTAGCCAATACGATGAAAAAAAGAACGATTAACAGCACAATCGTTCCCGAGATAATAGCAATCGTTTTACGGGCTCTGGTCATCCCCTCTCCGCTCCTTTTGCGTCTCGTCACTCCTCACTATAGTTGAAGAGCGGAGATTCATCCGCCAAATGCGCTTTTCGTCACATTTTGCGCGTCAGGTCAAAAAATAATGGAACGATGTTTTAATATGGTTGACCCTGTCTGGTACCCAGCGCAAACTACCGCTAATTTCGATTCAATTTCAGGTCAGCACTATGTCTAAGAAAATTGCCGTGATTGGCGAATGCATGATTGAACTGTCAGAGAAAAACGCGGCGGTGAATCGCGGTTTCGGTGGCGATACCTTAAACACATCCGTCTACATCGCGCGCCAGACCAGCGCCGATGCGCTTAGCGTGCACTACGTGACCGCGCTGGGTACCGACACCTTCAGCCAGCAGATGCTGGAGTCCTGGCAGGGCGAACAGGTAAAAACCGATCTGATTCAGCGTATGGCTGACCGTCTGCCTGGCCTTTATTACATTGAAACGGACGAGACCGGCGAGCGCACCTTCTACTACTGGCGTAACGAAGCGGCGGCCAAATTCTGGCTTGAAAGCGAGCGCGCTGACGCCATCTGCGAAGAGCTGGCTACCTTTGATTACCTCTACCTGAGCGGCATCAGCCTCGCCATCCTCAGCCCGTCCAGCCGGGAAAAACTGCTCACGCTACTGCGCGAATGCCGCGCTAACGGCGGGAAAGTGATTTTCGATAACAACTACCGTCCGCGCCTGTGGGCCAGCCAGCAAGAGACTCGCCAGGTGTACCAGCAAATGCTGGAATGCACCGATATCGCTTTTCTGACGCTGGATGATGAAGATGCGCTATGGGGAGCGGTACCGGTTGCCGAGGTTATCGCCCGTACCCACGCCGCTGGCGTCGAAGAGGTGGTGGTGAAGCGCGGCGCGGACTCTTGTCTGGTGGCGATTGCCGGCCAGCCGCTGCTGGAGGTGCCCGCGGTGAAGCTGGCGAAAGAGAAAGTGGTGGATACCACGGCGGCGGGCGATTCGTTCAGCGCCGGCTATCTGGCGGTGCGCCTGACCGGCGGCGACGCGGAATCCGCGGCGAAACGCGGACACCTCACCGCCAGCACGGTTATCCAGTATCGCGGGGCAATTATCCCGCGCGAAGCGATGCCGGACTAAGGTCCGATTCCCCCTGCTACCAAATCGAACAGTACTGTAGCCCCGGTAAGCGGTAGCGCCACCGGGGATTTTGAAACCGCACAAACCTTAACACAGGCGGCGGAAGCTGAGCTGATTTTGCGCCGGGTGGCGGCTAACGCCTTACCCGGCCTACCGTTCGTGCGGCCTGCCTTTAATTTATTCACCATGCTGGCTGACACTGCCGGTGTTGGTGGCCTCAAAATCGCTGAGACGTTCCCGGAAGGCCGGGGCAGCCCGCATGGATGCGGGCTGAGGGCCGTGTTTTGCAAGGACGCTGCCTCGGCCCGACCCGAAGCCTGCAGGGATAAGTCGAAGGTACCACGAAGTGGCGATTTTGGCGGCCGGAGCCCGGGGGTACAGGGGGCGGTGGCGACTGGCCGCCCCCTGTGCGCTCCCTGCGCCATGAGAGACATAACGCAGAAGAAATATCGGGAGCGCAATGTGCTCGGAATTAACACAAAGCACATATTTTTCCGGACCAAAACCGCTGCAAACTGATAACAGTATCTACTGCGCTGGAGGAATATCCGTCGCCTCATTATGCGCATCAGCCGCATCCGGCGTGGCGCTCACCGCGGCAGCGGGCGCTGGCGCCATCAGTTTTTCCCACGTCGCTTTCAGATCCTTCATGTTGTACTCCGGCTCGCCTTTCGGCTGCTGCAGCACCAGCGCCATATCCTGCGATAACTGCTGGCGCAGATACTGGTTCAACATGTCGACCGTCAGTGAGTTCAGGAACTCCTGGCGCAGTTTCTGATACTGCTCCGGCGCGATATCCACCACCTGATTTTGCAGCGAACGCATACGTTGGCTAATCAGGATATCGGTATCCGTGCGCGCGTAGGTGGCGAACAGCTTTTGCAGTTCAAGATTCTTTTGCGCAATCAGCGCATCGAACTCTTCCTGAGGCAGACCATTGTCGCGTACCTTCGCCAGCTCGCGCGATACCGCGCTCAGGTTGGCGTTCAGGCGTTCGCCCGGCGAGTCGATATTGATCGCGCACTGGGCGCGCTGATACAGCACGCGGCAATCAAAACCGAGGCCAATATCTTTTACGTTGCTTTTGCTCAGGTTCTGCTGCACGTGCCAGAACAGCGCTTCCCGAGCCAGGTCATCGCGCCAGTAGCGCTGCAGCGCGGCGGAATCGCGGATTGGCTGCCATGGGGAATCCCACATGATCGACAGCTTATCCTGACGTACGGCATCGGTCATGATGCTAACCGGCGTAGCTGGCAGAGGTGAAAGCGTTGGCACCGCCGCCGGGGTCTCGCGTTTACCTTTCAGTTCGCCGAAGATTTTGTTGATTTGCTCCGCGACGCTGCGGCTATCGACGTTACCGACGACAATCAGCGTCATCGCGTCCGGGGTGTACCATTTCTGATAAAATTCTTTCAGCTGTTTAATATCAACTGGTTGCTTCAACGGCGCCGCCGGATCGTGACCGAGCATCGTTGAGCCCTTCAGGCGATAGCGCCACCAGCCTTCCTGGGTATCCAGCGGCCAGGTCGCCACCATATCGCTGCCCTGCAGCGCATGATTGACCGCTTGCTGGGTGATGCTCAACTTACCGTTGGCGTCCGCCAGCCAGTTCAACGCTTCTTTAAGCAGGTCGTTGCGGTTGTTCGGCAGGCTCAGATTAAACAAGGTGAAATCATACGAAACGATCGCCGGCGGCAGAGGACGCTTCGGGTCAATACTCTGCTGCCACAGCGAACGCGCCTGCATCGTCGGGAGGCTGCCGCTTTGGGTCAGCGCCAGGCGCGGAATGAAATGACTGAAGCCGCTCTGCTGAGTGCTTTCGCTCAGCGAGCCAATATTCACAGCCAGGCGGACTTCGACGCGATCGCTAGGACGCTGCGGCGTGGCCAGCACCTGCCACGAAAAACCGTTCGCCAAAGTCCCCTGTTGCCAGGCCGGGTCCGGCTGGAGCGCTTCTGCCTGCACAGAACCGGCCGTCGCTATCATCAGCAAACCACCGGTTAAGAGTCGAATTTTTGTGCCCTGCATGTGAACCCCTGATGAACATTCCTGGTTACATAGGCAACCCATCGCCGGGTTGCCGAAAAAGGTGGTGAATCAAATACGTCGGTTAGACCACGCGAAGGCGAAAATGTCGCATGAAGACGTAAAATAATCATGAGGTATCATTCCCCCAGAAGGGGAATGATACCTAATTTTGCGCAGGAGCCCATAGTTCATGGGCATAACATGAGGAATTACGAGGATAATTCTTGTGATTTGTCCGCGGGAACGCGGTTATTCAACACATCATCGAGCTGTTTGGCGTCGAGTTCTTTCACCCATTTCGCGACGACCACGGTCGCCACGCCGTTACCCACCAGGTTGGTCAACGCGCGCGCTTCCGACATAAAGCGGTCGATACCGAGAATCAGCGCCAGACCCGCCACCGGCAGATGCCCCACCGCGGAGATGGTTGCCGCCAGTACGATAAATCCGCTACCGGTAACGCCCGCCGCCCCTTTCGAAGAGAGCAGCAGCACCACCAGCAGGGTGATCTGATGGAAGATATCCATATGACTATTGGTGGCCTGGGCGATAAACACCGCCGCCATCGTCAGGTAGATGGAGGTGCCGTCGAGGTTGAAGGAGTAGCCGGTCGGTATTACCAGCCCCACCACCGATTTGCGGCAACCCAACTTCTCCATCTTATCCAGCATTCGCGGCAGCGCGGACTCCGAAGAGGAGGTACCCAGCACAATCAGCAGCTCTTCACGGATATAGCGAATGAACTTGAAGATGCTAAAGCCGGTAGCCCGCGCGATAGAGCCCAGTACCAGCACCACGAACAGAATACAGGTGATGTAGAAGCAGATGATCAGTTGGCCCAGCTGTACCAGAGTACCGACGCCGTATTTACCGATGGTAAATGCCATGGCCCCGAAAGCACCGATCGGCGCCAGGCGCATAATCATGTTAATGATGCCGAAAATGACCTGCGAAAAGCTTTCAATGACGTTGAAAATCAGCTGCCCTTTGCTACCTAAACGATGCAGCGCAAAGCCAAACAGGACGGCAAACATCAGCACCTGCAAAATATTACCGCTGGCGAAAGCGCCAATTACGCTTCCCGGGATAATATCGAGTAAGAAGGCGACAACACCCTGATCTTTAGCCTGCTCGGCATAGACCGCCACCGCGTGCGCGTCCAGCGTCGCCGGATCGACGTTCATGCCCGCGCCGGGTTGCACCACGTTGACAATGATAAGACCGATAATCAACGCAATGGTACTCACCACTTCAAAGTAGAGTAACGCCACCGCACCGGTACGACCAACGGCCTTCATGCTTTCCATCCCGGCAATCCCTGTCACAACGGTACAGAAGATAACCGGGGCAATGACCATTTTAATCAGTTTTACGAAGGCGTCGCCGAACGGTTTCATCTGCGCGCCAAGCTCCGGGTAGAAATGGCCCAGCAAAATACCGATGGCTATGGCCGATAAAACCTGGACATAGAGGCTTTTGAAGAGAGAGAGTTTCATAGGGTGTCCTTTGGGAATAACCACAGACAATGAAAGGTTATCTGTGTCTGTGGCTTAAAAATAACACCCTGGAAACATTTCAGAAATAAGTAACCGCGAAGTTGCAACGGAATTGTTAAAATATTTGAGCTGACTCGCACAAACAACTAAAAATGTTACAAACTTGCATCATCCTTTTCAGCGTGCAGGAAGCGCTGCATAAAGCTTTCCAGCGGTAAGGCGCAACCAAACAGGTAACCCTGGGCGATGTCCACCCCAGCCGCTTGCAACCATTTCAGCTGTTCTTCTTTTTCGACGCCCTCAGCGACGATCCGCAGCTTGAGCCCGCGCGCAAGCTGAATTATCGCCGGGACCATGCTGGTATCATCCGGCACCATATCAATAAACGCCTTGTCGATTTTCAGAATATCCACCGGCAGCGATTTCATATGTTGCAGCTGGCGCAACCCGGCATAACCCATGCCGAAATCATCCAGCGCAATACGCGTACCGGCGTCGCGCAGCGGGCGCAGCAGGGCAATCACCGCCTGTGGATCGTCAAGGCGGCGGCTTTCCGTCACCTCCAGCACCAACGTGCCGGGGGCGATACGGTAGCGTTCAATAAGTGCCAACAGCTCAACGCCGCGCTCGGGATGCAACAACTGCAGTAGCGAGACATTCACCGACAGCGGCAGCATGATGCCCTGCTGCTGCCAGGCTGCCAGTTGACGGCAGGCTTCTTCCATTACCCAATAGCCTACCGGCACCATCAACCCGCAGTTTTCAATTCGCTCAATCAGATCGCACGGTAGCGACCAGCTGCCATCGGCCTGTCGCTGACGCAGCAGAACTTCCGCACCGCAAATATCGCCGCTGGCAATATCCACCTGCGGCTGGAACCAGATGGCGAACTGCTGATTATCGAGCGCGGTGAGGATGTCGTGCTCTTCCATTAACCGGCGCTGGGCTTTTTCCATCTGCTCAGGGTCAAAGAACTCGATTTGATTTTTACCCTTACGCCGTGCCGTCACCGCGGCGGAAACCGCACGGCGATAGAACTGTTCGGCGTTCAGCTCGCTATTAAACATCGCGATGCCGACGCTGGCACAGGGGCGCAGCTGGACACCGTGCAGCGGCAATCGCTCGCTAATAGAAGTGAGCACTCGCTTACTTAGCGAAACCGCTTCCCAAGGCTCGCTAAGTCCGGGCGCGTAAATGGCAAAATCGTAACCGCTCACCTGCGCCAGTACCATATTGGCCGGGATAACTGCTTTTAGTTTCTCGACCAGCGTTAAGAGCAGCATCTCGCGCTGGCTCTCTTTCAGGACGCCCGCGGCATCTTGCAGGGTTTCACACGCCACCACCAGCAGCGCCGAAGGCTGCGGACGGGTCGCGGTCTGCTCCAGCATCGCCATCAAAAAGGCTTTGTTGGGGAGCTCAGACACCGGAAAACGGGTCGATTGCAGCGATAGCTCATCATGCTGGCGCAGCAAAGACTGCTGATTGCGGTTGTAGCAGCGCACCAGCATGCCAATTTCATCGTCCTGGTGCAGTCGCGGTAGGCTCAGTTGATGTCCAAGACGATCCTGAGGCGGAATATCGTTGAGTTCGCGGGCGATGGCGCGCAGCGGGCGAACAATCAGTCGGTTGATACACCAGGTGAGCGCTACCGTTAAAACCAGCACCAAAAGTAAGTAAGTGGTCACCAACGTCGCAAGCGCGCTCATGACGAATTTGTACATGCGATAGGAATCCGCCTGCAGTACCAGATAAGCCAGCGGCTGCGGGTTAGCCGGGCGTTCCAGCGAGTAGATTGGCAGAGATATCTGCACCGGCAGTTCAAACAAGCGAGTGATCATCACCGGCACCGGACGCTCGGGTATAAAGCGCATCCGCAGCGCCTGGAATTGATTCGGTAGCACCACATCCGCCCGGCTGACGATGCCAGCAGGCTGAATGCGGCCCAGAATGGCTTCCGCTTCGGGAATGTCGGCTTTCAAAATAGCCGCCGACAGCGGCTCGCGAACGGAACGGGCGATACTTTCTAATTGCGTGGCCGTGGTATAGCGACTCTGTTGCACAAAGTGAAACAGCAAAATAGAACAAAAGACCAGGACAAACGCCATGGACACGCTCGCGACCATCGCCATCTGTTTAATTGTAAGTGAGCGGCTGACGCGCAACTGTGTTCTCCACTGAAACTGAACGACTATCCGGCAAGATCCATCGATACCGGTCGTTTTCAGGCTGATTATATACGCAAATGGTTCGCTCTCGCCCGCAAGGCGGGTTCTTCCCGAAAGCGGCGGGCGAGGTACGGCGAGTATACGCGAACAGCGCGGTGGATTGGCGATTAGCCGTAGAAATCAGGCTAATCTGCTACCAATCCGCATAAGGCACCAACGGCTGCGGCGGCATATCCATGTCGCCCTGCCAACCGGAAGCGGAATAGCGCACGTACAGCAGCGCGTGGCTCGGCGTGTAATCTTTGGCCTGCTGAATATCCACCGCCGCGCCGACAAACCAGTTGCCGGTAACCCGCCGTTCCACCAGCGCCCGCGCGGTATAACCGAAGCCCTGGCTGCTGCTGCCCTGTTCTTTTAGCTGGCTGGCCTCGTAGCGATACTGCGACGGAATCAAATTCAGCAACGGATAGCGCGCCTGAGTTTGCGTGCGCGAATGGGACCACGACACCGACCCGCCGAGTTCCCACGACCAGTTTTCGGTACGCTGACGCCAGATGACCGGCACCGAGAAAGAGAGATACTCCTGCGGGCTGTAGTAACCGCCCTGACCCAGGGTGTAGCCGCTGAGGTCTTTGTCGTAGTGCCAGATCATATTGGTCAGGCCGACGGTCACCCGGCGATTATTTTCATTGATCGCTTTATAGTAGTAACCGGTCATCCAGCGCACGCGCCAGTTGTCCTCGACGTTTTTGCCGGTGAGTTGGTCAGCACCCAGCGATGACCAGATGCCGTTAGCCTCGCCTTTATCGTAGCTCAGGCTGATACCGCCGCCGGCGGCGCGTACCCCGCCCCAGGTGGTACCGGTGTGGCCGTCGTTAGGGTTATCTTTTTGCCCGCCGAAGGAGAGCAGCGAGCTGGAAATGGGCCGCCGGTGGACGTTGACGGTATAGCCGACCGGGCCGGCATCGCCGCTGTAACTCAGCCCCCCCACGACATCGACCACGTTAAAGCCCATCGGCGTGGTGCCGATATCACCGCTCCAGGTGTCGTTCTTCCAGCCGACCGCCACGCTGGCGCCGCCGTCGCTCTGGTTTTTGCTACCGCCATAGCAGCTAATTTCGCCGCAGGTCCCCCAACTCGGCGAGTAGCCGCCGTCGCTATTGGTGGAAAACGTCCCGGCGTTCATATTCACCACATCGGTACGGAAGAACATCCGTCCGTCATACAGCGGCGCGTCCACCTGCAGCATGGTGGTGTGCGCTTTGAGGTCTGAATAACCGCCGGTGCCGCTCGATCCCCAATAGTCGTGCTCAAGGGTAACGTTAAGATCCTGCTGGCGATAGAGATCGGCGGCGTCGCTGCGGATCCCGCGCTTCAGCCAGTCATCCTGGCTATCGTTGCGGGTCAGGCGGGTAAAGGCCTCATTATCCTGCGGGCGAACGCGGGTCACGCCCGAGGCCACCATCGCGTCTTTATAGCTTTCCAGGGCCTGCTGTGGTTGATCGGTTTGCGTCTGGAAGCGCGCGGCATCACGCAGCACCAGCGCGCTTTCCATCGATGGCGGCTGGCTTTTCGCCTGCGGCACGATGCGGTCGAATATTTGTTGCGCGCCCGCGGTATCGTCAAATCCGGCGCGGGCCAGCGCTACCCGGCGCTGCATGTTGATCGATTCCGTATCTGCATCCTTCAACTGCGCGACCTGCGCGCGGGCGGCATTTTTATCGCCCTCAGCAAGATAGACTTCCGCCAGTCCCAGGCGCGCATCGCCATTATCAGCCTGCTGGCTCAGCACCCGATGGTACTGGGCTATCGCCGCCTCGCTATCGCCGCGCTGCTGCGCCCAATCCGCCAACGTCAGATCGTAGCGTACCGATTCCGGCTGCTGTTTAATCAAGGCGATAGCCTGACTTTCCTGTCCGCTATCGCGAAGTTGGTTGGCCTCGCGCATCACTTTGTCGCTTTGCAGACGCCCTTCCAGTTCACGAATATTGTCGGTCCACTGTCCGCGCGGCAGCGCGTTAATTTGCGCCAGCGCGGCATCATCCTGATTATTACCGGACAGATAGAGGCCGTAGGCGTAAACCCGTTCGGCATCGCCCGGCTTGCGGTTGGCCATGTTACGCATCAGCGCGTCCGCTTCCGGCCGCTGGCCGGCGCTGACCAGATCTTTCGCCAACCGATAGGTTATCCACACGCTTTCGGGATCCAACGCCAGACGCCGCCGCTGCACCTCCGCGGCCTGCGCCCAGTTGCCCTGGTTTTCCAGCGCTTCGGCCTGTTTTTCCAGTCGGTCGTTAGTGAGGCTGCGTTCAATATCATCAATGCTACGCCGCTGGCTAGCGGGGAGACTGGCAATATAGGCGCTGGCTTTTTCCGGGGATTCACGACGATAAACATTCGCCAGACCGCGTACGGCGAGATTATTGTCGCGATCCATGCGTAACGCCTGGCGATAGTAGCGTTCGGCGGCGGAGTCATCTTTGCGCGCCACGGCGACATCGCCTAACCCCAGCACCGCGTAGCTGTCGGTGTTATCCACCCGCTGCGCCTGGGCATAGGCGTTTTGCGCCTGCGCCAGTTGGCCTGCTTTCAACGCGTTATCGCCCTGTTTAATCAACAGCCAATAGCGGTTGGTCTTCAGCAGACTGTCCCACTTATCGCGATTCGGGCTTTTCGGATCCATCGCGATCGCTTTATTGAGCTGCGCCACCGCCCGCGCCCGGTCGCCGCGCTGTGAGTAGGCAGCGCCCAGCGCGCCGACGGCATCGCTATCGCGGGCATCGGCGCGTACCGCCTGCTGCAGATCGGCCACCGCCTGCGCCGCATTACCGGATTTCACCGCCGCCAGTCCTTCGCTTTTAGCGCGGAAAGTCGGATCTTTCAGTTGAGTTTGTTGCTTATCGAGTAGCACCCGGGCATTAGCAACCGTTTCTCCGGTGGTGAATACGACCAGAAAACGCTGCAGCGCCTGCACGCTGGCGCGGCTAACCGGCAAATTTTTAATTTCATCAAACCACATCGCCGAAGCCGCATCTCGCCCGGCGGCCGATCGAGACATCTGTTCGAGATAAGCGAAACCTTCATCCGGTTTATTATCGGCAAACATCTGTTTTGCCAAAGTCGTTTGCAATGCCACGTTACCCGGCGAGCTGGCATTCAGTTTTTTCAGTTGGCTAATGCCTTCGTTATGCCGCGCCGGCAAACGCGAGACCAGTGTCCAGTATTCAATAGCAAAATTAACATCCGCCGGAACGCCGTCGAATAGTTTTTCATAGGCGACGATGGCCTCGTCGACGTGCCCGGAAACGCCTAGCAGGCGCGCCTGCTGCAGTTCTTGCTGACCTTTGCCTCCGCTGAGATCGATCTCGCTGCGCGTCGCTTTTAGCGCCGATGATTCAGGAGCCAGTTTCGCCAGCAGATCGAGCTGCTTTTGCGCGCCGGCGGTGTCGCCCTGGCGCAGCAGGTAGCGAGCCCGGGCGGCGAGATAATCGGGATTATTCGGGTCGATTAGCTCCAGTCGATAAAGCGACTGACGCACCAGATCTTCACGGTTGCTCGCCTCGCCGAGACGCACTTGTTCCAGCAGATGCTGCTGCGCAGGGGTATTCGCCGCCTGCGCCAGCGGCAGCAGCGCGAGACTAACAGACAGCGTGATGAAGCTTAGTGAGAACTTGCGCATTCCTGGTTCCAGTCAGGTTGTAATTCGCCACCCGCGGCGAAACGAAAACGATGTTGATCCCACCCCTGGCCGAACAGCGTCAGCACCGCACTGTAGTAGGCGTCCGCGTCGGGGTAATGATCGGCGACCCGTTGACGCTGTACCGCGCGGGCGTCGTCATCTTGCAAAAACGGCAACATGGAAGCCGAGAAACCAACCGGCCCCTCACCGGTGGTTTTCCCGCTGGCGATATTGGTTTTTTCCGGCGGCAATCCCTGTTTGATAGTCTGGGTCGCCATCGGTTTGAAACGCGCCAATAGCGGCGCTTTTTGTTTATCGGCGTTATTGAGCATCCCGACCCACAGATAGACGCGAATAGCGTCATAGCTGCCAATAATCGGCTTATCGGTTTTCAGCTGCCAGCCGCTGCCTTTCTCATAGCGCACCCAGTCCGGTGAGAAGCCTTTTGGCGCCGTTTCCAGCAGCAGCCGCAGATTGCTGTCGCGGATCTTCAGCCACGGCGCGCCAAAGCGGGTAAAATAGGTTGCGAGCTGCGGCGGCAGGTAGCTTGGGTTAAAGCGCCAGCCCTTGTCGTCCGCGAAACCGACTTTCCCAGGGAGCACCGACGGCCCCAGTCCAGGAACATCGGCGACTTCTTCATCGGCAATCCGCGCCAGCAGCGCTTTTCCTACCTCAGTGTAGTTAGCGACCTTCCACAGGCGTCCGGCTTCCAGCAGTGACCAGGCAATCCACAAATCAGAATCCGATGCCGAATTGCTGTCCAGCACCGTCCATTCGTCCTCGCTCTTTTTCCCCCATAGCCATCCCGGCAGATGGGCGCGCAGATCGCCCTGCGCCAGGTTGTTCTGCGTCCACTGGAATAGCTTATCGAAGCCCTGGCGATCGTTGGCCGCCAGGGCGAAGAACAACGCGTAGCTTTGTCCTTCGGAGGTGGTGATTTTGCGCGCATCGCTGGGGTCGATGACTCGCCCTTCGGCGCTGACATACGCTTTTTTAAACTGCTCCCAGGCGGGCCACTGGCAGGCGGCGCTAACCTGCCCCGCCGCCAGTATGAATACCGAGAGAAGTACCCCACGAAATGCGTTCATCAGCAATTACTCATCATCAGGATCAAGACGGCGACGGCTGAAAATACGCAGCATGCGCCACAGCACCCACGCCAGCAGCACAATGCTGACGGCCGCCAGAATCGCCAACAGTATCGGATGGCTGGAGAGCGCAAACCAGATGCGCTCGAACCACGGCAGGTGGCCGACATAATAGATATCGCCAACCCGCAGGCTATTGACGCCAGATTCGCGAATCACCGCCACCGAACCGAACATCGCCGCCCGTTTACCGCTGTCATTTAAGGCGTTTGTGAGTAGCTCGTTACCGCGCGGGCTATCGGCCATCAGGGCGATCACGCTGCGCTGGTCGTTATACGGCGACTGGAAGCCAATAATGGCCGCCATCGGCCCGGAAGAGGTGATATCGGTCCGCGTATGCGGCGTGCGGGCATCATCGTCCGGATAGATGCTAGCCAGGTCATAATGACGCATCGGCGTTTTCACCCAGCTTTTGGTCGCCTCGACCAGCAGATTGATTTTAGTATCGTCTTTCAGCGATGGCGGGATAGCGCCAATCAGCATCAGATCGGCATCTTTGCCCTTAATTTGGTTGCCGTCGTCGGTCATCTGCATGCTGATAGCCGCCAGCCCGGTCTGCGCGCCAATGCCGCCTACCGCCTGCAGCAATGTCTCCACCTGACCCGCATCAGGCGTTTTCGGCACCACGATTAGCGTCTGAGAGAGATCGGCCATGCGGGTATACGGGAAACCGGCATTAGCGAAGACGCGCAGGTCCGGCATCGCCAGGAAGTGGTAATATTTCGAAAAATCGATGGTGGAGTCATCGCCGATCACCACGTGGTTCTGCACCGGCTGGAAGGTAATACAGTTATCGATGTTGCCGCCCGGCATCGGGTTCATGTACTGGAAATCGAAGCGCAGCTGGTTCATCGCGCCGAGGCGCAGCGCGGGTATGGTCACCTGGTTCTGGCCATCCAACAGCCCCTGCAGCACCGGCAGGCGTAAAATCAGCTTATTCACATCCTGCGAGCTATTGAGGCTAAACGACTGCAGGAACTGATCGTTAAGGCTGATATCCATCCGCGAGCTATCTTTGATAGGCGGCATGGTATAGCGATATTTCAGGTCCATATCGATGCCGTTGGCGCGAAGCAGGTACAGATCCGGCGGCAGATTCAGCGCCAGGTTAATCGAATCTGGCACCAGGCCGCTTGATTGCAGCTGCTGTTCATAAGTTTTCAGCTCGCCGAAAGTCACCGGCCTGTCGGTACGAACCCAGTTTGGCGCGTCATACGGCTGGCGGGCCTTCAACTCTTTCACGCCATCCACTACCACGCTATCGCCGCGGAATAGAATATTGCCCTGGGCAATACCCTTCGCCGCCACCAGCAGATCTTGATCATCACGGCCGAAGATCACCAGCAGCTTGACGTAGGGGTTGCTCGGGTGGTTGACCATTTCGATGGTCGGCGCTTTTACCGGCGGATGGTCGCGCAGGAAGTCCGGACGCTTATCGTTGGTCGCGAAGATGATAGCGTTACGTTCCGGTATCTCATTGAAGCGGACCGGGAACTGCTGACCACGCCAGCCGGCCTTGCTGCCAAACCAGGAGGCGACAATCGCCGCCGCCTGCTGCTGTTTGACGTCAGGCGCAGAAGCAAAAACCATCGGCAACGTCAGCGGACGGTTGTCGCGCGAGTCGTAAAACGGAACCGGAAAGTGGGACAGGTCGTTACGTACCTGCAGCGACTGATAGGTTAAATCCAGCGAGCTCTCACGGCCGATATCAAGCCACAGCGTACTGCTGGCCGGGTTTTCGCAAACGTCGCGATAGTGGCCGACAAACTCCAGCCGCACGCGGTTAAAATCGGTGATATACAGCGGATCGACCGGGATCTGGGCGCTCACTTTTTTACCCAGCTGCTCTTTGGTGACCGGCAACACGCCCATTAATTCGTCGTTGAGATAAACCTTCAGCTGTGATTGCACCGGCAGCAGCGATGGCGAAGGCGTGTAATCAAGATTGAGCAGCGCTTTAGCGACTACTTCATCACTGCGCATGCCGAATTCCACGGCGCCCTCTGGATGCGAACCGCGCAGCACCATGCTACCCGGCGGCGGCGCGATTTGCGCGAAAGTCAGCTTCACGTCGCGAGTCGGGATATTGTCCGCCACCACCACCGGCGCGGCAGGATCGATAACCGCCGCGGTCGGCTGGCTATCGTTAATCACCGGCGCTGGCTGAGCCGTAACCGTTGTGGCGGGAGCGTCGACCACCGCGGCATTAGGCGTCACCGCCGGAGCCGAAAATGTTGCGAAGGGGTACCAGCTGCTCATTCCCACCGCCACTGCACAAATCAAGGAAAGTTTTCTTTTCATCGCATTATCATCATTGTTGAGCCATTGCCGGTTCTGCCGAGAGCACCGCCGCGGCACGTTCGGGACGGCGCGGTAAAAATGATACAACCCAGGCCACCAGCGAGGTGAGCGAGCGGAAAATAACCTTCACCGACGGCGGTGAGAACTCCGCCAGGTGACGATATCCACGGAACCCCAGCTTGAGGATATCCAGCAGGCTTTCCATCGGTTTATCTTCCGGGAAGCTGTCCTGCCAAAGCGCCCACGTATCAGCGCGGGCAAACGTACACTGCACAAAATCAATATGTTGCTGGTTAGTCAGCGGCAGCAATTGCAGGCCGACTTCACCGCCGTTCACCCGCGCGACGCGAACCGGGAAAACGTATTCTTGCTGTCCGCGTTTGAGCAGCAAATTCACGTGTTGCCCTTCCAGTACCCGCGCTTCGCCGTGAATTTTTATCCCCAGCCCGCCGTCGGAGTAGTCATGAACGGTACAGGAGAACAGGTGACCATCCGGGCGAGCAATCGCCGCCGGCATCGACATCTCTACGCGGTGCGAACGCCGCACCTGCTTGCTCTCCACCGACACCGCCACGGCGCCGCCGAGGATGATTAAGTTATAAAACACCCAGATGATACTGACCCAAACGGTCAAAATTTCGTTCTCGGGTCCGTACATAAAGCGCCAGATGCCGACCGCCACGCCCACCAGATTAAGCAATACCAGATAAATGTAGGGGCGGGAGATAACCCAATCGACATACTCGTCTTTCACCAGTCCGCCTTTGGCGGTGACGTTGAACTTGCCTTTGTGCGGGTTAATCAGCGCGACGAAGGTCGGCGGCGCGATATACCATGCCAGCACCGTTTCGTAGATTTCACTCCAGAAGGAGTGGCGGTACTTACCCTGAATCTTCGAGTTCGTCAGGCTGGCGTGAATCATATGCGGCAGCACGAACAGCGCGATCATCAACGCGGGCGCATAGATGATATAGGCGTGTAACAACAAGAATGCCAGCGGCGCGGTGAGGAAGATAAGCCGTGGGATACCGGACAAGAAGTGCAGCATCGCGTTGACGTAGCAGATACGCTGCGCCAGCTTCAACCCTTTACCAAATAAGGGGTTATCGAGACGGAAAATCTGCACCATCCCGCGCGCCCAGCGAATACGCTGGCCGATATGCGCCGATAAGCTTTCCGTCGCCAGACCCGCCGCCTGCGGGATGCGCATATAGGCGGAGGTATGGCCACGACGATGCAGACGCAGTGAAGTATGGGCATCCTCAGTGACCGTTTCAACGGCGATACCGCCGATTTCATCCAGCGGGCCGCGGCGAATGACCGCGCAGGATCCGCAGAAAAAGGTCGCATCCCACATGTCGTTGCCGTCCTGCACCAGACCGTAAAACAGCGTTCCCTCGTTCGGCGTTTTACGAAAACGGCCCAGGTTGCGTTCGAACGGATCCGGCGAGAAGAAGTGGTGCGGCGTCTGCATCATCGCCAGCTTTTTATCCTTCAGGAACCAGCCCATGGTCATCTGCAAGAAGGAACGGGTCGGCACGTGGTCGCAATCGAAAATAGAGACGAACTCGCCTTTCGCATACTTCAGCGCATTGTTGATATTACCGGCCTTGGCATGTTCGTGGCTGGTACGCGCGATGTAATGGACGCCGACGTCTTTCGCGAACTGGCGAAACTCTTCGCGCCCGCCGTCATCAAGGATCCAGATATTGAGCTTATCCTTCGGCCAGTCGATACCCTGCGAAGCGTAGATGGTATTTTTCACCACGCTAAGGTCTTCGTTGTAGGTCGGGACGAAGATATCCACCGTCGGCCATTCGTTCATGTCTTCCGGTAGCGGCACCGGCTGGCGATTAAGCGGCCACACCACCTGGAAATAGCCCAGCACCAGCACAATCCAGGCGTAGGTTTCGGCAAACAGCAAGATCAGCCCACATACCAGGCTGACCGGATCGTTCCAGTTAAGCGTGGAGGTATAGCGCCACCAGATATAGCGACAGGAAACGGTCAGCGACAACACGATCAGCATCAGGGCGGAGAAACGCCCCGGAATACGCCGCACCAGCAGCGCGACGCCCCACAGCAGCAGCAGGAAAATAAACTGTGACAGCGGGTTAAACGGCTGGGTAATGCACAACAACGCCAGAATCAGTGAGAAGAAGGTGACGGTGCCAAGCACTAGCCGCCGCAGTTGCGGATGCAGGTGCTCAAGCTCTTTCTGCTTATCGAGGTGGCCGGTACGGGTGTTGACCTTTTCCGGTAATTTTTCCATCCACTGCGCGTAGCGCCCGTGAACCCCTTCCAACGCCGCCAGCGAGCGCCAGTTAATTTTTTTATCCGGTTCCGGCACCCGAGTCGCCAGTAGCCAGAGCGACTGCAGCAAATAGCGCAGCGGATCTAACGGGCGTGGGCGATGCGGATTAATATGCGGAAAATAGTCGGCATGGTGTTCGCGAATAGCTTGCCAGCGCGGCGTCTCAAGCGGCATTAACGCCCACGCCAACGACACCCACAGGCAACCGAGAAAAGCCGAAAGCACCGACGCGCCATGCTGACGATAGTCATCATAACGTTCGCTCAAGCGCTCGCCCACCGGCGGCGCCAGCAGCAACGTACTCAGGCGGATCATGCCGTCCCCTCTCTGGCATAGTGCAGCAGGCACCAGTTGGCCAGCGTCAGCACCTCTTCCGCCGCCAGGGCATCCTGACGATATTCGCCAAGCGGCTGTTTCGCTGCCAGACACTCCGCCATCGCTTCATCGCGGTGAATCGTGACCGGCAGGATCCGCCGCTGGCTTTCCAGCCATAGTTGATAGAGATCTTCCTGCAGTTGGCTGCCTACGCGTAGGTCGTTAATCAAAATATCCGCGTTCGCAGGCAGCGCCTGCTGATGCAGGCGAATATGGCTGTTGCCGTCCGGGTGCACAACCTGTAGCACACGATCGCACACGCTCAGCAACTCGCGGGTAAGTGGAGAATAACCCTCAGGTATATCAATCAGCAGCCAGCGGTGGCTTCCCTGCTGGTCGAGCAATTTGATTTGTTCCGCGATGGGTTCAAGCGCTGAACTGAGTTTATCAACGTGCTCACGTTCGCCAGGCGTCAGCCGGCCAAACGGCAGGAGATCGATATGCGCGGTGTAGCGCAGTCCGGCGTCGCGCCAGTCACCACCGTCAATCAACGAGCGTGCCCAGCCGTTGCGATGGTCGAAATCAACGTTGAAGAAAAAGCGCAGCATATTGTCCGGGCTGGCATCGACCACCAGCACAGTTTCACCGAGCAGCTGTAGTGCCCAGGCCAGTGCGGCGGTAATAGATGTGGTGCCTACGCCGCCGCGTATGCCTTGTAATCCCAGAATCGCCATCGACGGCTTCCTTACTTTTTCTCAGCTAATTCGGCCAACAGCGGCCAGCGTTGCAACGCCGCAGCGAGCTGTTCGCGTCGGGAAATGTCGTGGTAATCAATATCCGGCAGGGAAAATGCCCGGCTTAATGCCAGGAAATCATTTTGGAAGGTATATCCCAGCGTCGCATCGCCAGGTACCGCAGGATCTTTTTCCGGCATTTCTCTGTCCATTCGAAAAACACATTATAAAACCAGGAAGTGTAAACCGCTCATCCCTAAAATTACGTGTACATGCTAAAACTGATGTCCTTTAATTTCAATGTTAGGTTTACTCTCACGCTTTCGCTAGTAAACTAATCATTGTAAATAGGGCGCGCGAGGGACATCGTGGATATTGTATATACGTTGGGTATTTCATCGTTATGGGACGAAGTATGCCATATGCCCGTTGGCGGGGTATGGTGGCTTAATGTCGACCGCTATGCCGACGCCGTCAGCCTGCTGAATCAAACGCTGGAAAGCCAGGCGCAGGACAGCAAGGTCGCGGCCATAGTGATGGGTAAAAAACCTAATGAAGTCATATCATTAAAAAAAGATCACGGTCCCAACAAAATCGCATTATTCACTATGCCCGATCGCCCGGAAGGCCTGCAGGAGCTGCACCGCGACATACTTTGCTCTATGGAACCTGGCAACTATTTATTTATTCTGCTATGTACAGAAAATTCCTGGCAAAATATAAAAATAGATGAATTACTCCATTGGGTAGAAAAATCTAATCGATGGACCAAATACCATAACTGCTCTCTTATGGTACTTAATTCGGCTAACGATACCGATAAACAACTTTCTCCATTATTACGCCAGTACCGCGCCCTTTCCGGGCTGGCAAGCATTCGTTATCAGGGCGACAGCCATCTATTTGATATCGCGTGGTGGGGAAGCGAGAAAGGTATTAGCGCACAGCAGCAACTGGTTATTTTACACGATGATGAGGGTTGGCGGCTGGCGCAGAACGAAGAAGCTGTGGTACAGCCACGCAGCGACGAAAAAATCGTCCTCAGTAATTTGCGCGTGCTGGAAGGGGCGCCTGCGCTTTCCGAGTATTGGACGCTGTTCGAAACCAATGATGCGGTCTTTGAAGCCGGTCGTACCGCGCAAGCGGCCACCCTGCTATTTTCCATCACCCAGAACGAACAAATAGAGCAGCTCGGCCGCTATATCCATATCCTGCGCCGCCAGCGCGGCAGCGCCTTAAAAATCGTGGTACGCGAACAAACGCCAAGCCTGCGCGCCACCGATGAACGCTTGCTGCTAAGCAGCGGCGCCAACATGGTGATCCCCTGCAGCGCCGGGCTTTCACGCTGCCTGACGCTGATTGAAAGCGTGCAAAAGCAGAAGTTTACTCGCCACGTTCCGGAAGACTTCAACACGCTGCTAACCTGGAGCCGGCCGCTTAAACTTCGCGGCTATCAAAAGTGGGACGCCTTCTGCGAAGCGGTCAGCAATATCATGGGCAACACGCTGCTGCCGCCGGATAGTAAAGGGGTGATGGTAGCGCTGCGCCCCGCGCCGGGACTACGTGTCGAACAGGCGTTAACCCTGTGTAAACCCAACCGCATGGGCGATATCGTGACGATCGGTAATAATCGATTAGTGCTGTTTTTATCGTTTTGCCGGGTAAACGATCTGGACACGGCGTTAAACCATATCTTCCCATTACCGACTGGAGACATTTTCTCTAACCGTATGATTTGGTTCGAAGACAAGCAAATTTCTGCGGAAATACTGTTGATGCGGGGACTCTCCCCGGACAACTGGAACACGCCGCTGCCAATTACGGTGGGCAAAAACGAAGCCCTTAACGTTAAGCACGATGGTCGCCAGTGGCGGCGAATCCCGGAACCCTGGCGCCTCTCCACCGACGGAGAACCGCGGTCATGATGTCTATCGCCGATATCATTCAGCTGATTGTACTGTGCGCCCTGCTGTTTTTTCCGCTGGGGTATCTAACGCGCCATTATCAGCGCCGTATTCGCACGACTTTACGTTTGATGTTCTTTAAACCCCGTTACGTGAAACCGGCCGGCGTGCTGCGCCGGGATAACGCGACCAGGCAGGGCAAACTGAAAAAATGACCAAAACAAAAACTACCGCTACGCCGCTTCCGCTATGGCAGTACTGGCGCGGCCTGTCTGGCTGGAACTTCTATTTTCTCGTGAAGTTTGCCCTGCTGTGGGCGGGATACCTGAACTTCCATCCAATGCTTAACCTGGTGTTCCTCGCCTTTCTGCTGGTGCCGATCCCCAGCGAAAAACTGCACCGGATACGCCACTGGATAGCGATTCCGCTCGGCTTTGCCCTGTTCTGGCATGATACCTGGTTACCCGGTCCGGAAAGCATTATGAGCCAGGGCTCGCAAATCGCCGGTTTCAGCGCCGATTACATCTGGGACCTGATCACCCGCTTTATTAACTGGAATATGGTCGGCGCCTTCTTTGTGCTGCTGGTGCTGTGGCTATTCATCAGCCAGTGGCTGCGCGTTACCGTGTTTGTTTCGGCGATCATGGTCTGGCTGGTTATCAGCCCGCTGCTGCCCTCCTTTACTCTGTGGCCCTCCGGCCAGCCGACCACCGCTGCGGCCACGCCCGCGGCAACGACTGGTGGAACGACAACAGCCGCGGCATCCGCCAGCGCTGACGCCAGCGGCGATATCCCGCCGCAGACCGAACCGCCCACCTCGGCTAACCTTAGCAACTGGCTGAAAACTTTCTATGCTTCTGAACAGAAAAGAAAAACGCCGTTCCCGGATCAGCTTCCTGGTGATGCGCAGCCGTTCGATCTGCTGGTAATCAATATCTGTTCCCTGTCATGGTCAGACATTGAGGCTGCCGGGTTGATGGACCATCCACTGTGGAAACATTTCGATATCGTCTTCAAAAACTTCAACTCCGCCACCTCCTACAGCGGCCCGGCAGCGGTTCGCCTGCTGCGCGCCAGCTGCGGCCAGCTATCACATAACAACCTGTATCAGCCGTCGGGCAACGAGTGCTATCTGTTCGAAAATCTGGCCAAACTCGGCTTTACCCAACAGCTGATGCTGGGACATAACGGCGTATTCGGCGACTTCCTCAAAGAGGTTCGCTCGCTCGGCGGTATGCAGAGTCCATTAATGGATCAGAGTGGTTTACCGGTTATTCTCCAGGGCTTCGACGGATCGCCGGTTTATGACGATCGGGCAACGCTCGATCGCTGGCTACAAACCACAGAAAAGCTCAACACGCCACGTACCGCGACCTTCTACAACACGCTGCCGCTGCACGATGGCAACCATTATCCCGGCCAAAGCAAAACGGCCGACTATAAGGCCCGCGCGCAGAAATTCTTTGATGAGCTGGATGCCTTCTTCACCGCGCTGGAAAAATCCGGGCGTAAAGTGATGGTGGTGGTGGTACCAGAACACGGCGGCGCGCTGAAGGGTGATAAAATGCAGGTCTCCGGGCTGCGCGATATTCCAAGCCCGTCGATCACTAACGTGCCGGCGGCGGTGAAATTCTTCGGCATGAAGGCGCCGCATCAGGGCGCCGCGGTGGAAATCACTCAGCCTTCCAGCTACCTCGCAGTTTCTGAACTGGTGGTACGCGCCCTCGACGGTAAGATGTTTACCGAGGATAACGTCAACTGGCAGCAATACACCGCTAACCTGCCGCAGACCGCTGCGGTATCGGAAAACTCCAACGCTATTGTCATTCAGTATCAAGGCAAACCTTACGTGCAGCTCAACGGCGGCAGTTGGGTACCGTATCCGCAGTAAATACGAAAAAGGCCGCAGGAGAATTCCTGCGGCCTGTTCGGGCGCAAATTGCCAACGCAGCAGACTCACGCCCGCCGGTCCGTCACTTCTGGTTATGCATCCAGCTGACGATAATGCTGACCACGATGCCAGCGATTATCGGCGCCGCCAGATCGTCCCATAAGATCAGACCTAACTGTGTGAGCGTCATAGAGCCGCCTGTATTGCAATGGCAATCGTTCGCGGCTATCTTTAACTTGCTTGGAGTTAGTGATAGCCCTCGTTCAGTTGCCTGGTTAACACCAGCAACGTGCGAGGGTTTTCTCTTTCCAGCAACTTATCTATGCCGCCGGGGTTCAAGCCCCCGCAACATTGCGCCTCACCGGGCGAACCCGGCTTGGCGTCGATTCTACTGCTCCGTGTCATCGCCTTCACCACGCCCTTCGGCAATCTGCGAGGCGCATTCCAGCAACCAACCACATTCTGCGTGCAGCCTGGCAAAACGAAAAAGGCCGCAGGAGAATTCCTGCGGCCTGTTCGGGCGCAAATTGCCAACGCAGCAGACTCACGCCCGCCGGTCCGTCACTTCTGGTTATGCATCCAGCTGACGATAATGCTGACCACAATGCCAGCGATTATCGGCGCCGCCAGATCGTCCCATAAGATAAGACCTAACTGTGTGAGCGTCATAGAGCCGCCTGTATTGCAATGGCAACCGTTCGCGGCTATCTTTAACTTGTCTGGAGTTGTCGATAGCCCTCGTTCAGTTGCCTGGTTAACACCAGCAACGTGCGAGGGTTTTCTCTTTCCAGCAACTTATCTATGCCGCCGGGGTTCAAGCCCCCGCAACATTGCGCCTCACCGGGTGAACCCGGCTTGGCGTCGATTCTACTGCTCCGTGTCATCGCCTTCACCACGCCCTTCGGCAATCTGCGAGGCGCATTCCAGCCCACCCCCGCAGAATTCATCACGCGACAACCCGCCTACCATCACGCTCGCGCTTTCTCCGGATTCTCATCCTGATCAACGGCAAAGCAGGCCACCAGTTGGCCGCCGTAATCCTTTAGCTGCGGCTGAAGCTGGGTGCATGGGCCAAAGCGTCGGCGGCAGCGCGCATTGAAGGCGCAGCCCGGCGGCGGATTCAGCGGGCTCGGCAGTTCGCCGGTCAGCTTGATACGCTCGCGACGATCGTCCGGGTTCAGACGCGGCGTCGCCGACAATAGTGCCTGGGTATACGGATGACGTGGGTTATTAAAGATCTGGTCTTTGGTCCCCTTCTCCACGCAGCGGCCAAGATACATCACCATAACTTCATCAGCGATGTGCTCAACGACCGATAAGTCGTGGGAGATAAACACGTAGGACAAACCTAAATCCTGCTGCAGGTCCATCATCAGGTTCAGCACCTGCGCACGTACCGAAACATCCAGCGCGGAAACCGGCTCATCGGCAATCACCACATCCGGATCCAGCATCAGCCCGCGGGCAATAGCGATACGCTGACGCTGACCGCCGGAGAACATATGCGGGTAGCGATCGTAATGCTCCGTTTTGAGGCCCACCTTCGCCATCATCGCCAGCGCCTTTTCACGTCGCTGCTCTTTGCTCAGACTGCTGTTAATCAACAGCGGCTCTTCCAGAATCTGCCCCACTTTTTTACGTGGGTTCAGCGAGCCATACGGGTTCTGGAACACAATCTGGATTTTTTGCCGCCGCAGCTTTTGCGCCTGCGGGTCGTGCTTAAGCAGATCCTGCCCTTGATAATACAGCTCGCCGCCGGTCGGAATTTCAATCATCGTCAGCAAACGACCCAGCGTCGATTTGCCGCAGCCTGATTCCCCCACCACTGCCAGCGTTTTACCGCGCTCAAGAGTAAAGGAGACGCCGTCCAGCGCTTTCACCAGCCGTTCCGGAGCAAACAGCCCCTTCTTTACCGGATAGTGTTTTTTCAGATCAATGGCCTGCAACAGCGGTTGTTGCGTGGCGACCTTTTGCGTACTCATAATCCAGGCCTCCCGGCATCATCGAGTGGGTAGTGGCATTTAGACTGACGGCCGCCGTCGAGATCCGCGAGCGCGGGCTCTTCGCTCCGGCATTTATCCGTTGCATAGGGGCAGCGCGGGTTCAGCAGGCAACCATTCGGACGATCGTATTTCCCCGGCACCACGCCCGGTAACGACGCCAGACGCGCTTTATCCTGGGCAAACTCCGGCAGCGCGCGCAGCAGCGCTTGGGTGTAAGGATGACGCGGCGCGCGGAAGATATCTTTCGCATCGCCGGTCTCCACCACCTGACCCGCGTACATGACGATAATTTTATGCGCGGCTTCCGCTACGAGCGCCAGATCGTGGGTAATCAGCACCAACGCCATATTCTCTTGCTGCTGCAACTCCAGCAGCAGTTCGATAATCTGCGCCTGGATGGTCACATCCAGCGCGGTGGTCGGTTCATCGGCAATCAGTAGCTTTGGCCGGCAGGCGATCGCCATCGCGATCATCACGCGCTGGCTCATCCCACCCGAAAGCTGGTGCGGATAAACGTCCAGCCGCGACGCCGGGTCAGGAATACCCACCAGGTTCAGCAGATCGATCGCCCGCTGGCGGCGGGTTTGCTTATTGCCGCCCTGATGGACCTTAATCGCTTCCATAATCTGGTAGCCGACGGTAAAGCACGGGTTGAGGCTGGTCATCGGATCCTGGAAGATCATCGCCACTTCCGCCCCCACCAGCTGGCGCCGCTCTTTTTCCGAAATACGCTGCAAATCGCGGCCGTTAAATTCCAGTTTGTCCGCCATCACCCGGCCGGGGTAATCAATCAGCCCCATAATCGCCAGCGAGCTCACCGACTTACCGGAACCCGATTCACCCACGATGCCAACTACTTCACCCTGCTTCACGCTATAGCTGATGCGGTCTACGGCGCGGAACGGCGCATTCTCATCGCCGAAATGCACCGATAACTTATCTACATTTAATAACGCCATCTCGAACCTCTTACTGCTTCAGTTTGGGATCGAGCGCGTCACGCAGACCGTCACCCATCAGGTTAAATGCCAGCACCGTCAGCAGGATCGCCACACCCGGGAAGGTCACCACCCACCAGGCGCTTTGCGCGAACTGCAACACGTCGGAGAGCATGGTGCCCCACTCAGGCGTCGGCGGCTGCGCGCCCATGCCGAGGAACCCCAGCGCTGCCATGTCGAGAATGGCGTTAGAAAAGCCCAGCGACGCCTGAACAATCAGCGGCGCAAGACAGTTAGGGAGAATATTAACGAACATCTGGCGCATTGCGCCGGCGCCCGCCACGCGTGAAGCGGTAACGTAATCGCGGTGCACTTCCACCAGCACCGCCGCACGCGTCAGACGCACATAGTGCGGTAGGGCGACGAAGGTGAGCGCCAGCGAAGCATTGACGATTGATGGTCCGAAGATAGCCACCAGCACCAACGCCAGCAGCAAGCTCGGCAGCGCCAGCATGATATCGACCACACGCATGATGATGGAGTCCACCACCCCGCCGAAATAGCCAGCAACCAGCCCCAGCACCACGCCGAGGATCAGCGACAGCACCACCACCAGACAGCCCACCAGCAGCGACAGGCGCGCGCCGTACATCAGGCGCGAGAGAATATCGCGACCCACATCATCGGTGCCTAGCAGATGCGCCAGGCTGCCGCCATCCTGCCAGAACGGCGGCGCCAGCAGCGAATCACGGAACTGATCCGCCGGGTTATAAGGGGCGAGAAAGTTGGCGAATACCGCGATGATAATCATCACCGCCACATACACCAACCCGACGACGGCACCCTTATTGCGTTTGAAATAGTGCCAGAACTCCTGCAGCGGGGTCATTGGCACCGGTGCGGCGACAACTTTATTTTCTGTAATTTGTGACATGATGGCCCCTTACTTCTTATGCCGGATACGCGGGTTCACCACGCCATACAGCAGGTCGACCAGCAGGTTGACGAGAATAATCATCGTCGCCACCAGCAGAACCCCGCCCTGCACAACGGGATAATCGCGGCGCTGTAGCGCATCGATGAGCCAGCGGCCTAAACCTGGCCACGAAAAAATGGTTTCGGTCAGAATGGCGCCCGCCAGCAGCGTGCCCACCTGCAGACCAATCACCGTCACTACCGGCAACATCGCGTTGCGTAGCGCATGGATGACAATCACCCGCATGCGGGTCAGCCCCTTGGCGCGAGCGGTACGGATGTAATCCTCGCCCAGCACTTCCAGCATCGACGATCGGGTCATACGCACGATCACCGCCAGCGGAATCGTGCCCAGCACGATGGCGGGTAGGATCATATGCATTAAGGCATCGATAAAGTCGCCCTGCTCGCCCCAGATAGCGGTGTCAATCAGCATAAAACCGGTCAGCGGCAGGGTATCGTCAAGGAATACCGTATCACTGATACGCCCGGAGACCGGCGTCAGGTTCAGCTGTACCGAAACCAGCATAATCAGCATCATGCCCCACCAGAAGATAGGCATCGAGTAGCCAGTCAGCGCCAGGCCCACGGCGGTGTGGTCAAAGATGGAGCCGCGTTTTACCGCAGCCAGCACGCCCACCGGAATACCGACCGCGACGGCGAAAATCATCGCGCAGACGCCCAGTTCGAGGGTGGCCTTGAAGCGAGGCACAAACTCTTGCCACACGGGAATTCGGCTTTTCAGCGAGATCCCTAAATCACCGTGCAGTACGCCCCAAATATAATGGGCATATTGCTGCCACAGCGGCTTATCAAGGCCCATTTCGGCCAGCAGCTGCGCGTGACGTTCGGGGGAAATACCACGTTCGCCCGCCATAATCATCACCGGATCGCCGGGGATCATATGAACGAAAGCAAAGGTGAGAAGGGTAATACCGATAAATGTCGGGATGACGAGTCCCAAACGTCGGAGAATAAACTGCAACATAACCCGGTTTCTCTATAGTGACGCCAGGCCTGGTGACAAGGCGTCTGTATTGCTCACAAAAGTATTCCCCGAATAGCGGGAATACGCCCCCCGCCTCTCCCGCGCGGGGAGAGGGGGTCAGGCATCGTGCTTATTATTCGACAGAGACGTTATCGAAGTGGTGTTTGCCAAGCGGATCAACCACATAGCCTTTGACTTCTTTACGCACTGGCTCGTAAACGGTGGAGTGGGCGATGATCAGCGCCGGAGCCTGGTCATGCATCACTACCTGAGCCTGTTTGTACAGTTCAATACGCTTGTTGTGGTCGTCGGTGGCGCGCGCCGGTTGAATGAGGTCTTCAAACGGCTTATAGCACCAGCGAGAGTAGTTAGAGCCGTCTTTCGCCGCAGCGCAGCTGAACAGGGTCGCGAAGAAGTTATCCGGATCCCCGTTGTCGCCGGTCCAGCCCATCATCACGGTCTGATGCTCGCCCGCTTTCGCGCGTTTCAGGTACTCGCCCCACTCGTAGGTGACGATCTTGGCCTGTACGCCAACTTTCGCCCAGTCGGCCTGGATCATTTCAGCCATACGGCGCGCGTTCGGGTTATACGGACGCTGTACCGGCATTGCCCACAGGTCAATGGTGAAGCCTTTTTCCATGCCTGCTTCTTTCAGCAGTTGCTTCGCCTTCTCAGGATCGTAGGTATAGTCTTTAACGTCATCGTTATAGCCCCACATGGTCGGCGGGATCAGGTTCTTCGCCGACTGGCCTGCGCCCTGGTAAACGGCTTTGATGATCGCTTCTTTGTTCACCGCATAGGTCAGCGCCTGGCGAACTTTGACGTTATCCAGCGGTTTTTTCTCGGTGTTGAAGGAGAGATAACCCACGTTCAGACCCGGCTGTTCCAGCAGGTTGATGTTTTTATCTTCCTTCATGCGCGCGATGTCAGCCGGGTTCGGATACGGCATCACCTGGCATTCGTTTTTCTGCAGCTTGGCGTAGCGTACGGAAGCGTCGGGAGTGATGGAGAAGACCAGGCGATCGATCTGCGGCTTGGTGCCCCAGTAGCCCGGGAAGGCTTTATACAGAATGCGCGAGTCTTTTTGGTACTGCAGCAGTTGGAATGGACCGGTACCGATTGGGTTAAGGTCTACTTTTTCCGGCGTGCCGGCTTTCAGCATATTGTCGGCATACTCTTTCGACAGGATAGAAGCAAAGTCCATCGCCAGGTCAGCAAGGAACGGCGCTTCCGGGCGAGTCAGCACGAACTGGACGGTATTATCGTCCACTTTCTTCACTTCGCTAATCAGGTCCTGCAGGCCCATCCCTTCGAAGTACTCATAGCTGCCGCCTGAGACTTTATGGTACGGGTTTTTGTCATTTTTCTGGCGGTCGAAGGAGAACACCACGTCGTCGGCATTCAGCTCGCGCGTTGGTTTAAAGTCTTTATTATCCTGCCACTTCACGCCTTTACGCAGGTGGAAGGTATAGGTTTTACCGTCCTCGCTGACATCCCACTTCTCAGCCAGGCCAGGAATAACTTCTGTCGTACCGGTTTTGAATTCAACCAGGCGGTTGTAAATAGGCACCGAGCTGGCGTCATAGGTGGTACCAGAGGTGAATAGCTGTGGGTTAAAGCCTTCCGGCGAACCTTCAGAACAATAAACCAGGGTTTTAGCTTGTACGCTTGCGGCGACGGTCATGGCGACCAGGCTCAGACCAAGCTTCAGCATCCCTGACTTTTTCAAGGAAATACTCATTATTCTGCTCCAAAACTGTGATGTTGTTTGCATATAGCCGCCAGACCTTTATTTATTTTTTACCCGGTCTGGTCGGTGGTGCCCGAAGGCGTTGAGAGAGATGGGGATTCCGTTCGCTAAAACGACTGAGTTGCAGTACGGATTCTCCATGAAATGCCCCTCATGCCGTACAATCTGTCAACAGAATGGAGAAACGTCAATACAGCTAACCGGGTTTTGCGTCAGGGGTGAGAATCGGTGGGCAAAGATTAAAAAAACTTGATGGCGCTATTTTCAGCAGAGAAATTTATGCTACCGGCAATAAACCAGAATAAAGCCCTTAATAGTTTGCAACATCTGGTGATAAACAATTCTTAAAAATGGTGAAAATTTCTTCCCGTGTGACCATTATGTGAGCGATTAATAGCGCGAACGTTAAAACGCACAGCGGAAAATGCTGTAGTTAGCCATAAGCTTCGCGAAAAAAGATCTGTTCATCGATAAAAAAATGCAATGGAAGATGTCACAAAATAGCGAATAGCTGGCGAGATACCTGGGGAGATGCGATTTTTGTGACTCTGGCGGGGTTTTCGCCCCGGCTTGCGCTGCGCTGAGCCGGGCTACCGGGCTGCGATCGAGTCGAACCTTTGCCCCCGGAGGTTCTCATCCTCTTCGGGCCGCAGATGCAAAAAAGCCTGCTCGTTGAGCAGGCTTTTCGAATTTGGTCGGTGATAGAGGATGACTCGCCACTTCGTGGCTCGCCCTACGGGCCGTTGCTGACGCAACGTTCTCTCGCTACGCTCGAGTCGAACCTCTGCCCCCGGAGGTTCTCATCCTCTTCGGGCCGCAGATGCAAAAAAGCCTGCTCATTGAGCAGGCTTTTCGAATTTGGTCGGTGATAGAGGATTCGAACCTCCGACCCCTTCGTCCCGAACGAAGTGCGCTACCAGGCTGCGCCAATCACCGAATGCGGGGCGCATCTTACTGCTGGGATGCACCCCCGTCAATGCCTTATTAGCAAAAAATCAATCAAGCGGCGAGAATCTCGCCACTACTGCTATTCCTTCGCCGCTTTCTTCGAAGCCGGTACGCGACACCAATTGTTGTTTTCATTAATCCCGCCATCCGGCGAGGTATAACCAAGACAACCCATAATGGTGTCATACAGCTCAACGTGACGGTGCGGAGCCTTCGTCGCCGCCTGCTGCTTGAGACGCGCAAAGGAGGCGGCATGGTCCGGGTTCGCCAGATATTTATCCGACATCCAGACCATCATCGGCACGCGGAACTGCTCCGGCGGCGCCATCATGCGCGGCGTACCGTGCAGATGTTCGTGTTCATTAATCGACTCGCCGTGATCGGCGGCGTAGAACACGATAGCCTTTTTATCCCGCAGTTGGTCCAGCACGCTGACGATAAAGTGATCCACGTAGGTGACGCTGTTATCGTAGGAGTTAATCAACTCGGCCTTCGAGCATTTGCTGTCCACGCCGATACACTCCGGTTTCCATTGCGCGAAGCTGCGCGGATAACGCTGGGTGTAGTTAAAGTGCGATCCCTTGGTATGCAGGATAATCAAGCGCTTGCCATCAGGATTTTGCTCCATGCCGCGCTTCATTTCATCGACCAGCAGCATATCATCCACGTTCTTGCCGCGATTGCGCGGCTCGGCGCCGATCTGCTCGCGATAGGCGATATTGTTGGCCATCGTATTGCTGTAGAACCACATCTCACTCTGCATGGCGTACAGGTCGCCTGCAAAGCCCAGCTGATGCAGTACGGCAAACACATTCTGCTCTTTCAGCGTCCGTTGCGGATTATCATCCGCCCCGCCCTCGCGTACGAACATACAGCGCAACGATAACTTGGTGGCGGTATCGCAAGAGGTGCCGCGGAAGGCGACAAGATTCTTCTCCTGCGCCAGCTTCGGCGTGGTATTACGGTTATAGCCGAGAATACCCATATGATCCCAGCGGGTGGTCTCGCCGATAA
Organism: Klebsiella sp. K-3; assembly: GCF_051207495.1. Taxonomy (NCBI): domain Bacteria; kingdom Pseudomonadati; phylum Pseudomonadota; class Gammaproteobacteria; order Enterobacterales; family Enterobacteriaceae; genus Klebsiella; species Klebsiella sp. K-3. The sequence continues at coordinate 162,547 of NZ_JBPNXF010000006.1, read as the reverse complement.
TAAACACCACGTAAGTATCATCAAGATCCTGCGGCGCCACATAGGTAAATTTTTTCGCTGGGTTAATCAGCGACTTATTATCAGACGATTCATCCACCTGCGCCCAGGCGTACAGCCCAAGCGCCGACAGCCAGTTCGAAGGCAGATACGAGTTGGCAATGACGCCGCCGTAGCTTGGCATATCGACTTCAGAGTTACGCTCGATATCATGCTGACGTAGCTCAAGCAGGCGAATCGGCCCCCAGACCATCAGCCCGGCCAGCACGACTATCAGGATATTTTTCACCCGCTGACCCGGCGTTTTGACCTGTTGCAGCAGCGTCTTACGGCAGCGGTTGCTCCAGATAAGAAGGAGCGGCAAAACGCTAACCGCGGCCAGCCACAGGATCAGATGCCAGCCGATAACCTCTTTCGACAGGTCAATATCGGTGGTCATCACCGAAGCGATTATGCCGTAGCCAATGACCACATTAAGGAAAGTCATGTAATAACTTGCCCCAGCGGAAAACAACACCACCAGCGTAGCTAAGATGCGCCAGACCCGGCGACCAAATAACGAGAGCAGACGCAGCAGGAAGAAGGTGACCAGCACCGTCGCCACCAGTTCCACCACTCCGGACAACCCTTTCCAGACGGTAAACTCTTGAGCGTAACCATCGAAACGACGGAAAAACACCGCGGCGTTCATAAACCAGCCGATGTACAGCGCAAGCCAAAAACTCAGCTTCTGCTGTGACATCGTTTTAATGTATTTCATGCAAGCAAACCTGGGAAACGAAGAGATAAAACCGCCCTGATTAAAACGATATAAACAGGAAGATTAATTAAGTGCGTCTGGGTTGGTTATCGGAAACCTCTACAAAGCGCGCTAAGTAGACCACAGCAAATGGCAAAAGTATCCGCGAGGAATGTGATTCAGCCAGATATTTACAAAATATCTGGCTGGCAAGGCATTATTAGCTTAGGAAAGGTGACGCTATCAGGCGTGCGCCTGGTGGTAAATTTCGCTTTTCGGCTGGCGAATTGTGGTGGAAAGCGCCAGTGACAAAATCAGCAGAGCGAAGATGACACAGAAGGTGACATAGAAGCCGCCGAACACGGAGGCAATCAGCGAACCGCAAATACTACCGATACCGAAGCCGAGATAAATCACACCGTAGTTTTTCGCCAGGTTATTGAGGCCAAAGAACTCGCTTACCAGCGAAGGGAAGACGGTAATGGTGCCGCCGAAGTTAAAGGCCACACAGGCAATCGCTGCAAAGAAGGTCATCGCATTTAGCGGCGCGAACAGCAGGGCCGCCATACCGACCAGGGAGACCACCTGACCGATGGTAATCACGCGGATACGGGAGATCTTATCAGACAGGATGCCCAGCACCAGGCGGCCGCTCAGGTTGGCGATAGAAATCACGGTAACCGCATTCGCCGCCGTCGCCACATCGAGGTGCACCATACCCTGGGCGATATCTTTTGCTACGCCAATCACATACAGTCCGCTCATGCAGGCCGTCAGGAACATCACCGCCAGCATCCAGTACTGCGGTTTACGCATGGATTCAGCGAGGGTGAAATCATTTTCGACGACGCCGTTAGCGGTGGTTGTCGCGGGATGATTCGGCGCATCTTTCATCAGGGTGGCGCCAAAGACGATCATCACCAGTACGATAGCGCCCCAGATAACAAAGGTTTTTTCCAGCCCGACCGTCGCCAACAGGTGGCTATCGATAAATTTAAAACCGAGGCTGCCAAGGCCATAAGCGCCAATCGAGAAGGCGGAAATCAGACCCTTACGTTCCGGGAACCACTTCACGCAGTTCGACAACGTCAGCAGATAGCCCGCGCCGTCCGCCAGACCGACCAGCAGGCCGGCGCTCAGCCACAGCATCATCAGGCTGTTGGCATGGGCCGTGAGGAAAAACCCGACGCCAAGCAGGATACCGGATGCCATGGTGACGCGTTTCACGCCAAAGCGTTCCTGCAATTTACCGGCAACGGAAGAGGATAACGCCAGCCCAAGACTTAACAGGCCGAAGGAAAATGCCACCTGGCTTACTGGCTCGTCCAGTTTGCTGGCCAGAGAACTATTAAACAAACTCCATGTATAAACCGATCCCAGTGCGAATTGCGTAATGATCGTGCCAATCAGCGTGAGCCAACGGGTATATTGAGTGTTTGCAGCGTTCATAGCAGATGTCCTGAAGGATTAACTGCCGCCACAATAACCAAATCCCCAAATCCGGTGGGGGAAAACGGCATGAACTGCCATCAACGAGGAATGAAATGCATTTATGGCGGAATGAATGACATTGCAAAACATTCATTCCCTAAATTTTACCTAAAAAGTTAGTGTGCGCTATCTCACAGAAACGCGCCGTTACTGAGATTTAACAGTAACGACTGAGTTTCAAATGCGTAACAAAACAGGTTAGAAATTGGCGCTGACGCCCATCAGATATAGCGTGTTTTCACCCGACGGCACATTATCCGCCTGCGAAAGTGTGGCCCATGCCGCCAGATGAGAACCAAGCGGCATATCGGCGCCCAGCGTCACATCGCCCCAGCTACCGTCTTTGCCGCGGCTAATCGACGCATTGTTATCGATAGAGATAGACTGGTTATAGCTCACCTGCGCCCATGGATGCACGCCCCACAGCTGCTGATAATCCATACGCCAGCCGAGCGTGTTGACGTAAATACTTTCGCCCGCGCGACGCGTCGCTGGCGGCGGGTTGAGATCGCTACGCAAGCTGGCGACCGGCCCGGAGGTCACGCCGCTGGCCAGTGAATAGTTCCATCCCACGCTCATGCCGTGCCCCAAATCCGGCGGCGCCAGCGCCTGATTCAATGCCAGTCCGGCGGGCGCTTCTGACGCTCTCATACGCTCGGCAAGAATGTCTTCATAACGCGGTTGGTGATCGCTATCCCATGTATAGCGTTCGGACGTATTACTTTTTGTATCGTTAGCGATATATTCCTGTTGCCAGGCATTAGCGCCTGAAACACACGACACCCAGATAGTGATGCACGCCGGGATCAACCCACCCCGGAGGCCATTGCATTTCTTTATTATCATTAATGCGACTCCAAAAGAGCCGAATCGGCAATGTTGCTGTGTTTTTATACTCAAAATAATTCGAGCTGCCGCCCACTTCTACGCAACTTGAAGTATAAGGAGTTGATGGGAAGTGGTTTCCCTGTATTAACTATTATCTTTATCTTTCAGCCGTCAAGGCGGATGAAAAAGTTTTCTGACGAAAGGGAGAGAAACATGCAACGTTGCGGATGGGTAAGCCAGGATCCTCTTTATATCCAGTATCACGATAACGAATGGGGAGTCGCCGAGAGAACGCCGCAAAAGCTGTTTGAAATGATCTGCCTCGAAGGCCAGCAGGCGGGGCTTTCGTGGATAACCGTACTGAAAAAACGGGAAAACTATCGTCAGGCCTTTCACCAGTTCGACCCAGTTCGCGTAGCGGCCATGGATGAAGCAGACGTCGAGCGCCTGCTACAGGATGCGGGCATCATCCGCCATCGGGGAAAGATCCAGGCCATCATCGGCAATGCGCGGGCGTTTCTCGCCATGGAAGCCAACGGCGAAGCATTCAGCGATTTCGTCTGGTCATTTGTCGAGAACCAGCCGCAAATTACCCATGCCGCGACGCTCGCCGAAATCCCCACCACCACACCAGCCTCTGATGCCCTATCTAAGGCGCTGAAAAAGCGCGGCTTTAAGTTTGTCGGCTCCACCATCTGTTATTCGTTTATGCAGGCCTGCGGGTTAGTCAACGATCACGTGACAGGCTGCTTTTGCCACCCAGGGAGACCAGCATGATCCAAAAATGGGATGCCACAGAGACCGGCCCGCTGCTCGAGTTGTGGCTGGAAAGCACCATTTATGCGCATCCGTTTATTGCCGAAAGCTACTGGCGGGAGAGTCTGGAAGTCGTGCGTGATGTCTATCTCCCCGCCGCCGCCACTTGGGTGTGGCAGGAGAATGACGCGCTGAAAGGGTTTGTCAGCGTGATGGATTCGCGCTTCGTCGGGGCGCTTTTCGTCGCCCCGCAAGCGATCCGCCACGGTATCGGCCGCGCGCTGCTTGATGAGGTCAAGCAGCACTACGACTGGCTAAGCCTGGAGGTTTATCAGAAAAACGTGCGGGCGGTGAATTTCTACCACGCGCAGGGCTTCCGAATAGAAGACTGCGCATGGCAGGACGACACCCAGCACCCAACCTGGATTATGCATTGGCCGGCGGATCAAATGCGCTGAGCGCCAGCGCGGGCCCATCATATTTTTCCAGCCATGCCAGCGCCGTATTCCCGGCGCAACCGTTGCCCAGACGCGAGGTCGGAATATCTTTCGTCAGCACGTTCACCGCACCGTTTTTGCATATTCCGGCATCGGGGTCGATATCCGGCCATGCGCCTTCATGCAGGCAAATCACCCCCGGACGAATACCTTCCGTGACCACCGCGCCGGCCAGTACCTGACCACGTGAATTCCACACCCGCACCAGATCGCCGTCGGTGATATTGCGCGCCTGCGCGTCCAGCGGATGGATAGTCAGCGGCTCACGCCCGGCCACCGCATACCTTTCGCGCAGCGAGGTCTGGTTCAACTGGCTATGCAGGCGGTGCGCCGGATGGGCGGAAAGCACCTGTAGCTGACCTTCCTCGGCGTTGCCGTGCCACTCATCAGGTTCGAGCCACATCGGGTGCGGCGGACAATCGGCATAGCCAAAGCCGGCAATGGTCGGCGAGTGAATTTCAATTTTCCCGCTCGCGGTTTTTAACGGGTTAGCCTGCGGGTCTGCGCGGAATGCCGCGAAACGAGAGAAACGGGCGTTATCCGGGTTTTCCGGCATTTCAATTAGCTGGTTAGCCTGCCAGAATTCGGCAAACGGCGGCAGCGTCACCTGCTGCTGCGCCCCGCGCTGGGCGGCAATCTGGTAGAAGCTCTCCAGCCATTGCAAATCGTTTTTTCCTTCGGTGAAGCGTTCGCGGCCGCCCGCCTCCCAGCGTTCGCTCAGATCCGCAAAGACATCAAAATCGTCGCGCGCTTCATCGCGTGGCGCGACCACCCGCTTCATCGGCACCAGATGCTGATTGCTGTAGTCCCCGGTCATGGTCAGATCGTTGCGCTCAAACGAAGTGGTCGCCGGTAAGACGATATCGGCATGGCGCGCGGCGGCGGTCCAGAAACATTCGGAAATCACAATCAGCTCCGGCTTCTGCCAGGCCTGAATCAGGCGGTTGGTATCTTGATGATGGGTAAAGTTGGCGCCGCCCGCCCACCAGATAAAGCGGATGTCGGGAAAGCGCCGCGTCATCCCGTTGTGCTGATAGCTTGCCCCTGGGTTTTCCAGCGCCTCAACGATACGGGCGACCGGGATTTTTTCCACCGCGTCTACGCCGCCCGCTACGCTGCCCTGCATGGAAGCCAGCACCGCGGCGCGGCGCGTCGGGTTGCCGCCGTTGGCAAAGTGGTAAGAAAGCCCAAAACCGCCGCCTGGCGTGCCAATCTGCCCCAGCATCGCCGCCAGCGTCACCAGCATCCAGTGTTTTTGCTCGCCGAATTGCTGGCGCTGCATGCCCCAGCCGGACATCAGCATGGTGGTGTTTTCGTGGAAAAGTTTCGCCAGTTCACGGATTTTATCCGCCGGTACGCCGCAGATTGCCGCCGCCCATTCGGCGGTTTTGGCGATGCCATCGCTTTCACCACTCAAATAGCGGGCGAAAATGTCATAACCGCTGGTACAGCGGGCGAGGAATTCATCGTCCTGCCAGCCATGCTCTACCAGGGTATGGGCGATCCCCAGCATCAACGCGACGTCAGTGCCCATATGCGGCGCGATCCACTCCATTGATTCGCCAAAGAAATCAACGCTTTCCGATCGCATAGGATCGATGCAGATCAGCCGTTTGCCGCTCTGGCGCAGGCGGTCAAACCAGGGGACCCCTTGTTCATCCGAGGCGTTCCAGGCAATTTTCAGCGTATTCAGCGGATTGGCGCTCCACAGTACCACCACCTCGCTGTGCTCCAGAATAAGCGGCCAGCTGGTTTGCTGTTGATAAACTTCATTACCGCCTACCACATAAGGCATGATCGCCTGCGCCGCGCCGGTTGAATAATCGCCGAGGTGTCCGGTATAGCCCCCGGCAAGACTCATATAGCGCTGCAGCAGGGTTGCCGCCTTATGCAACACGCCGTTAGAACGCCAGCCATAGGAACCGGCGAAAATCGACTGCGGGCCGAAGCTTTCGCGGATCCGTCGATGCTGAGCATCAATCAGGTCAAGCGCCTGCTCCCAGCTTACCCGCACGAATTCATCCTGGCCGCGTACGCCCTGCGGCTGTTGTGGCGAAGCAAGAAAGCCCTTTCGCACCATCGGATAGCGAACGCGAGTTTTACTGTGCACCTGTTCGCGCACCGCCGTTTGCAGCGAGTTGGCGAAGGGGGTGTCCAGCGCGCCGCGGGACGAAATCACATTTTCACCATCCGTCTCCACCAGCATTGGCCCCCAGTGGGCCGCGGTTAAGATGGTTTTAGTTGCAGATGAGGTTGGCAAAGCAGGCTCCTGGGTCAGCGAATGCAGGTGTTGTGACGGTTTGTTAGTCAACCGTTCAATGTTACTTACAAAAAGAGATACCCTGCGGGGAATTTTCTCCGTATTCGGACGTCATAATCAACCGTCACGCTTGCGGTGGCAAAGAATAAAAAGGATTAAGGAAATAAGATGAAAAAACGCGTACTCATGATTGCTGCTATCGTTAGCGGCACACTGGCTATTTCTGGTTGTACTACCAACCCTTATACCGGCGAACGCGAAGCGGGAAAATCCGGCATCGGCGCGGGTATCGGCTCCTTAGTGGGCGCAGGCGTCGGCGCGCTCTCCTCTTCCAAGCATGACCGCGGCAAAGGCGCGCTGATTGGCGCAGCAGCAGGCGCGGCGCTCGGCGGCGGCATCGGTTACTACATGGACGTGCAGGAAGCGAAACTGCGCGAAAAAATGCAGGGAACCGGCGTCAGCGTGACGCGAAATGGCGACAACATCGTGCTTAACATGCCGAATAACGTCACTTTTGACAGCAGCAGCGCCAACCTGAAACCTGCAGGCGCCAACACCCTGACCGGCGTCGCGATGGTGTTGAAAGAGTACGAGAAAACCGCCGTTAACGTCGTCGGCTACACCGATAGCACCGGCAGCAACGATCTGAACATGCGTCTGTCGCAACAGCGTGCCGATAGCGTCGCCAGCGCGCTCATCACTCAGGGCGTGGCGGCCAACCGTATTCGCACCACCGGCATGGGCCCGGCGAACCCGATCGCCAGCAACAGCACGGCGGAAGGCAAAGCGCAGAACCGTCGCGTGGAAATTACCCTCAGCCCGCTGCAGTAATCCTCTTGTTTCCGGCCCGGCAGCCTTCCTGCCGGGCAAAATGCTTGATATCGCTATTTTTCGCGCTAAGGTGTTGGCAGATTTTCAGCAAAGGAAGCCATCATGGCGAAAGCGGCGCGAGCAACCATCAGCGACGTGGCGAAAGCCGCGAAAACCGGTAAAACCAGCATTTCACGCTATCTCAACGGCGAAAAGCATCTGCTTTCCGACGATCTGCTGGCGCGGATTGAGAAAGCGATTGCCGAGCTCAACTACCGTCCCAGCCTGATGGCCCGTGGCCTAAAACATGGTCGTACCCGCCTGATTGGCCTGATCATCGCCGATATCACCAACCCTTACTCCGTGAACGTGTTAAGCGGGATTGAAGCCGCCTGCCGCGAAAAAGGCTTCACCTTGCTGGTGTGTAATACCAACAACGAAATCGATCAGGAGCTTCACTATCTCGACCTCCTACGCAGCTATCAGGTTGAAGGGATTGTGGTTAATGCGGTCGGCATGCGCGAAGAAGGCCTCAACCGCCTGCAGCAATCCTCGCTGCCGATGGTGCTTATCGACCGTAAAATCCCCGATTTCGCCTGTGATGTCGTGGGGTTGGATAACACTCAGGCCGCCACCACCGCCACCGAGCATCTGGTGGAAAAGGGTTTCGAAGCGCTGTTGTTTTTAAGCGAGCCGATAGGCTCCGTAAACACCCGCCGCGAGCGCCTGGACGCCTTTCGCGCGACCCTGCAGCGCCATACCGGAATAGTGGCGGAAAACGCCGAGGTCCCGCTCAACGACGGCGCCATGATGGATAACGTCCTGCGTCAGTTCCACGCCCGCCACCGCGGAATGCGCAAAGCGGTGATTTCCGCCAATGGCGCCCTGACGTTACAGGTCGCCCGTTCACTGAAGCGCGTTGATCTCATCTGGGGCAGCGATATCGGCCTGCTGGGCTTCGATGAGCTGGAATGGGCGGAGCTGGCGGGCGTCGGTATCACCACCCTCAAACAGCCAACCTGGCAGATTGGCTATGCCGCGGTCGAACAGGTCGTCAGACGTATCGAAGGCGGCAGCGACCCCATCTGCGAGCGGGTCTTCTCCGGCGAACTTATCGTCCGGGGATCAACGTCTCGTTAACGATTCATCGTGATGACGATCATAAATTAAACATCCTGGCCTTTTCTTTGGAACCGGTACCATCTAGCGTAATAGGGAGTTAAGCCCCACCACGCCAGGAGTTTGTTCAATGGCCAGAAAAATCATTGTCGTCACCGCCGCTTATGGCAACGACCACGTTAAAGCGCTTGGCGGGCAGTCCGCCGTATTACCCTTTATCGCCGGTTCCGGCGCCGATGGCGTGGAAATTCGCCGCGAGCTGTTCAGCGCGGCGGAACTGAAGCAGTTGCCAACGCTGGCGGCCGACATTGAAAAACAGGGGCTGCTGGCCTGCTACTCCGCGCCGCAAGCGCTGTTCGCCGACAACGGCGAGCTCAATCCCCATCTCCCCTCGTTACTTGAGGAAGCGCAAACCCTCAACGCTCTGTGGCTGAAGCTCTCCCTCGGTCATTTCATCCATAACCAACAGCTGGAGACGCTGCGCGACATTCTGAGCGCCAGCGGCATGGCGCTGGTGGTGGAAAATGACCAGACCGATTGCGGCCAACTGGCGCCGATGCAGCGTTTCAAAGCCGCCTGCCGGGTCCATCAGATGCCGGTGACGCTGACTTTCGACATGGGGAACTGGCTGTGGGTCGGCGATTCGCCGGAAGAAGCCGCGCGCTACCTCGCCCCTGCAGTCAGCTATATTCATGTGAAGGCGGCGGAGCCTCATCATGAGAAGTATCGCGCCGTCCCACCGGACCAGGCGGACGCTCGCTGGCTGGCGCTGCTCGATAACCTGCCCGCCGACGCGCCGCGCGGTATTGAATTCCCGCTGGTCGGTGACGATCTGACCGCCGTCACCCGCCATTACGTTGATCTGTTACGCGAGGATTAAGCCATGGAAAACTTAGATGTCATTACCATTGGCGAAGCCATGGCGATGTTTGTCGCCACCGAAACCGGCGAACTGGAGGAAGTCGAACGCTTTATCAAACGCGTCGCCGGCGCTGAACTGAACGTGGCGACCGGCCTGGCGCGCCTGGGGCTGAAGGTGGGCTGGGTAAGCCGCGTCGGCAACGATAGCTTTGGCCGCTTCGTGCTGAATTCGCTGGCCAAAGAAGGTATTGACGCGCGCGGCGTAGCCGTTGACGAGCGCTACGCTACCGGCTTCCAGATGAAATCTAAAGTCGAAAATGGAACCGATCCCATCGTGGAATATTTCCGTAAAGGATCGGCTGCCAGCCATCTGTCGACGGAAGATTTCCGCGCCGATTACTTCACCAGCGCCCGCCATTTGCACTTAAGCGGCGTCGCCGCCGCGCTGTCCGATAGCTCGTATGCATTGCTGGAACATGCGGCCAGGGTGATGAAAGCCGAAGGGAAAACCCTCTCTTTTGACCCAAACCTGCGCCCGGTACTGTGGAAAAGCGAAGCCGAGATGGTGGAGAAACTGAACCGCCTCGCCTTCCAGGCTGATTGGGTTTTGCCAGGCTTAAAAGAGGGCGTGATTCTTACCGGCCAACAGACGCCGGAAGGTATCGCTGATTTCTATCTGTCGCGCGGCGTTAAGGCGGTGGTGATTAAAACCGGCTGCGACGGCGCATGGTTCAAGACCGCCGACGGCGAACAGGGCGCCATCGCCGCGATTAAAGTCGATAACGTGGTGGACACCGTCGGCGCGGGCGATGGCTTTGCCGTCGGGGTGATCAGCGCGCTGCTGGAAGGCAAAACGCTGACGCAAGCCGTGAACCGCGGTAACAAAATTGGCTCGCTGGCCATTCAGGTACAGGGCGATAGCGAAGGGCTGCCCACCCGCGAAACGCTGGGCGAATAAACTTTTCACCTAAAACAGCCGTCCTGTACCCTACATGCAGCGCGGCACAGCAGCGCCCGTCCCGGCGGGCGTATGTCACCTCATTGACAGAGGCAAGCCTATGAACAGTTCAACAAATGCAGCAAAACGTTGGTGGTACATCATGCCTATCGTGTTTATCACGTATAGCCTGGCGTACCTTGACCGCGCCAACTTCAGCTTTGCATCGGCCGCGGGCATTACCGAAGACCTTGGCATCACTAAAGGCATCTCATCGCTGCTTGGCGCTCTTTTCTTCCTTGGATATTTCTTCTTCCAAATCCCTGGGGCAATTTACGCCGAACGCCGCAGCGTGCGTAAACTTATCTTTATCTGTCTGATCCTTTGGGGCGGCTGCGCCTCGCTGACCGGCGTAGTGCATAACATTCCGGCGCTGGCGGCCATCCGCTTTATCCTTGGCGTGGTGGAAGCGGCGGTCATGCCGGCGATGCTGATTTACATCAGTAACTGGTTCACAAAATCAGAGCGCTCGCGCGCCAACACCTTCCTGATCCTCGGCAACCCGGTCACCGTACTGTGGATGTCGGTCGTATCGGGTTATCTGATCCAGGCCTTCGGCTGGCGTGAAATGTTTATCCTTGAAGGGATCCCTGCGGTGATTTGGGCCTTCTGCTGGTGGGTACTGGTGAAAGACAAACCGTCGCAGGTGAACTGGCTGGCGGAAAGTGAAAAAGCGGCGCTGCAGGAACAGCTGGAGCGCGAACAGCAGGGTATCAAAGCGGTGCGTAACTATGGCGAAGCCTTCCGTTCACGCAACGTGGTACTGCTGTGTATGCAATATTTCGCCTGGAGCATTGGCGTGTACGGTTTCGTACTGTGGCTGCCGTCAATCATCCGCAGCGGCGGCGAAAACATGGGGATGGTCGAGGTAGGCTGGCTCTCTTCAGTACCCTATCTGGCGGCAACGATTGCGATGATCGCCGTCTCCTGGGCTTCCGATAAGATGCAGAACCGTAAGCTGTTTGTCTGGCCGCTGCTGCTCATTGGCGGGCTGGCGTTCATCGGCTCGTGGGCCGTCGGCGCCAACCATTTCTGGGTCTCTTATACCCTGCTGGTGATCGCCGGCGCGGCCATGTACGCCCCGTATGGCCCGTTCTTTGCGATTATCCCGGAGATGCTGCCGCGCAACGTCGCCGGCGGCGCGATGGCGCTGATCAACAGTATGGGAGCGCTGGGTTCCTTCTTTGGCTCGTGGTTCGTCGGCTATCTCAACGGCGCAACCGGCAGTCCGTCCGCCTCGTACATTTTCATGGGTGTGGCGCTTTTCGCCTCGGTATGGCTTACTTTAATTGTTAAGCCTGCTAAGAATCAAAAACTTCCGCTTGGCGCTCATCACGCCTGAACTACTTACGCTACGGAGATTCGCATGAAGCCGTCTGTCATTCTCTATAAAACGCTTCCCGACGACCTGTTACATCGTCTGGAGGAACATTTTTCCGTCACCCAGGTGAAAAACCTGCGTCCGGGAACCGTTTCGCAACACGCGGAGGCCTTCGCCCAGGCGGAAGGTTTACTGGGTTCGAGTGAAAAGGTTGACGCCGCGTTACTGGAGAAAATGCCGAAGCTGCGTGCGACCTCTACCGTTTCCGTCGGCTACGACAATTTTGATGTCGATGCGTTGAACGCGCGCAAGATTTTGCTGATGCATACGCCGACCGTGCTGACCGAAACCGTCGCCGATACGGTGATGGCGCTGGTACTGAGCACCGCGCGTCGGGTGGTTGAGGTCGCTGAACGCGTGAAAGCGGGCGAATGGACCAAAAGCATCGGGCCGGACTGGTTCGGCTGCGATGTGCACCATAAAACCTTAGGCATCGTCGGCATGGGCCGCATTGGCATGGCGCTGGCGCAGCGCGCGCATTTCGGTTTCGGCATGCCGATTCTGTATAACGCGCGTCGTCAGCATCCGCAGGCGGAAGAGCGCTTTAACGCCCGCTACTGCGATCTCGATACCCTGTTACAGGAAGCGGATTTCGTCTGCCTGATCCTGCCGCTGAGCGAAGAGACCCATCACCTGTTCGGCGAAGCGCAGTTTGCCAAAATGAAATCTTCCGCCATCTTCATTAACGCCGGGCGCGGTCCGGTGGTTGACGAGCAGGCGCTGATTGCGGCGCTGCAGGCCGGTGAGATTCACGCCGCCGGTCTTGATGTCTTTGAACATGAACCACTGGCAAAAGATTCGCCATTACTGAAACTGCCGAACGTGGTCGCGCTGCCGCATATTGGTTCAGCGACCCACGAGACCCGCTATAACATGGCGGCCTGCGCGGTAGACAATCTGATTGACGCGTTGAACGGCAAGGTAGAGAAGAACTGCGTGAACCCGCAGGTGAAGTAAGCGAGGAAAGGAAAAGCCCGGCTGACGGCGTTTGCGCAGTCAGCCGGGAGAACAGCGATATATTGATTAACGCGTGGCGTTAACCGCCGCCGTCCAGGCCTGATTAAAGGCCTGATGCTGAGCGGCCAGCGGAGCAATCAGCGCATTATACTGACTCGCCTGTTGAGACGTCGGGAACTGAATACCGTTAGCCACGAAGCTCACCTGCGTCCCCTGCTGAGCGACAAAATCACCCACCTGGACCAGCTGCTGAGTAAAGACCTGCGCGGCCGGGATCAGCGGCTGCAGCGCATTCGCCGGCGCCGTCACGACTTTATTAAACACCTGGTCATAAACCGGCTTAAGGTCTTCAGCCTGCTTCAGCGCGCCATGCGCAGCATCGGCCTGCATTTTGGCGTTTTCCAGCTGCTGGCTCAGCACGCCCAGCGCGCCGTTAGCCTGACGCAGCGGTTCACGCTGAGTGGTATAATCCTGCGCCACGCGAATGGCGTTAACGCTATCAACCACCGGGCGCAAACCCGCATCCATCGCCTGGCTGACCTGCTGTGAATAAGCGTAAATCACCGCATAATCGGAAACGAAGGGGCCGAACTGTTTTTTCTGATCGGCGGTAAGCGTTGGCAGACGTTCGCCGCTACGCATCGCCGTATTCTGCAGGAAGTCGATGAACGCTTTGCGCTGATCGCCTTCTTTATCAAAACACCCACTCAGGCTAACCACCATTAATATGGCCGCAACGGCCGCAAACCAGCGAGAGCAGGACTTTCCTGTCGCCATTTTTTTACTCCTTCAGCCAAAAAAAGCGCAAACAGGCACACGCGTGCCAGACGCTGACAAGGATAGTCCAGGACGGGCTTGCAGGATACCCTTTCCTGATAATCTTACCGCGGAAAACGCCCTTTTTCGCCTCCCGCGTAAGCCAGGCCCGCTGTTAAGTTCATCACATTTAACGCGATAACGTAACCCGCAAAAATAGTAAATATCTTTTTGATTTAATTAAAATTAATGAAATCACCAGCCAAATAAATGGGCAAAGCGGACGATAATCGCACGCTTCCTGAAGGCGGCGCATTGTCTACAGGCAGGTTCAATGGTTTGATTAATGAGCGATTAACGGCGTTATGTTCGATTATCGCACAAACAACATCAATGACAGCGAGGGAGACTATAACAATACCTCTGTCCCCCGCTCAGCCTGCCAGGAATGCCGTATGAAGAAAACAACCATCGATATTCAGGCTTTTATCAACGAACATCCATTCACGAAGTACCAATGGATGATTCTCGCCTTATGTTTTATTACCGTCGCGATGGACGGATTTGATACCGCGATTATTGGTTTTATCGCCTCAGACCTGGTACAGGAATGGGGCGTTGAGAAATCCGCGCTGGGCCCGGTAATGAGCGCCGCTCTGGTCGGGCTCGCCGTCGGCGCGCTGACGGCCGGGCCGCTCGCCGACCGTATTGGCCGCAAGAAAGTGTTGATTATGTCGATCCTGGTATTCGGCGGCTTTAGTTTGTTAACCGCGTTTGCCAGCAGCCTTAACCAGCTGACATTATTACGCTTCCTCACCGGGTTGGGCTTAGGCGCGGCAATGCCGAATGCCGCGACGCTAATGAGCGAATATGCTCCGGAACGCCGCCGCGCGCTGATGGTAAACCTGATGTTCGTCGGCTTTCCGATGGGGTCGTCGCTGGGAGGGTTTCTGTCAGCCTGGATGATCCCGCATTATGGCTGGCAAAGCGTGCTGGTGCTTGGCGGCGTGATGCCGCTGCTGCTGGCGGTAGCGTTAATATTCCTGCTGCCGGAATCCGCCCGCTATATGGTCGTGAAACGACAGCCGGCACAGCGGATCGCCGCTATCCTGAAGCGTATCGCGCCGCTGCCGGATGCGGTTGAATTTGAGCTACGTGAAGCAGGCCAGGTGAAGGAAAAGTCAGCCATTGGCGTGATTTTCTCCCCGCGCTACGCCGTGGGCACCGTGATGCTGTGCCTGACCTATTTTATGGGATTGCTGATTTTCTATCTGCTGACCAGTTGGCTACCGCTGCTGATCCGTGAAACCGGAGCCTCGATGAGCCAGGCTTCTATCATCACCGCCCTGTTCCCACTCGGCGGCGGGATTGGCGTGCTGATCCTCGGCGCGCTAATGGACAAGATCAACCCTAACAAGGTGGTTGCCGTCGGCTGGCTGCTCACCGGCGTCTTTGTTTGCCTGGTCGGATTCTCAACCAGCAACCTGCTGTTGATGGGAGTAATGGTGTTTATCGCCGGCAGCATTATGAACGGCGCGCAATCATCAATGCCGGCGCTGGCTGCTGGTTTCTATCCAACCCAGGGCCGTGCCACCGGCGTTGCCTGGATGCTCGGTATCGGCCGCTTCGGCGGGATCCTCGGTGCCTTCAGCGGCGCTTTCCTGATGCAGGCGCAATTGTCGTTTGAGACCATCTTCACGATGCTGGCGATCCCGGCGTTTTTATCCGCCATCGCCCTGGTAGTGAAATACAAAATGAGCCAGCGCCAACCTGCCGTTAAGCCAAATGACGGTAAAAACCTACAGAAAGCCTAATCAATCCAGCCAGCGCCTGTGCTGGCTTTTTCTTCCGCTAACCATCATTTACATAAATTTTCCAAAGCCGCTGTCGATGTTAGTAATCATCACCTTAGCTTTCACACCCGCCTCTTTTGCGGGTGATTAACGAAACCACGCTAACAAATAATCACAGTGGTTATTATTTTCCTTGCTTTTACGACTATTCTTAAATGGCTCGATGTATTTTCCTCTCCGCAGTGAGACAGAATAGGAGCTCTCAATGGAATATAAAGATCCCGTATTTGATTTGTTGAGTAACCTGGAACAAATTGTTTTTAAAGATCAGCCGCAAACGGCCACGCTTGCCCGTACCCCAAGCGTTTTTAATGAATTTGAACAGCTGCGTAAGGGCACAGGACTTAAGACCGATGATTTCGCCAATGCCATGGGCGTCAGCGTTGCGATGGTTGAAGAGTGGGAGTCGCGACGGGTTAAACCGTCATCCACTGAGCTCAAACTGATGCGCCTGATGATGGCCAATCCGCAGCTCTCAAGGCAGCTAATAGATTGAAAAACTGGTTTACTATCTTCTTTTGGTAACGGTCCTGATGCAGGGCCGTTTTATATCCTGATGAAAAAAAGTTTGCTATCCGACTGAGAACATGCGTTAATGCTCGCAGGTTTGATTTACAGACCACAGAGCAGTCGAATAGAGCAGTCCTTCAAAGGTTATCCATTAGATATCCCCGTAGTGAACTTTCCCTTTATCGCTTTAAATCTGTAGTCCAGACCACTACGCCGCAAGGCTCACTAATTTTTTTAAAGGTAATTCACTATGTCCGGTAAAATGACTGGTATCGTAAAATGGTTCAACGCTGACAAAGGCTTCGGCTTCATCACTCCTGACGATGGCTCTAAAGACGTGTTCGTACACTTCTCCGCTATCCAGAACGATGGCTACAAATCCCTGGACGAAGGTCAGAAAGTTTCCTTCACCATCGAAAGCGGCGCTAAAGGCCCGGCAGCTGGCAACGTAACTTCTCTGTAAGTTCAAGCCGCTAAGAATAATAAATCCCTGCCTTATGGCGGGGATTTTTTTTATCTGTCATCAACAGGCGCCATCAGCAGATGGCGCCTGTTGTCATTCAGAGGGCGGCAAAATGCCAGCCCGTATCCCGCCACTCCAGGCTATGGGTCAATTTCAGGCCTTGTAAAAATGCCTCGTCATGCGATACCACCAGCATAGCGCCGGGAAACGCCGCCAGCGCGCTTTCAATCGCCTGCGTTGAAGCCAGATCGAGATGATTGGTTGGCTCATCCAGTAGCAGCAGTTGGGTTGAGTCCCGCCGCCAGAGCACGCAGGCAAGCGCCGCTTTCAGTCGTTCGCCGCCGCTTAGCGCCGCTAGCGGAAGACTCACCTTGTCAGCCCCCAACCGGAGCTGCACCAGACGGCTACGCAGCATTCCTTCATCCAGCGGAGTGTTTCCTAAGTTCAAGTGCTCCATTGCCGATAGTGATAAATCCAGCTGCGTCAGATGCTGATCGAGATACGCCGCGCTCACCGACAGCCGAACGTCGCCAGCAGTTGCCTGCTCCAGCCCCATCAGGGTTTTCAACAATGTTGTTTTGCCGCAGCCGTTTGGCCCCCTTAGCGCAATTCGCATCGGGCCATCCACCCGCCAGTCGAGCGGCGCGGGGGATGAGTGAGCTAACTGCAGTGATTCCAGCACCAGTACCTGCTTGCCGGCGGCCACTTCACTGCCCGGCAGCGTAAACATCACCGGATTATCTTCTTCTACCCGCTCCCGCGCCTGCTGCACGGCGGCATTCAGGCTACTGTTCTGCTCTCGATGCTGACGGCGCAGCGTTCCCGGACGCTCTTTTGCCGCCCCTTTGTACTTCACGCGTTCGAAAGAAGCGATATTCAGCGCATCGACGGTACGCAGCGTCTGCGCCGATCGCCGCTGGGCCGCATCATGCTCCTTTTGCATCCGCGCCCGGGTGCGCCGCCGTTCGATTGCGGCATGCTCCAGCGCCGAGCGGGCGGCCTGTTGCTCCGCTTCATGCTGCTGCTGATATTCGGCATAATTACCACCGTAGCTGCGCAGCGCCGCCGGCGTCAGCTCAATAATCTTCGACATTCGAGCCAGTAATTCACGGTCGTGGCTGGCGATTAATGCCCCGCCCCGCCAGATTTCCAGTTGCTGATACAGCCACTCCCGGCCCTGACGATCGAGATGATTAGTAGGTTCATCCAGCAGCAGATAGTCCGCGCCGGAAACTAACGCGCCGCACAGCAGCGCCTTCATTCGTTCGCCGCCGCTGAGCGAAAAAGCGGGACGATCGGCGGAGAATGCCGGGAGATCGGCATCGCGAAAGGCTGAACTCAGGCGATCGGGCAGATCCCAACGACCATCTAACAGTTCGAAGTCATCCGCCAGCCCTTTCCCCTGTTCAAGACGGGACAAGGCGTCAAATAGCGGTGCATAACCCAATAGCGAGGCAATGGTGGTTCCGGCCATGAGGGTCGGCTGCTGCGCCACCCAGGCAACGGAAACCGATCGTTCAATATGCCCGCCGGAGGGAGAATCGAGGCCCGCCAGCAGACGTAACAGGCGTGTTTTGCCAACGCCGTTGCGACCAACGAGGCCGCAACGCAACGGTTCCAGCGATAAATTCAGCGGGCCAAAAAGCGTCTGTCCCGTCGCGAACTGACAGGTGACCTGATGTAAAACAAAAGAGGGGGTGTGGGCGCAATGAGCCATAAGCACTCCTGAATGAAATCAATACTCCCCTACCCGCAGCCTCTGCGAGGTAAGGCGTGAAATTCATCAGTCGTGTTTGTTCATTTGTCGTGTGCGCTCCAGTGAGACGAGGGATTCGTCGGGGCATAGGATAGCCAGGCCTGAGCCTGGATTTCAAGATTATTTTTTCACCATGGCAATAAGGCAAAAAAAAGCCTGCCGGATGGCAGGCTTTTAACCTCTCACGAGATAGTTACTGCAGCAGTGAAATATCCGCAACCTGCAGGAACAGCTCGCGCAGTTTGGACAGCAGCGTCAGACGGTTGATGCGAACATCTTTGTCTTCAGCGTTAACCATCACATTTTCGAAGAACTCATCAACCGGCTCGCGCAGCGCAGCCAGCTCAATCAGCGCATCCTGATAACGGCCTTCGGCGAAGTACGGCTGCAGCTTATCGCGCAGCACCACCAGATTACCGGCCAACTTGATTTCCGCCGCTTCTTTCAGCACCGAGGCATGAACGATATCGTTCAGGGTCTCGTCGGATTTCGCCAGGATGTTGGATACGCGTTTGTTTGCCGCCGCCAGGGCGGAGGACTCTTCCAGCGTACGGAAGTGCGATACGGCCTTCATGCGCGCATCGAAATCCGCCGGGCGGGTCGGACGACGCGCCAGTACCGCCTGGATAGTGTCAACACCGTAGCCTTCGTCCTGATACCAGGCACGGAAGCGGCCCAGCATGAAGTCGATAACGTCATCAACGACGTTGGCGTTAGTCAGCTTCTCACCGTACAGACGCACTGCTTCTTCGGTCAGCGTTTGCAGATCGAGATTCAGGTTCTTCTCAACGATGATACGCAGCACGCCCAGCGCGGCGCGGCGCAGCGCAAACGGGTCTTTATCGCCTTTCGGATGCTGGCCGATACCGAAGATACCCGCCAGAGTGTCCATCTTGTCGGCAATAGCCACCGTGCAGGCAACCGGGTTAGACGGCAGCGCATCGCCGGCAAAACGCGGCTGATACTGCTCGTTCAGCGCCACTGCGACATCTTCCGCTTCGCCGTCATGACGCGCGTAGTGCATACCCATCACGCCCTGCGTGTCGGTAAACTCGAAGACCATGTTGGTCATCAGGTCACACTTGGAGAGCAGACCCGCGCGGGTCGCATGGTTAACGTCAGCGCCAATTTGTTCGGCAATCCAGCCCGCCAGCGCCTGAATGCGATCGGTCTTGTCGCGCAGGGTTCCCAGCTGCTGTTGGAACAGCACGGTTTCCAGACGCGGCAGGTTATCTTCCAGACGTTTTTTACGGTCGGTATTGAAGAAGAACTCGGCATCGGCCAGACGCGGACGAACGACCTTCTCATTACCAGAGATGATCTGCTGCGGATCTTTGGACTCGATATTCGCCACGAAGATGAAGTTCGGCAGCAGTTTGCCGTCATTAGCGTAGACCGGGAAGTACTTCTGGTCGCCCTTCATGGTGTAAACCAGCGCTTCGGATGGCACCGCGAGGAATTTCTCTTCAAACTTCGCCGTCAGCACTACCGGCCACTCGACCAGAGAGGTCACTTCTTCCAGCAGGCTTTCGCTCAGATCAGCGTTACCGCCAATCTTACGCGCCGCCGCTTCAGCATCCGCTTTGATTTTGGCTTTACGCTCGGCGTAGTCCGCCATCACTTTACCGCGCTCCAGCAGAATCTGCGGATACTGGTCGGCATTGTCGATGGTGAATTCCGGCTCGCCCATAAAACGGTGTCCGCGAATGATACGGTCGGAAGCGATACCCAGAATGGTCGCCGGGATAACCTGATCGCCCAACAGCAGGGTTACGGTGTGTACCGGACGCACGAAGTGAACGTCGGAAGCGCCCCAACGCATCAGTTTCGGGATTGGCAGCTTCGCCAGCGAGGTCGCAACCATGTTCGGCAGCAGCGTTTGCGCGCTTTCACCTTTAACGTGGGCGCGATACAACAGCCATTCGCCTTTATCGGTGGTCAGACGTTCAGCCTGATCGACGGTAATACCACAGCCACGCGCCCAGCCTTCGGCCGCTTTGCTTGGTTTACCTTCCGCGTCAAACGCCTGGGCAATGGCCGGGCCGCGTTTTTCGACTTCACGATCCGGCTGCGAGGCGGCCAGATTCGCCACTTTCAGCGCCAGGCGGCGCGGCGCGGCAAACCATTCGACGGCGCCGTGCGCAAGGCCAGCGTTGTCCAGTTCCGCAGTAAAGTTGGCAGCGAAGGATTCAGCCAGGCTGCGCAGTGCTTTTGGTGGCAGCTCTTCGGTGCCGATCTCCACTAGGAAAGTTTTCTCAGACATGGCCGCCTCTTATTTATCTTTGTTGCACATCGGGAAGCCAAGGGCCTCACGGGAAGCATAGTAAGCTTCTGCCACTGCTTTAGTCAGGGTGCGAATGCGCAGAATATAGCGCTGACGCTCGGTGACGGAGATGGCTTTACGCGCATCCAGCAGGTTAAAGCTATGGGCGGCTTTAAGAATACGTTCGTAGGCTGGCAGCGGCAGCGGGTTTTCCAGCGCCAGCAGTTGCTGCGCTTCTTTCTCATACTGCTCGAAGCAGGTGAACAAGAAGTCTACGTCCGCATATTCAAAGTTATAGGTGGATTGTTCCACTTCGTTCTGGTGGAACACGTCGCCGTAGGTGGTTTTGCCCAGCGGACCATCGCTCCAGACCAGATCGTAGACGCTGTCCACGCCCTGGATGTACATCGCCAGACGCTCCAGGCCGTAAGTGATTTCACCGGTCACCGGTTTACATTCCAGGCCGCCAACCTGCTGGAAGTAAGTGAACTGCGTCACTTCCATACCGTTCAGCCACACTTCCCAACCCAGCCCCCAGGCGCCCAGCGTCGGGTTTTCCCAGTTATCTTCAACGAAGCGGATATCGTGGATAGTCGGGTCCATACCCAGCTCTTTCAGAGATCCGAGGTACAGCTCCTGAATGTTGTCCGGAGACGGCTTAATCACCACCTGGAACTGGTAATAGTGCTGTAAGCGGTTCGGGTTTTCGCCATAGCGACCGTCGGTCGGGCGACGAGATGGCTGCACGTAAGCGGTCGCCATCGGCTCTGGCCCCAACGCGCGTAAGCAGGTCATCGGGTGGGAGGTGCCGGCGCCGACTTCCATGTCCAGTGGTTGAACAATGGTGCAGCCCTGACGAGCCCAGTAATCCTGTAAGGTCAGGATCAGGCCCTGGAAGGTCCTGGTATCAAACTTTTGCATATTATTTCGTGCTGGATACGTGTGGATTTAAAGGAAGGGATCAGTATACCCGCTGGCTGCGAGATATACAGTATGAAACGCCTTTGTTTAGCGAAATTTGAGCAAAGCGGCGCCATCATGCGGCGTTTAAGCCGCATTTAGCGCATAGAAAGATGCAAAAACTGGCCGTCCGGATCAAAAGAACAGATAAAACGCTCATTCCGCGAAGTCAGGCCGGAAAGCTCATAGCTTGCCTGGAACTGCTCGAAATGATTAACGTCGACGCGACGGGTGTCTGTGCTATAACGTAACGCCGCCTGATCCTTGCATAGTTTCTCCATGTTCAGCGTCGTTTGCGGCGTGATACGTGCCTTTTGCGCTTTTTGGACAGGTTGAGCAGGTGTCTGGCTGCAGCCAACCAGCAGCGCCACCAGGGCAGATACGAAATATTTCATCACCATTTTTCTCAACCGCCTTGTTAGCCAATTGTTATCGTGCAGACCATGTAAAACCAGACAAACATTTTGCGAATCTCGCGGATGCTCTACAAGAGTGTGGCGATAAACTCAGAATATTCCATTGTGATGACGACAAACTACGGGAGTCAGACTCTTTTTACGCAGGAGCCAATGAGGTACAGATGCAGGAAAAAATAAGCTGGATTACCAACTTGCGCGGCATAGCATGTCTGATGGTCGTGATGATTCACAGCACCACCTGGTACATTACCCATCCTCATAGCATCAGCTTGTTTGAATGGAATATCGCTAACCTGCTTAACTCGGCATCGCGCGTCAGCGTCCCGCTTTTTTTCATGATTTCAGGTTATCTGTTTTTTGGCGAGCGCAGCGCCCAGCCGCGCCATTATCTGCGCATCGGACTGTGCATTCTGTTCTACAGCGCGCTGGCGCTGCTCTATATCACCCTGTTTACCCATATCAACGTTGAGCTGTCATTAAAAAATTTACTGCAAAAGCCGGTGTTTTATCACCTGTGGTTTTTCTTTGCCATTGTGGTGATTTATCTGCTCTCACCGCTGATTCAGGTGAAGCAGGTCAGCGGCAAAATGCTGCTGGCGCTGATGCTGGTGATTGGCCTCATCGCCAACCCCAATACGGTAAGCATTAAAGCCGGCGGCATTGAATGGCTACCGGTAAACCTCTACATCAACGGCGATACCTTTTACTACGTACTGTACGGAATACTGGGCCGGGCGATCGGCGCCATGAATACCGACCGAAGAGGGTTAACCCTGCTGTGCGCGCTGCTGTTTACCGCCGCGGTGTGGGTCATTTCACGCGGCACGCTGCATGAACTGCAATGGCGCGGTGATTTCGGCGATACCTGGTATCTGTACTGCGGGCCGGCAGTGTTTGTCTGCGCGACCTCGTTGCTTACGCTGGGCAAAAACGTCCTCAATAGCCGTGAGCTTCCGGGTATTGCGTTAATTTCCAGACATTCATTAGGCATTTATGGTTTTCACGCGCTGTTTATACACGCGCTACGCGCAAGTGGCCTGGAACTTAACCGCTGGCCATTACTGGATATTGCATGGATTTTCGCCGCCGCGCTGTTGGGTAGCCTGGCGCTCTCTATACTGGTTCAACGAATTGACCGTCGCCGGTTAGTGAGCTAAAAAAAGCGCCCGCCGTTTAACGCGGGCGCCGTCGATTACTCCGCGGTCTCTTCTGTTACTGCGCTCCCCTCGCTTAGCGGCGAGCGATCCCAGGCATCGCGAATATTCTTCTGTACTGCTACCGCGCCGAACAGGCTCAAAAAGAATGCCAGGCCATAAAAGCCTTTCTCGCTTAGCATCAGCGTTGCGTTCCACAATCCCACCACCAGCAGACCCACCGCAATCACGAAAGCGATCAAGCAGGACATGTAATACATAGCGGTGGTTGGAATTTTGTCGTATTTATCACGAACCGTTTTCTGATAAGAAGCGGCGGAAAAAAGACCCAGCACCAATACGGCAAAATAGTAGCCCTTTTCATTGAGCTCCATTGGCGCATTCCACAGGCCAATCAAATACACGAGGATACCGCCCACCAGCGCAATCCATGAGATCAGGTGAAACGCGGGTGAATATGTCGTCGCTTTCATTTCCATTGCTGACTACCTCTCTTCGCTGTCGACTGACAGCTTATTCCACTGAGCTATTGCGAGCTTTATCCGCGAGTCTGGCGGGATAAGATATCGCTGAAGCGCCATACATACAGACAAACCATGCCACCACGTAGATGCTTTTTTCACGCCACGGCGCCGGGACAAACCAGGCGCCGACCAGCAGCAATCCCACCGATAGCAACAGCACCAGCCGGCACAGAGAGATAAAATCATCGTCTCGCTGCGCTTCCAGCTCCGTTCGCTGATGCGTAAGTACGGCAAACATTCCCATCACCAGTACACCAAGAAAGTAACCTTTGCCGCTGAATAGCGGGCACGTTCGCCAGATACCGATTAAGTAAACCAGCGAGCCCAGCAGCATGACTAATCTTGCCGTCGTACGTTTTAATCTCATTGCGCCTCCCTGGCCATGGTAGCGCTCATTATGACCGGGGAATTGCCGGTTGCGGCAGTTTCCGCAAATTGAAACCCACAATTCGGAATAAATAAATATGTGAATTAAATCAATGCAAAGCGAATCATTCAGAAAGGAAATTCGCCCCAATAAATGGGGCGAGAACAACTTATGACATCAGTGGCTTAAGCTGCTGATAGATCTGGCGGAACGTTTCACGACGCGGCGCATAACGGGCAAACCGTTGAGCATCAGGCAGGTGCGCCTGCTCCAGCGGCAGCTGCGGCAGGAGGTCAGAGAAAGCCGCACCTTGATGAACGCCCAACTGCGCCAATCTTGCCGCGCCTAACGCCGGGCCGACATCGCCGCCGGTGCGGAAATCCAGCTGCTGGCCGCTAATATCGGCGAGCATTTGTCGCCAGTATGCGCTACGCGCGCCGCCGCCGATAAGGGTGACGCTGTCTGGTTTCACGCCGCAGGAGTGCACAACATCCATGCCGTCGGCCAGCGCGTAGCCCACCCCCTCAAGCACCGCCCGCGCCAGTTCGGCGGGACCATGTTGATGGGTAAGGCCGAAGAACACGCCTTTAGCCTGCGGATTGTTGTGCGGCGTACGCTCGCCGGAAAGATAAGGCAAGAACCACACCGGGTCGGCATTGTCATCCGCCGACTGCGCCGCGGCGATCAGCGCCGGTACGCTGCCGAGGCCGGTCAGCTTTGCCGCCCAATCCAGACAAGACGCGGCGCTGAGCATCACCGACATCAGGTGCCAGCGGCCCGGCAGGGCGTGGCAGAAACTATGCACCGCGCTTTCCGGTTTACTCAGAAAACCATCGCTGACGGCGAAATAGACGCCTGAGGTCCCCAGCGATAACATCGCCTGACCGGCATCGGCCATGCCAACACCGACAGCGCCTGCCGCGTTATCACCGCCGCCCGCTACCACCAGCGCCCGCGGCATATTCCACGCCTGGGCTACCTCAGCACGCAGTTGGCCGGTCACTTCGCAGCCTTCAAAAAGGGCCGGCATATTGTCGCGGCCGAGCCCGCAGGCGGCGAGCATCTCATCGCTCCAGTCGCGTCGCGCGACGTTCATCCACATCGTGCCGGCGGCGTCGGACATATCGCTGGCGAATTCGCCGCTCATGCGTAGCCGCAGGTAATCTTTCGGCAACAGGACCTTATCGACCTGTTTAAAAATTTCGGCTTCGTGACGCTGTACCCACAGCAGCTTCGGCGCCGTAAAACCCGGCATCATCAGGTTGCCGGTGATTTGCCGCGAAGCGCCGACTTTTTCTTCCAGCAGCATGCACTCTTCGCCGCAGCGGCCATCATTCCACAAAATCGCCGGACGCAGGACCCGCTGCTGTTTGTCGAGCAGCGTGGCGCCATGCATCTGTCCGGCAATCCCTAAAGCTTTTACCTCGCGCAGGGAATGTTGCGCGCCCAGCGCTTGCATCGCGGTATTCGTCGCCTGCCACCACTGTTCGGGATCTTGTTCGGACCAGAGCGGATGTGGGCGCGAGACGGTCAGTTTTTCGGTATGCGTCGCCAGTACGTCGCCCTGTTCATTGAGCAGAATGGCTTTTACGCCCGAGGTCCCTAAATCAATCCCGATATACATGCAGCGTCTCCTTAACACGAACGCCACGACAAAGCGTGGCGCAGCAAAAATGGTTACAGCCAGCGCCCGGATTTACCGGGCGCTTTTGTCGGCATTACTTATCGAACAGGTAATGATTCACCAGGTTTTCCAGCAGTTCCTGGTGCCCGCTGTGGTGCTGCGGCGCCAGGTTGTGCTGAGTCGCATAGTGCGCGATGTCGGTCAGGGTCATCTGGCCTGTGAGGATCTGCTGGCCCAATTCACCGTTCCAGCCGGCGTAGCGTTTCGCCACGCGTTTATCCAGCTCGCCGTCTTCAATCATGCGCGCCGCAACTTTCAGCGACAGCGCCATAGTGTCCATCGCGCCGATATGGCCGTAGAACAGATCGTATTTGTCGGTGCTCTGGCGACGAACTTTAGCATCAAAGTTCAGGCCGCCGGTGGTGAAGCCGCCCGCCTTGAGGATCTCATACATCACCAGGGCGTTCTCTTCTACGCTGTTCGGGAACTGGTCGGTATCCCAGCCCAGCTGCGCATCGCCGCGGTTAGCATCAACCGAACCGAACAGGCCCAGCGCAATAGCCGTGGCGATCTCGTGGTGGAAAGAGTGGCCGGCAAGGGTGGCGTGGTTGGCTTCAATGTTCAGTTTAATCTCTTTTTCCAGACCAAACTGTTTCAGGAACCCGTAAACCGTGGAGGCATCATAATCATATTGGTGCTTGGTCGGCTCCTGCGGCTTCGGCTCGATCAGCAGGGTGCCCTGGAAACCAATTTTGTGTTTGTGTTCAACCACCAGTTGCATAAAGCGGCCAATCTGCTCGCGCTCCTGACGCAGATCGGTATTAAGCAGGGTTTCGTAGCCTTCGCGACCGCCCCACAGCACGTAGTTTTCACCGCCCAACTTGTGGGTCGCATTCATTGCGGTGACCACCTGAGTCGCCGCCCAACTAAAGACTTCCGGATCGGGGTTCGTCGCCGCGCCTGCGCCATAACGTGGGTTGGTAAAGCAGTTTGCCGTCCCCCACAGCAGTTTCACGCCGCTCTGCTGCTGTTTTTCCGCCAGCACGTCCACCATCTGAGCAAAGTTGTTGCTGTACTCTTTCAGCGAAGCGCCTTCCGGGGAAACGTCGACATCATGGAAGCAGTAATACGGCACATTCAACTTATGGAAAAACTCAAATGCCACTTCGGCTTTACGTTTCGCCATTTCCAGCGCTTCGCCCGGCTGCTGCCATGGACGATCGAAGGATCCCACGCCAAACATATCCGCGCCATTCCAGCAGAAAGTGTGCCAGTAGCAGGCGGCGAAACGCAGGTGGTCTTCCATGCGCTTACCCAGTACTAATTCATCCGGATTGTAGTGACGAAAAGCCAGCGGGTTAGTCGATTTCGGGCCTTCATAACGAACGCGATCGAGTTGATCGAAATAGGTTTGCATAGAGAACTCCATATTCAGGGGTGCGGCGAGTAACAAGTGATACGCCAATATAGAATTCCATTTTCATCTTCCTCAATTACGTTATTTCACACCGCCATTGAGAGAATCCACAAACGTGCGCCAGCTCGCAAAAACAATTCCTCTTTGCATCATTTCTGGAACCCTATGATGGAAGAAGAATGAAATAACCTGCATACTCTTGAATAAAATACGATCGCGGTCATAAATTACGAAACAAACTAAATTTCATAATGCGAAAATAAGAACAGGTAATTGCCAGCCCTCGCTTCCCCGTTAAGAATCTGCAACGTATCTGCAACCTGAAGTTTATTCCTGTTCGCCTTACCTACCCTTTGAAAAGGTATCGTTATTATGAAGATAAAGAACCTTTGCCTTACGCTCTGCGCCTCATCGCTCCTTCTCGCCAGCATGGCGGGTATGGCTAAAGAAGTTAAGATTGGGATGGCCATCGACGATCTTCGTCTGGAACGTTGGCAAAAAGATCGCGATATTTTCGTTAATAAAGCGGAATCCTTAGGCGCCAAAGTATTTGTGCAGTCCGCCAATGGCAACGAAGAAACGCAAATGTCGCAAATTGAAAATATGATCAACCGCGGCGTCGATGTTTTAGTGATTATTCCTTACAACGGCCAGGTGCTCAGCAACGTTATTAAAGAAGCGAAACAAGAAGGAATTAAAGTTCTCGCCTACGATCGCATGATTAATAATGCTGACATCGATTTTTATATTTCTTTCGATAATGAAAAAGTCGGTGAAATGCAGGCCAAAAGCCTGGTCGACAAAGTGCCGCAGGGAAATTATTTCCTGATGGGTGGCTCGCCGGTGGATAATAACGCCAAATTGTTCCGCGCCGGTCAGATGAAGGTGCTCAAACCTTATGTTGATGACGGCAAAATTAAGATCGTCGGCGATCAGTGGGTCGACGGCTGGCTGCCGGAAAACGCGTTAAAAATCATGGAAAACGCGCTGACGGCGAATAACAACAAAATTGACGCGGTAGTGGCTTCCAATGATGCGACCGCCGGCGGCGCTATCCAGGCGCTTAGCGCCCAGGGGCTGGCGGGTAAAGTCGCCATTTCCGGGCAGGATGCCGATCTGGCTGGCGTGAAACGTATTATTTCCGGCACCCAGACGATGACCGTTTATAAACCGATTACCACGCTTGCCACTAACGCTGCCGAAATCGCCGTTGAATTAGGTAATGACCAGCAACCCAAGGCCGACGCCACATTGAATAACGGCTTAAAAGATGTCCCTTCGCGCCTGTTAACGCCAATTGAAGTCAATAAAGAGAATATTGACGCCACGGTGATTAAAGACGGTTTCCACAAAAAGAGTGAACTGTAATGGCTGACGCCCCGCCTCGGGGCGTCGTTTTCGTCCTGCCGGATATCGCTTTTGCGGAGTCTCTATGTCCTGGTTACTCGAAATGAAGAACATCACCAAAGCCTTCGGCGCGGTTAAGGCCGTGGATAACGTCAGCCTGCGGCTGAATGCCGGGGAAGTGGTGTCGTTATGCGGTGAAAATGGTTCGGGAAAATCGACGCTAATGAAAGTGCTGTGCGGCATCTACCCACACGGCAGTTACGATGGTGAAATCATTTTCGCCGGCGAGTCGCTGCAGGCGAATCATATTCGCGATACCGAGCGCAAAGGTATCGCCATTATTCACCAGGAGCTGGCGTTGGTGAAACATCTCACGGTGTTGGAAAATATCTTTCTCGGCGCCGAGATCTCACGCCATGGCCTGCTGGATTACGAAACCATGACCCTGCGCTGCCAGAAACTATTAGCGCAGGTGAATTTATCGATCTCGCCCGATACCCGCGTTGGCGATTTAGGCCTGGGCCAGCAACAGCTGGTCGAGATCGCCAAGGCGCTGAATAAACAGGTACGGCTGCTGATCCTCGATGAACCCACGGCATCGTTAACCGAACAAGAAACCGCGACGCTGCTGGCGATTATTCGCGATCTGCAAAACCACGGCATCGCCTGTATTTATATTTCGCACAAGCTCAATGAAGTTAAAGCCATCTCCGACACTATCTGCGTGATACGTGACGGCCAGCATATTGGCACCCGCGACGCCAGCGGAATGAACGAAGATGACATCATCACCATGATGGTCGGGCGCGAACTCACGGCCTTGTATCCAAACGAACCACATAATCATGGCGATGAGATATTGCGGGTCGAGCATCTCACCGCCTGGCACCCGGTTAACCGCCATATCAAGCGCGTCAACGACGTGTCGTTTTCCCTCCGCCGCGGCGAAATCCTCGGCATCGCCGGGTTAGTCGGCGCCGGGCGCACCGAGGCGGTACAGTGTCTGTTTGGCGTCTGGCCGGGACGCTGGCAGGGAAGCATCTTTATCGACGGACAGCCGGTAACGATTAAAAACTGCCAACAGGCGATTGCCCATGGTATCGCCATGGTGCCGGAAGACCGCAAAAAAGACGGCATCGTGCCGGTGATGGCAGTCGGCAAGAACATCACTCTCGCGGCGTTAAATCAGTTCACCGGCCCGGCGAGCAGCCTCGACGACGCCGCGGAGCAGCACTGCATTCAGCAATCGATTCAGCGGCTGAAAATCAAAACGTCATCGCCGGATCTGGCGATTGGCCGCCTGAGCGGCGGCAATCAACAAAAGGCGATTCTGGCCCGCTGCCTGCTGCTCAACCCGCGCATTTTGATCCTCGATGAACCAACCCGCGGCATCGATATCGGCGCGAAATACGAAATCTACAAACTTATCAATCAACTGGTGCAGCAAGGCATCGCCGTCATCGTGATCTCATCCGAATTGCCTGAAGTGCTCGGGCTAAGCGATAGGGTACTGGTGATGCACGAAGGCAAGCTTAAGGCCAATTTGCATAATCAAGGTCTGACCCAGGAACAGGTGATGGAAGCCGCGCTGAGGAGCGAACGCCATGTCGAAAAACACGTCGTCTGAAATCAAACTCACCCCATCCGCCCCTGCCGCTTTTCCGGCGCTGAAAGGGCTCAATCTCCAGGTTTTCGTGATGATCGCCGCGATTATCGCCATTATGCTGTTTTTTACCTGGGTTACCGACGGCGCCTATTTGAGCGCGCGTAATATTTCCAACCTCCTGCGGCAAACCGCCATCACCGGCATCCTCGCCGTCGGCATGGTGTTCGTGATCATTTCGGCGGAAATCGACCTCTCCGTCGGCTCAATGATGGGTTTGCTCGGCGGGGCGGCGGCGATTTTCGACGTTTGGCTCGGCTGGCCGCTGCCGCTCACCATTCTCGTTACGTTGGTCATGGGGCTACTGCTCGGCGCGTGGAACGGATGGTGGGTCGCCTATCGTAAAGTGCCCTCTTTCATTGTGACCCTTGCCGGCATGCTGGCGTTTCGCGGAATTTTAATCGGCATTACCAACGGTACCACCGTCTCGCCCACCACGCCGGCGATGTCGCAAATCGGTCAAAGTTATTTACCGGACGGCATCGGCTTTGGAATCGGCGTTATTGGCATGGCGGCTTTTATCATCTGGCAATGGCGCGGTCGGATGCGCCGACAGGCGTTAGGGCTGGCGACCACCCGTTCTACCGGCGCGGTTGGCCGTCAGACCATCACCGCGGTTATCGTGCTGGGCGCTATCTGGCTGCTCAATGATTATCGCGGCGTGCCGACGCCGGTACTCATACTCGCCGCCCTGCTGCTGGCGGGCATGTTTATGGCGACCCGTACCGCTTTTGGCCGCCGCATCTATGCCATTGGCGGTAATCTGGAAGCGGCCCGCCTCTCCGGGATTAACGTCGAGCGCACCAAGCTTGCGGTCTTCGCCATTAACGGCCTGATGGTCGCCATCGCCGGGTTGATTCTCAGCTCGCGACTGGGAGCGGGATCGCCTTCTGCCGGTAATATCGCCGAACTCGACGCCATTGCCGCCTGCGTGATCGGCGGCACCAGTCTGGCCGGCGGCATCGGCAGCGTGGCAGGGGCGGTAATGGGGGCGTTTATTATGTCGGCGCTGGATAATGGCATGAGCATGATGGACGTCGCCACCTTCTGGCAATACATCGTTAAGGGCGCCATTTTACTATTGGCGGTCTGGATGGATTCGGCTACCAAACGGAGAACATAACGGTATCACGATGAAAAATGCCCGAATAACTTGCGCCACCGCCAAACTTCGCCATAAGGCGCTTGAAATAATTCGGGCATTAGCCGGTATTGTATGACCGGGGTAAGAGCAGGAATATCATCTATGTTTGAAAAGCGTCACCGCATTACGCTGTTATTCAACGCCAACAAAGCCTATGACCGTCAGGTGGTTGAAGGCGTTGGCGAATATCTGCAGGCATCGCAGCTGGAATGGGATATTTTTATCGAAGAGGATTTTCGCGCGCGTATTGAAAACATCAAAGAGTGGCTGGGTGATGGCGTTATCGCCGATTACGACGACCCGGAGATAGAAAAACTGCTGGCAGATGTCAAAGTACCGATTGTCGGCGTCGGCGGCTCCTATCATCAACCAGAGTGCTACCCGCCAGTCCACTATATCGCCACCGATAATGCCGCGCTGGTCGAAAGCGCGTTCCTGCATCTGAAAGAAAAAGGGGTGAACCGTTTCGCTTTTTACGGGCTGCCGACCTCCAGCGGCAAGCGCTGGGCGAGGGAGCGCGAACATGCCTTCTGCCAGCTAGTCGCCAAAGAGAAATACCGTGGCGTCGTCTATCAGGGGCTGGAGACCGCGCCGGAAAACTGGCAGCATGCGCAAAATCGGCTCGCCGATTGGCTGCAAACGCTGCCGCCGCAAACCGGCATTATCGCCGTGACCGATGCCCGCGCCCGTCACGTCCTGCAGGCCTGCGAGCTGCTGCATATTCCGGTGCCGGAAAAACTGTGCGTCATCGGTATCGATAACGAAGAATTGACCCGCTATCTCTCCCGCGTCGCGCTCTCTTCCGTGGCGCAGGGTACCCGGCAGATGGGCTACCAGGCGGCGAAACTCCTGCATCGATTACTGGAAAACGAAGCGCTACCGCTGCAGCGGCTGCTGGTGCCGCCGATGCGCGTCATTGAGCGGCGCTCCACCGATTATCGCTCGCTCACCGACCCTGCGGTGATTCAGGCGATGCATTACATCCGCAATCACGCCTGCAAAGGCATTAAGGTTGAGCAGGTGCTCGACGCCGTCGGTATTTCCCGATCGAATCTGGAGAAACGCTTTAAAGAAGAGGTCGGGGAAACCATCCACACGGTGATCCACAGCGAAAAGCTGGAAAAAGCGCGCAGCCTGCTGGTCTCCACCACGCTATCGATAAACGAAATTTCGCAGATGTGCGGTTATCCGTCGCTGCAGTATTTCTATTCGGTGTTTAAGAAAGAGTACGATGTGACGCCGAAAGAATACCGCGATCGGCACAGCGAAGTGATGATGTAGCGGGAAAGAAAAATGCCCGGGCTTACGCACCGGGCATTGATGATTACATATGAGCGGCAATTAAGCGCTGATTGTCCTGATACATGGCGAAGAGATAGTTGTTATAGCTCGACCCTTTCGTCGAGTACCCCTTCAGCTTGTGGATCATGGTGCTGGCAGTTACTTCCTGGTCCGTCTTACGCAGCTGTGCGCGAGACTTACGGAAGGATGAATAAGCCGGGTGCGTATTCAGGTTTTTAACATAGGCCTGAACCGACTGCTCGACAGATTCAAACTGGGAGTAGCCTTTCATTGCACCGCGGCAGTTGCCGCCGCCACACTTCATACCAAACAGGTTGTTGTTCTCACGCGCCAGCTTCGAGGTGCCCCAACCGCTTTCCGCCGCCGCCATGGTTGCCACCATGCTGTTCGGAATAATGTCGACGCGCTCAAGCAGCGAGTTCCACGGTATATGGCGAGTATTGCCAGACCACTTCACTTTGTAACGTGAAGCGATGTCTTTCAGACGCGCCTGCTCGCTCGGCGACCAACGGCCGTCGTATTGCTTAGAGACAAGCCAGTTACGATCTGCCGTGATCGCTTGATTTTGCTTTGTAATGTAAGGCATAACCGTCCGGAGAAACGCTTTTTTCCTTGGTGTCCCGGAAGGGTATTTTCGCAAATCAGGAAGTGAACTGCTCTTTACACTATTGCGAGAATACTCTTGTTTACTGCTAACCTTGATACTACTGGGCTTCTTTACTTTCTTAACTACTGAGGCTTTATGACTCTTTGTTGCTGTGTGCGTTGTCGCCAACACACTACCTGAAAAGATACAGGTAAGTAACATAAGTATCGCAGCCCCATATCGTCGCATGGGAATCGATATCATTAGGTCTCCTGGTCGGATTTACTCATTCCAACACCTTGTTTTTCGCAAAAAATCGATAGTTGAATCGCGAATAGTATCAAAAATACCCAGAGAGAGCATCAAGAGAAATAGTCCAATTCCGAATCGCTGTCATCTGAAATCGGTTTCTGCACCGTCGCGAAGGTGCAGAAATGCTATCTCCGTCTCATTTATAGCTCATTTTTTGAACTAAATCACTCACCCCTTTTCATCCTCCCCGCAAAATTACCGGCAGGATGAGTTCAACCTTATGGCGCGCAGGCACACTGTGATAAAAACCGCTAACAGGACTCCGGCATGAAACTCGCTGCGCTCGCCTCGCTACTGCTGCCCGGGATGGCCTTTGCCGCCTGGACAACCGCTGACTTTCCCACCTTCACTGAACAGGATACTGGCCGCTTCACGACGCAAAATGAGGTGACGAAGGGTACCCGCCCTTTGCGGATAAGTTTTGACCAACAGTGCTGGCAGCCTGCGGGGGCGATAAAACTCAATCAGATGCTGTCGCTGGAACCTTGTCGGGATACGCCACCGCAGTGGCGCGTGTTCCGCGACGGGCGCTATACGCTGGAAGTCGATACCCGCTCCGGCACGCCAACGCTGATGCTGTCGCTGGCGGCACAGGACACGGCCAGCACGCAGCCGCTGATGCGCCAGTGTCCGAAATGGGATGGTAAACCGCTAACGCTCGATGTCGGCCAGACGTTTGCCGAGGGAAGCCAGGTGCGTGATTTTTACAGCGGTAATCTCGCCACGGTGAAAGCAGGTAAAATCACGCTGCAGCCCGCCGCAGGCAGTAATGGGCTCGTGCTGCTTGAAAAAGCGGATAGCGCCGCCAGCGCGCCGTTTAACTGGCATAACGCCACTATCTATTTTGTCCTGACCGATCGCTTCGTTAACGGCAATCCGGCCAACGACAACAGCTACGGGCGCCATAAAGACGGTATGCAGGAGATAGGCACCTTCCACGGCGGCGATTTACAGGGGCTGACCAGCAAGCTGGATTATCTTCAACAGCTTGGCGTCAACGCGCTATGGATAAGTTCACCGCTGGAGCAAATTCACGGCTGGGTCGGCGGCGGCACCAAAGGCGACTTTCCCCACTACGCCTATCACGGTTACTACACCCAGGACTGGACCCGTCTTGACGCCAACATGGGCGACGAAGCCGACCTTCGGCAACTGGTTGATGAGGCCCATCGGCGCGGCATGCGCGTCCTGTTTGATGTCGTCATGAACCATACTGGTTACGCCACGCTTGCCGATATGCAGGAATTTCACTTCGGCTCGCTGTACCTGAAAGGCGATGAACTGAAAAAAACGCTTGGCGAGCGCTGGACCGACTGGAAACCAGCGCCAGGGCAAAGCTGGCACAGCTTCAATGATTACATCAACTTCAGCGATAAAGCAGGCTGGGAACAATGGTGGGGAAAAAAATGGATCCGCACCGATATCGGCGACTACGACAATCCCGGTTTCGACGATTTCACCATGTCGCTGGCGTTCCTACCGGACCTGAAAACCGAATCGACGCTCCCTTCTGGCTTGCCAAATTTCTACCGTCACAAGCCGGATTCCGCCGCCAAAGAGATAGCCGGCTTCACGCCGCGCGACTATCTGACCCACTGGCTCAGCCAATGGGTACGCGATTACGGTATTGACGGCTTTCGCGTCGATACCGCAAAACACGTCGAACCGGACGCCTGGCAACAGCTCAAAACGCAGGCCACGGCCGCGCTGGCGGAATGGAAAAAAGCGAATCCTCAGAAAGCGCTGGATGACGCGCCATTCTGGATGACCGGCGAGGCCTGGGGCCACGGCGTGATGCAAAGCGACTACTATCGCCACGGCTTCGACGCGATGATCAATTTCGATTATCAGGATCGGGCGGCGAAAGCGGTGGACTGTCTGGCAAACATGGACGCCACCTGGCAGCAGATGGCGGACAAGCTGCAGGATTTCAACGTGCTGAGCTATCTCTCCTCGCACGATACCCGCCTGTTCCGCGAAGGCGGCAGCCGGGCGGCGGAACTGTTATTACTCTCCCCAGGCGCCGTACAACTCTTCTATGGCGATGAGTCTTCGCGCCCATTCGGCCCCACGGGTTCCGACCCGCTGCAGGGTACCCGCTCCGATATGAACTGGCAGGATGTTGCCGGTAGCGCATCCGATAACGTCGCGCACTGGCAAAAAATCGCCCAATTCCGCGCCCGCCATCCGGCCATTGGTATGGGAAAACAACAGACGCTGACGCTAGAGCAGGGCTATGGTTTCGTACGTGAAAGCAGCGCTGATAAAGTGATGGTTGTCTGGGCCGGACAGCAATAGCAGTCGCTTACCGGGCTCCTTGCCGCTGGCTGGAGCCTTTTCAGCACAAATGACTAAAACTTACACTGTTAGCAGAACAAAAGATAAATCGCTCCCTCCTGTGCCGATTTGCACCGCGTTGACGCTGGCGTTATGGTAATTCCCTTTCCAGAAGACCAACAGAATATCCGCGATGACATTTTCACTTTTCGGCGACAAATTCACCCGTCATTCAGGCATCACCCGCCTGATGGAAGACCTCAATGACGGCCTGCGCACACCGGGCGCGATCATGCTGGGCGGCGGCAACCCCGCGCAAATCCCGGAGATGAATGAATACTTCAATAGCCTGCTGGCCGATATGCTGGATAACGGCAAAGCCCTTGATGCGCTTTGCAATTATGATGGTCCGCAAGGGAAAAGCGAGCTTCTGACCTTGCTTGCGCAAATGCTGCGCGAAGAATTAGGTTGGGAGATCGAACCACAGAATATTGCTCTGACGAATGGCAGCCAGAGCGCGTTTTTCTACTTATTTAACCTGTTTGCCGGCCGCCGTGCCGACGGCACCACCCGCAAGGTGCTGTTCCCGCTGACGCCGGAATATATCGGCTACGCCGATTCCGGGCTGGAAGAGGATCTGTTTGTCGCCACCCGCCCCAACATTGAGCTGCTGCCGGAAGGCCAGTTCAAATATCACGTGGACTTCGAACACCTGCAGATCACCGAAGAGACGGGAATGATCTGCGTCTCCCGGCCAACTAACCCGACCGGCAACGTCATTACCGACGAAGAGCTTATTAAGCTTGATGCCCTCGCCAATCAGCACGGCGTGCCGCTGGTTATTGATAACGCCTATGGCGTGCCTTTCCCGGGCATTATTTTTAGCGAAGCGCGCCCGCTGTGGAACCCGAACATCGTGCTATGTATGAGCTTATCCAAGCTCGGGCTGCCGGGCACCCGCTGCGGAATCATCATCGCCAACGAGAAAATCATCACCGCGATCAGTAATATGAACGGCATTATCAGCCTCGCTCCTGGCGGGATTGGGCCAGCGATGATGTGCGAAATGATCAAGCGTAAGGACCTGCTACGGCTGTCGGAGACGGTGATTAAACCGTTCTATTATCAGCGTGTTCAGGAAACCATCGCTACCATTCGCCGCTATTTGCCGGAAGAACGCTGCCTGATTCATAAACCAGAAGGGGCGATTTTCCTGTGGCTGTGGTTTAAGGATCTGCCGATCTCCACCGAGCTGCTGTATCAGCGCCTGAAACAACGCGGCGTGCTGATGGTGCCGGGCGATTACTTCTTCCCGGGGCTGGACAAGCCGTGGCCGCATACGCATCAGTGCATGCGCATGAACTACGTGCCGGACCCGGAGAAAATCGAGGCGGGAGTGAAAATTCTTGCCGAAGAGATTGAGCGCGCCTGGCAGGAGCAAGACGCCTGATGGTGTTTCCCGGCCATGACTGACCGGGGACATCCGATTACATTGCCTGCGCCGCCCAACGGCGGCGCTCGGCGCTTAATCTTTCCAGCTCGGCGGACTCAATACAGCGCAGCGCCTGAGTCGGACAGGCCGCTACGCACGCCGGCCCCGTTTGCCGGTGCGCGCACAGATCGCACTTCAGCGCCTGCACGCCTTCGTCGGTCAACATCACCGTCATCGCCCCATAAGGGCACGCCACCATACAGCTTTTACAACCAATGCACAGCCGTTGATCGACACGCCAGACGTCGCCTTCATGGCGTATTGCCCCTTCCGGGCAGACGTTCGCGCAGGGTGCATCCTCGCACTGACGGCACAGCGTCGCCGTTGATAGCTCATCGCTCTTCACTACCCGGATCCGCGGCGCAAAGCGTCTTGCAGAAACGGTAGAACAATCCTGCCCCTGCTGATGCGACACCACGCAGGCCACCTCGCAGGTTCGACAGCCGATACACTTTTGCGCATCGGCGATAATAAACCGGTTCATCCTCAACTCCATTCGGGATAAAAACGCAGCGTGCCAGAAAAACCCCGCTGTGCGCTTTGATCCTGAATGGAATCAGCTGCGTTTTAGGCAAATACCCAGCAAGATCTCGCCAGTTGCCTTAGCCTTCGCGAATCACAAACCCCAGCTCGCGGGAAATCGCCTCTGCCGTTTCACGCAATGGTTTGAGCAGATTTTTCTCACCAACCTGTTTCAGGCGCGAAGTCGACAGCGAAATCGAAATGGCATAAGGCACGCGGCCGTGAATATCGAATACCGGTACCGCCAGGCACGAGACGCCGAGTTCGTTCTCTTCGCGATCCATCGCCATATTACGTTCGCGAATCTGCGCCAGCTCGTCGTTCATCGCCGGCAGGCCGGTAATGGTGTTACGGGTCAACGGCTGAATAATATCCTGATGGCTGTCCCAGTAGCTGGCAACGTAGTCAGGATGGCCGAACGCCATGTAGATCTTACCCATCGCCGAACAGTACAGCGGCATATGCTGGCCAATATAGGCGCGGGTACGCAGCATACCGGTAGTCGGCTCCAGCTTATAAATCAGAATCGCGTGGTCGTCCTCACGGCTGGAGAAGTTCACCGTCTCGCCGGTGGCGATGTTTAAAGCTTCAAGATGCGGCGCAGCGACATGAATAATATTCAGCGACGACAGCGCCTTTTGCCCAACGGCAATAAATTTGGTGGTCAGGCGGTAACTTCCGGCGGCAGGCGCCGGAGTAACGTAGCCGCAGGACTGCAGGCCCTGCAACAACCGATGCACGGTACTTTTATTCAGGCCCGCCAGTTCAGACAGATGCGCCAACGGACAACCGTTTGGATAGTTACTGAGGATCTCAATCAGCATTAACCCGCGAAATAGACTCTGGCTTCCGGCTGGCCTCTCTTTCTCTTGCGTCATTTCACTCTCTTTTGTGCCCATCGCTTCGGCTTCCTTTTTAATCGCGCTCTGATGGTAGCGCAAAGTGTGGTTCAGTTCACGATCTGAACCGAAAAAACACAACCAACTGATTTTAATGATTTTTAAAAATAGCATCTGCCGTTGATCTGTCAAAAATTGATCGCTATATTTGAAATCAGATTTCGATATGTGAAACGTGAAGATAAAAAATCACTCAAACCCTAAGGGGAACACGGGAATGAAAGTAACTTTTGCGCAGCTAAAAGAGGCGTTCAATCGGGTATTACTCTCACGCGGTATTGCGGCGGAAACCGCCGACGCCTGCGCGGAAATGTTCGCCCGCACCACGGAATCCGGCGTCTACTCACACGGAGTGAATCGCTTTCCACGTTTTATTCAGCAACTGGATAACGGCGATATCATTCCGGATGCGAAACCTCAGCGCGTCACCAGCCTTGGCGCTATTGAGCAGTGGGATGCCCGGCGTTCGATTGGCAATCTGACGGCGAAAAAGATGATGGATCGCGCCATTGAATTGGCCTCCGACCATGGCATTGGCCTGGTGGCATTACGCAACGCCAATCACTGGATGCGCGGCGGCAGCTACGGTTGGCAGGCGGCGGAAAAAGGCTATATCGGCATCTGCTGGACCAACTCTATCGCCGTCATGCCGCCGTGGGGCGCTAAAGAGTGCCGCATTGGCACCAATCCGCTGATCGTGGCAATTCCATCCACTCCGATCACAATGGTCGATATGTCGATGTCGATGTTCTCCTACGGCATGCTGGAGGTTAATCGCCTGGCTGGTCGCACGCTGCCAGTAGATGGCGGGTTTGATGATGACGGTAATTTGACGAAAGAGCCCGGCGTGATTGAGAAAAATCGCCGTATCCTGCCGATGGGCTACTGGAAGGGTTCCGGTTTATCAATTGTGCTGGATATGATAGCCACCCTACTTTCCAACGGTTCCTCCGTTGCTGAAGTCACCCAGGACAATAGCGACGAATATGGCGTATCGCAGATTTTCATCGCTATTGAAGTCGACAAGCTCATTGATGGCAAAACGCGTGACGCCAAACTACAGCGGATCATGGACTTCATCACCACCGCCGAACGCGCCGATGAAAATGTAGCGGTCCGCCTACCGGGCCACGAGTTTACGCGATTACTGGAAGAAAACCGCCGTAACGGGATCACCGTCGACGACAGCGTATGGGCCAAAATTCAGGCTCTGTAGGGGAAACCACTATGATTTTCGGCCATATTTCACAACCGAATCCTTGCCGTCTACCGGCAGCGATTGAAAAGGCGCTCGATTTTCTTCGGACTACCGATTTTCGCCACCAGCTCCCCGGCGTCGTCGAAATTGATGGTAAGAATATTTTTGCGCAGATCATCGATCTGACTACCCGTACGGCGACAGAAAACCGTCCGGAGGTACATCGGCGTTATTTAGATATTCAATTTCTCGCTTCCGGTGAAGAAAAAATAGGTATCGCCATTGATAATGGGAATAACCAGATCAGCGAATCGTTATTAGAACAGCGCGATATTATTTTTTATCACGATAGTGAACACGAATCGTTTATTGAAATGATACCCGGTAGCTATGCCATATTCTTCCCACAAGATGTACATCGACCTGGGTGTATTAAAAGCACCGCCACCCCTATTAGAAAAATAGTCGTTAAGGTAGCTATCGATATTCTGTAAAAGAACTAATCATCTCATTAAATTTACAGGAGCACATAATGAATATTACTACCGGTTATATTATCGGTGCGTATCCCTGTGCACCCTCATTTCACCAAAAGAGTGAAGAGGAAGAGAAGGAATTCTGGCGACAACTTGCCGATACTCCAGATATTCGTGGCATAGAACAGCCTTGTCTTGAGCATATCCATCCATTAGGCGATGAGTGGCTGCTGCGCCATACGCCGGATAACTGGCAAATTGTGATTACCGCCATTATGGAAACCATGCGCCGCCGCGGAGAAAACGCCGGCTTCGGCCTGGCCTCCAGCGATGAACAACAGCGTGTAGCCTGCGTTGAATACTACCGCCACCTTCATCGCAAAATTAATAAAATCAACGGCATTCAACCCGGTAAAGTCACCGCGCTTGAGCTACAGGCCGCGCCGCTGGCGGGAGATCAAAACATCGCCCAGGCAACGGACGCCTTTTCACGCTCGCTCAAAGAAATCGCCAGTTGGGACTGGCGCTGCGATCTGGTGCTGGAACACTGTGACGCGATGAATGGCCCAGCGCCGCGTAAAGGCTTTCTGCCACTGGATAATGTACTGGAAGTCATTGCCAACCATGAGATAAGCGTGTGCATCAACTGGGCGCGCTCGGCCATTGAAGGCCGCGATACCGCGCTGCCGTTGGCCCATACCCGGCAGGTTAAACAGGCCGGTAAACTGGGCGCGCTGATGTTTTCCGGCACCACCCGCCAAGG
Source organism: Klebsiella sp. K-3 (assembly GCF_051207495.1). NCBI lineage: Bacteria > Pseudomonadati > Pseudomonadota > Gammaproteobacteria > Enterobacterales > Enterobacteriaceae > Klebsiella > Klebsiella sp. K-3. The sequence continues at coordinate 121,807 of NZ_JBPNXF010000006.1, read as the reverse complement.
TGAATATGGCGAATGGCAGGATTTACACGCGCCATTTGCGCCCTTCTGCCCGCAAAGCCTGATGACCGCGCAGCATGCCCGCGATATTTTCGCCTGCGCTGCAGGCGCATCGTTGCAGTTCGCCGGTATTAAATTATTGGAAATAGACCCAAATGCCGATGTTAACCACCGCATAGCCATTTTGCGTGACGGTATCAGCATATTAAAAAACGCATAAGAACAACTACGTTTTCATTGTCATAATATTTACTCTACGAGAATATTAATATGAACATGACCTCTCGCCCTACAGCAAAAGATATTCCACGCCAGCGTTGGCTGAGAATTATTCCACCGATTCTTATTGCCTGTATTATTTCCTATATGGACCGCGTTAATATCGCATTTGCGATGCCGGGCGGTATGGATGCCGAACTGGGTATTTCCGCTACCATGGCGGGGCTCGCTGGTGGTATTTTCTTTATTGGTTATTTATTCTTACAAGTCCCTGGCGGAAAAATCGCCGTACACGGCAGCGGCAAGAAATTTATCGGCTGGTCGCTTGTCGCCTGGGCCATTATTTCCGTACTGACCGGTTTAATCACCAATCAATACCAACTGCTGATCCTGCGCTTCTTATTAGGGGTGGCGGAAGGCGGCATGCTGCCGGTGGTGCTAACGATGATCAGCAACTGGTTCCCGGACGCTGAACGCGGCCGCGCCAACGCCATTGTGATTATGTTTGTGCCGATTGCCGGGATTATTACCGCCCCGCTGTCAGGCTGGATCATCACCGTTCTCGACTGGCGCTGGCTATTTATTATCGAAGGCTTGCTCTCGGTGGTCGTGTTGGCGCTGTGGGCATACACCGTTTACGACCGCCCGCAGGAAGCGCGCTGGATATCAGCAGCGGAAAAAAACTATCTGGTCGAAACGCTGGCGGCGGAACAAAAGGCGATTGCCGGTACTGAAGTCAAAAATGCCTCGCTCGGCGCGGTGCTCTCTGACAAAACCATGTGGCAGCTCATCGCCCTTAACTTTTTCTATCAAACCGGGATTTACGGTTACACCCTGTGGCTGCCGACCATTCTGAAAGAGTTGACCCATAGCAGTATGGGGCAAGTCGGCGTGCTCGCTATTCTGCCCTACGTTGGCGCGATTGCCGGTATGTTCCTTTTCTCTTCGCTCTCCGACCGTACCGGCAAACGCAAGCTATTCGTCTGCCTGCCGCTGATCGGCTTCGCACTGTGCATGTTCCTCTCCGTGGCGTTGAAAAATCACATCTGGCTGGCCTATGCCGCGCTGGTTGGCTGCGGATTCTTCCTGCAATCCGCCGCAGGCGTGTTCTGGACCATACCGGCGCGCCTGTTCAGCGCCGAAATGGCCGGTGGAGCCCGCGGGGTGATCAACGCTCTCGGCAACCTCGGCGGCTTCTGCGGCCCTTACGCCGTAGGCGTACTGATCACCCTCTACAGCAAAGATGCCGGCGTTTATTGCCTGGCTATCTCACTGGCGCTGGCGGCCCTGATGGCGCTGCTGCTGCCGGCAAAATGCGATGCCGGCGCAGCACCCGCAAAGACCATGACTCCGCGTAACCACGCAGCTTAAAACTGCCCCGGACGGCCAGGCGTCGTCCGGAAAACTGGAAGACTAAGATGAGTGAAAAAGAGACCTTCTGGCTGGGTATCGATTGTGGCGGTACTTATCTAAAAGCCGGTTTATATAACAGCCAGGGCGTAGAGCGGCGTATCGAACGCTGCCCTTTACGCACCCTCAGCGCGCAGCCGGGCTACGCCGAGCGAGAAATGGATCTGCTCTGGCAACGCTGCCATGAAACCATCGCCAAGCTGCTCAACGCCGCTAACGTCAATGGTAAGCAAATCAAGGGCATCGCTATCTCCGCGCAGGGTAAAGGGCTATTTCTGCTTGATAAACAGGATCGCCCGTTAGATAACGCAATACTCTCCTCCGATCGCCGGGCGTTGGAAATCGTTCAACGCTGGCAGCAGGATGGCATCCCTGAGCGACTGTACCCCCTTACCCGCCAGACGCTGTGGACCGGCCATCCCGCTTCACTGCTGCGGTGGCTGAAAGAAAATGAGCCGCAGCGCTATGGGCAAATCGGCTGCGTCATGATGGCCCATGATTATCTTCGCTGGCGTTTGACCGGCATAAAAGGCTGCGAAGAAAGCAACATTTCTGAGTCCAATCTCTACAACATGCACAGCGGGCAATACGACCCGCGCCTGACCCGGTGGTTAGGCATTAGTGAAATTGACGAGGCGCTGCCGCCGATCGTCGGTTCTGCGGAAATATGCGGGGAAATCACCGCTCAGGCGGCCGCCGTTACCGGTCTGGCGGCGGGAACGCCCGTCGTCGGCGGTCTGTTTGATGTGGTTTCTACCGCGCTCTGCGCGGGCCTCAACGATGAATCAGTGCTCAATGCGGTGATGGGAACCTGGGCGGTCACCAGCGGGATCACCCACGGACTGCGTGAGCATGAGGCTCATCCTTACGTCTATGGCCGGTTCGTCAATGACGGCGAATACATTGTGCACGAAGCGAGCCCCACCTCTTCCGGCAACCTTGAATGGTTTACCGCGCAGTGGGGAGGGCTCTCATTTACCGAGATTAATGAGGCCGTCGCCAGCCTGCCAACAGCCGGTAGCGAGCTCTTCTTTCTGCCGTTCCTTTACGGTAGCAACGCCGGCCTGGAGATGACCGGCGGTTTTTACGGCATGCAGGCCATGCACACCCGCGCGCATTTGCTACAGGCGGTGTATGAAGGCGTGGTCTTCAGCCATATGACGCATCTCAACCGCATGCGTGAACGCTTTACCCATGTCCAGGCTCTGCGCGTCACCGGCGGACCGGCGCATTCCGATGTATGGATGCAAATGCTTGCGGACGTCAGCGGCCTGCGCATCGAACTGCCGCAGGTTGAAGAGACCGGTTGTTTTGGCGCCGCGCTTGCCGCCCGCGTCGGCACCGGCGTCTATCGCCACTTTCGCGAGGCCCTGAGCAGCCTGCAGCATCCGGTACGAACCCTGCAGCCCGACATGACCGCACACCGTCTCTATCAGCGTAAATACCGCCAATACCAGCAATTGATTAGCGCACTACAGGGCTACCACGCCCGCATTAAGGAGCACACATTATGAGCCAACCATTACTGCAACTGGCGCTCGACCATACCAGCCTGGAAGCCGCCCAGCGCGATGTCGCCGTGCTGCGCCATCACGTTGATATCGTGGAAGCGGGCACAATTCTGTGTCTGACCGAAGGACTCAACGCGGTAAAAGCCCTGCGCGCCCAGTGTCCGGATAAAATTATCGTCGCCGACTGGAAAGTCGCCGACGCTGGCGAAACGCTGGCTCAACAGGCCTTTGCCGCAGGCGCCAACTGGATGACCATTATCTGCGCCGCGCCGCTGGCGACCGTTGAGAAAGGCCATGCCGTCGCCCAGTCCTGCGGCGGCGACATTCAGATCGAACTCTTCGGTAACTGGACGCTGGACGACGCGCGCGACTGGTACCGCATCGGCGTCCGCCAGGCGATTTATCACCGCGGCCGCGATGCGCAGGCCAGCGGCCAGCAGTGGGGCGACGCCGATCTGGCGCGTATGAAAGCGCTGTCGGATATCGGCCTGCAACTGTCTATTACCGGCGGCATCACGCCGGCCGACTTACCCCTGTTTAGCGATATTGACGTCAAAGCATTTATTGCCGGACGCGCGCTGGCGGGCGCGGCGCAGCCCGCGCAGGTGGCAGGTGATTTCCACGCCCAAATCGACGCCATCTGGGGAGAACAGCATGCGTAATCATCCCTTAGGTATCTATGAGAAAGCGCTGGCGAAAAACCTTAGCTGGCCGGAACGGCTGGTGCTGGCGAAAAGCTGCGGTTTTGATTTTGTCGAAATGTCGGTCGATGAAACCGATGAGCGTCTGGCGCGCCTGGAGTGGAGCGCCACCCAGCGCGCCTCGCTGGTCGCGGCGATGCTGGAAACCGGGGTAGCCATCCCCTCAATGTGCCTGTCTGCCCATCGTCGCTTCCCGTTTGGCAGCCGCGATGAATCAACCCGGCTGCGGGCGCGCGAGATCATGACCAAAGCCATTCAACTGGCTCGCGATTTAGGGATCCGCACCATCCAACTGGCAGGCTATGACGTCTATTACGAAGAACACGATGACGGCACACAGCAGCGTTTTGCCGAAGGACTGGCGTGGGCGGTCGAACAGGCGGCCGCGGCGCAGGTCATGCTGGCGGTCGAAATCATGGATACCGCATTTATGAACTCCATCAGCAAGTGGAAAAAATGGGACGAGATGCTTGCCTCGCCGTGGTTCAGCGTCTATCCGGATGTCGGCAACCTGAGCGCCTGGGGCAACGACGTCAGCGCCGAGCTCAAACTGGGCATCGACCGCATCGCCGCTATCCATCTTAAAGACACGCTACCCGTAACCGCACAATCGCCGGGGCAGTTTCGCGACATCCCCTTCGGCGAGGGTTGTGTCGATTTTGTCGGCATCTTCAAAACGCTGCATGAGCTGAACTATCGCGGTTCATTCTTAATTGAAATGTGGACGGAAAAAGCCAAAGAACCGGTACTGGAAATTATTCAGGCGCGCCGCTGGATAGAAGCGCGGATGCAAGAAGGAGGTTTCACATGTTAGAACAATTGAAGTCTGAGGTATTAGCCGCCAACCTGGCGCTACCTGCGCATCAGCTGGTGACGTTCACCTGGGGCAACGTGAGCGCCGTCGACGAAACGCGCAAACTGATGGTTATCAAGCCATCCGGGGTAGAGTACGACGTCATGCAGGCTGACGACATGGTGGTCGTCGATATCGCCAGCGGCCATGTGGTTGAAGGCGCAAAAAAACCCTCCTCCGATACGCCAACCCACCTTGCGTTGTACCGCCGCTACCCGCAAATCGGCGGTATCGTTCACACCCATTCGCGCCACGCGACGATCTGGTCGCAGGCAGGGTTGGATTTACCGGCCTGGGGCACCACGCACGCGGATTATTTTTATGGCGCGATCCCCTGTACCCGCCTGATGACCGCCGATGAAATTAATGGTGAATATGAATATCAAACCGGAGAGGTGATCGTTAAAACCTTTGAAGCGCGCGATCTCGATCCCATGCAAGTCCCGGCAGTGCTAGTGCATTCACACGGTCCATTTGCGTGGGGTAAAAACGCCGCCGACGCCGTGCATAACGCCGTCGTCCTCGAAGAGTGCGCTTATATGGGGCTTTTTTCCCGTCAGCTCACGCCAAAACTGGCCGATATGCAGCAAGAACTGCTCGATAAACATTATCTGCGTAAGCACGGCGCGAATGCCTATTACGGGCAAAACTAACATCACCCGGCGGCATATCACCGCCGGGGAGTTTTTCGGATTACATCGCGGCGCGGAAAATCGCCATGATTTCTTCGTGGGTCGCCTGAATCGGATTGGTTAAACCGCAGGCATCTTTCAGCGCGTTGCTGGCCAGCAGCGGGATATCCTCTTCTTTAACGTTCAGATCGCGCAGACCAGCCGGGATGCCGACTTTACGCGCCAGCTCGCGGATGGCCGCGATGCAGGCTTCCGCACCCTGTTTGTCATTCAGCCCGGCTACGTTCACGCCCATCGCCTGCGCGCAGTCACGCAGACGCGCGGCGGCGACGCTGCAGTTGTACTCCTGCACAAACGGCAGCAGGACGGCGTTGCAGACGCCGTGCGGCAGATCGTAGAAGCCGCCCAGCTGGTGCGCCATCGCGTGGACGTAGCCCAGCGACGCGTTGTTGAAGGCCATACCGGCAAGGAACTGCGCATAGGCCATCGCTTCACGCGCCTGTTCATTACTGCCATCTTCCACTGCATGAGTTAAATTCTGTGAAATCATGGTCATGGCTTTCAACGCGCAGGCATCGGTAATCGGCGTCGCCGCGATGGAAACATAGGCTTCGATAGCGTGAGTCAGCGCGTCCATACCGGTGGCGGCGGTCAGCGATTTCGGCATCCCCATCATCAGCGAGGAGTCGTTAACCGACAGAACCGGGGTCACGTGCTTATCGACAATCGCCATTTTGATGTGGCGATCGATATCGGTAATGATGCAGAAGCGGGTCATTTCGGAAGCCGTACCGGCGGTGGTATTGATAGCGATCATCGGCAATTGCGGTTTTGCCGAACGGTCCACCCCTTCATAGTCACGGATGTTGCCGCCGTTTGCCGCGACCAGCGCGATGCCTTTCGCGCAATCGTGCGGCGAGCCGCCGCCCAGGGAAATCACGCAGTCGCAGTTATTTTCTTTTAGCAGCGCCAGACCGCTTTCGACGTTCAGGGTCGTCGGGTTGGGGTGCACGCCGTCATACACCACGCTGAAAATATCCCGTTCCTGTAACGCCTTTTGTACTTCACCCGCCATACCTAATTTATTCAGCATCGCGTCGGTGACGATTAATGCCCGACGATATCCGTATTGCTGGATAGTATTCATCGCTTCAGTAACAGAACCAGTGCCAATGACGTTCACTGGCGGAATATAAAAAGTCGATGCAGCCATGATGATTCCTTCATTTAGGTGAATATCATGGAAGGGTACGAGGATGTCGTAATAAAAAACATGACCTGAACGCCATTTCTGGCAAGAAATTGGATGAAAAACAGTACGTTAATATTTCCTTTTTTAACGTACTGTTAAACATTACCGGCTTAATTTTTCATTTGCGTTATTATTCGCCGTTTTTATTTTCAGGGAATAACAGCGCATCGCGAAGTAGATGATCGTTGCCCCGGCGGCGGGTAAAGCCAATGCGGTCGAAATATTCGAGTATTTGAATCGCCAGTTTACGGCCAATATTTAACGTATCGCGAAAATCCGCCGCGCAGGTGGAACCGCGCTGCAGATCCAGACGGCGGATCAATTGCGCAAATTCAACAATCCGATCGTTGCGATAATAACGATCTTTCACGATCGCCGTAATCATCCCCTGCTGCGCCGCCTGGCGCAGCACCGCGCGCATCAACGACTCTTCGACGTTCAGATCGCGCGCCAGGTCGCGTACCCACCATGGCTCATCGGCGAAGAGCGGCTCCGCCCGCTGCCAGATAGCCTGCTGCTCATCGGTAAACCCGGCTTTATGCTCCGGCAGGTGCAGCCAGCCGTGATGGCTTTGAATGACGCCGCTGCTGCGCATCTGCTCAATCAGCAGCAGTACCAGCGCTTCATCTTCCATCGGCAGCGCAATCCGCCGCAGACGTTCGCGCCCCGGCCCCGGTTCATCGCGATGCTGGTCGTGATAACGGGCCAGCGCGTCGAGCAGTTTTTTCTGCCAGCGGGCGGCCAGCGGCGCGCTAAGCAGGCTATTCCCGGCCTGCAGATAGTCCGGACGGTTAATTAATGCCGTGAGGCCGTCAGCGCTCAGCTGCCGCGCCCAGGCAAACTCGTCAAGACGCACCGCATCGCGCTGCAGATGTATATCCAACGCCTGCGCGTCGTCGCCCTGCGCTTCGGCCAGCGCGTAAAGCCACTGCAGATACTCCGGCTTGCGTTTACCGCGGCGCGGCGGATTCAGCGTCACCACCCGCGCGCCGGCCAGCGTCAAGCGGGCGGAAATATCGCGCAATACCAGGCGATCGTTATCCGCCAGCCACAGCGGCGTATCCAGCACCAGCTCGGCCAGATTGCCTTCCAGTAGCGAAACGCGGCCGGTGATATGGCTGGCGGCATGGTGGATATGCAGCGACTGCCACTGGCTGAGCGGCGCGTGACAGGTCAGCTCGACGATCGCCCGCTCGCAAGGTTCTGCGGGCTGAGCCGAGAGCAGCCAGTCACCGCGGCTGAGATCCTCTTTTTGCGCATCGCCAACGATATTCAGCGCGATGCGCTGCCCGGCCCGCGCCTGTTCAACCGGCTGATTCTGCGCATGTAGCCCGCGGACGCGCATGGGTTTATTGGCGCCGGTCAGCCAGAGGGTATCGCCGATTTTTACCTCGCCGGATAACGCCGTCCCGGTCACCACCAGCCCCGCGCCCTTGACGGTAAAGGCGCGATCCAGCGCCAGACGAAAACGCTGCTGTTGCGGATGCGCGCGCTCGGCCAGCTGTAGCAAATGGCTGCGCAGTTCGGCAATGCCGAGGTTTTCCGTTGCCGCGGTAGCGAAGAAAGCGGCGGCGTCGAACCCCAGCTCGCTCAGCGTGGATTCCACCTGCGCCCGAACTTCGGCAACGCGCGCCGCTTCCACGCGGTCCGTTTTGGTCAACGCGACGGTTAACGTCGGTTTTCCCGTCAGCTGCAGAATCGCCAGATGCTCGCGGGTTTGCGCCATCACGCCGTCATCGCAGGCCACCACCAGCAGCGCGTGATCGATCCCGCCCACGCCGGCCAACATGTTGGACAAAAACTTTTCATGCCCCGGCACATCGATAAAACCTAACACCCGGCCATCAGGCTGCGGCCAATAGGCGTAGCCGAGATCGATAGTCATCCCGCGCGATTTCTCTTCCGGCAGGCGATCGGCGTTAACGCCGGTAATCGCCTGCAGCAGCGTGGTTTTGCCGTGGTCCACATGTCCGGCGGTGGCAATAATCATCTCAATAACATCTCCATAAACCGGGGTTCATCTTCAAGACAGCGCAGATCCAGCCATAAGCGGCCATCATAAATTCTGCCGATCGTCGGTATCGGCAAGGCGCGCCAGCGGGCGGCCAGCGCTTCCAGCTGGCTGCCGCGACCATCGCGCGGCGTAAAGGTTAACGCGGCGCTGGGCAGTCGGTCGACCGGCAACGACCCGCTGCCGATCTGCGACAAACACGCTTCGACGCGCACGTCAAAATCGCTATAGTGCGCCGCTAACGCAGGCTGAATACGCTCGCCCTGCTGGCGGATATCCTCGGCGCGGCGGGTTAGCAGACGTAGCGTCGGCAGATCGTTGGTCAGCGCTTCCGGATGCAGATACAGCCGCAGAGTCGCCTCCAGCGCCGCCAGCGTCATTTTATCCGCCCGCAGCGCGCGCTTAAGCGGATGACTCTGTAACTTCTCGATCAGCGCCCGATCGCCGACGATAATCCCCGCCTGCGGCCCGCCAAGCAGCTTATCGCCGGAAAAGCTCACCAGGTTCACGCCCGCCGCAATCAATTCCTGCGGCATCGGTTCTTTCGGCAAGCCGTACTGGCTCAAATCCACCAGCGAGCCGCTGCCGAGATCGGCCACCACCGGCACGCCATGTTCGCGGCCAATTTCCGCCAGCTCCGCCTCATCGACCGCTTTGGTAAAGCCTTCAATGCTGTAGTTGCTGGTATGCACTTTCATTAGCAGGGCGGTCTGCTCATTGATAGCCTGACGATAATCTTTGGCGTGGGTGCGGTTAGTGGTGCCCACTTCATGTAGCAGACAACCGGCCTGGCGCATGACATCGGGGATGCGAAATGCGCCGCCGATCTCGACCAGTTCGCCGCGCGAGACCACCACTTCTTTCCCGCTGGCCGTCGCCGCCAGCATCAGCAGCACCGCCGCCGCGTTGTTATTGACGATACAGGCATCTTCCGCGCCGGTGATCCGGCACAGCAGATCGGCCAGCGCCCGGTCGCGATGACCGCGCCCGGCATCGTCGAGATCGTATTCCAGCGTGACCGGCGCGCGCATCGCCTGCGCCACCGCCTGCACCGCGGCTTCCGCCTGAATGGCTCTCCCCAGATTGGTGTGCAGCACGGTGCCCGTCAGGTTGAATACCGGACGCAGCGCGCTCTGCTGGCTATGGTTCAGCCGGCTGGCGGTCTCTTGCGGCCAGTCGTCGCACCACTCTGGCAATGCCTGCGCCTGGCGGATATGCTCCCGCGCCTCATCCAACATCTGGCGCAGCAGCGCCACGATTTGCGAATGGCCATGGCGATCGAGCAGTAAAGCAAAAGCGGGATCGCGAAGTAAACGATCAATGGCCGGAAGCCGGGTATAAAGCGCGCGAGTATCGGTAGACATGAGTGAACCTGACGATAAGTTATTTTCCCCCCTCCCGACGGGAGAGGGAGTCAACAATGAGTGGCGATTGTAACGCCTGCGCGAGGAAACTGTTACCTGCCTGGGTCAACTCCCTGGCGGTTCGGTACGGGCAAAACTGGCGCGCTGAAATAACGTCTCGACCAGTTTGACCAGTTTTGGCCGCGTCGCGCACCAGCCGGGCGCCACGCGACGGAAATTGAGATAAGCAATGGCGCAGGCGGCAGTAATGGTCGCCAGATTCAGCTCACCGTGACGCAAGGTGCCGTCGGCGGCGTACCCTTCCAACATATCAAGACCGCGGGCGATTTTTTCCCGCTGGCGGAGCAGTTCGGTTTCTGACTGCTGCGCCGCCGGACGCGCTTTTTCCCGCACCAGCGCGATCGCCGCCTCCATGATGCCGTCAGACAAGGCTTCAAGCTGCCGCATCTTCAGCGCCGCCAGAGGTTCCGTAGGCAGCATCGCCGGCGCGACGTTAAGCAGTTCAAGATATTGCGCAATAATGGGCGAATCAAACCAGCATGCGCCGTCATCGGTCAGCAGCGCCGGAACTTTACCCAGCGGGTTGTACTGCGCCACGCCGTTGACGTCGTTATAGGGGAATTCGTTCACAAACTCGAAGGGGATCGCCTTTTCCAGCAAGATAACAGAAATTTTGCGTACAAAAGGACTGGTGTAGCTGCCGATAAGTTTCATTGCCTGCTCCTTTCGCCAACGAAAAGATCAGTATGGTTCAGGCGCAGGCAAATGGCAGGCGCGACGTTGTCTCAACCTGCCGCCGATCGCATTAATGATCGAGATAGAGGTAGTGCATCCAGCTGGTCATGCGCAGCAGCACTTTTCTCATCACCGACACGTGGGTGAAATGGTCGGAATAGACCGCCACCTGGGCATAGATGCCGTCGGGTAGCGCATCGACCTGCGCATCCGGATCCAGCTCAATTGTCGCCAGCACGCCATCGCTACCCGGCGTGACGCTCAGCGACTGCAGCGAACCCTGCGCCTGATAAGTCCCGCCAGGCACCACCGGCAATACGTTGACCAGTTTACCGTGGAACACCTGCCCTGGCAGGGCGTTAAACACCGCTTCGGCATCATCGCCAGCCTCCAGCCTGAGCAACGAATTCTGGCGGAACTGAGCGACAATCAGCCGTTTTTGTTGCGGAATAAAGACCATCACCGGGCGCAGCGGCAACGACGCGGCGTAGGTTCCCGGGCGAATCAGGACTTGGGTAATGTAACCATCGCTCGGCGCGCGGACGGTGGTCTGATCGAGGTTATATTTCGCTTCCGCCAACTGCGCGCGCAGGCTCACCACCTGCGACTGTTCGCCATTCAGCGTACTATCCAGTTGGCTCTGAATCTGCGCCTGCTCGGCGACCGAGGCTTTCACCAACGCATCCTGGGCAAGGTAGTTTTGCCGCGCATTATCGATATCGCTTTCCGAAAACGGATTGACCCGCGCCTGGCTGCCTTTCAAATAGCGCTGATAATCTTTATACAACCGGTCGCGCTCGGCGGAGACGCGCACGGTGTTCGCCTGGGCTTCCTGCAGTTGGGCTTTCAGGGTATTGATACTATGCAACGCGGTGACCAGATCGGCCTGCAGCCTGTCGACACGCGCCTGGTAGCGCGCCGGGTCGATAGTAAATAGTACTTCGCCCTTTTTCACCCGCTGGTTGGCTTTATCGGTCACGCTGCTAACAATGCCGGTAACCTGCGGCGTAATAGGAATGGAAATAACCGCTTTCTGCGCAGTAAAAGTATAAGGGTGGTTATAGTTCATTAATAAAATAAGCGCGCTAACAATAAATACACCGCCTAAGGCCGCTGTCGGGACTGTCCATTTATTTACCGGAATATGGAATATTTTAAATACCGACCACGCAATGGCCACGTACGTCAAAATGATCAACAGGTCCATGATTATTTCTCCGGCGAGGACGGCGGCGCTGTCGGCTGCAAATGCGCGATTTTATGTTCAAGTTCCGCGATACGCTGATTGAGCTGCGCCAGCTCGCTGTCGGTGCCATCAGGCTCTGCGTCATTCGGCTTATGCTGCATTCCCCAGCCGCGTTCCGGCTGATAAAGGGTCGCCCAAATCCATAAAAATGGCCATATTACGTGCAGCGTAAACAGGCTAACCCACCCTGCGACGTGAATCGCATCAGAGTGCGGGTGATTACGTTTCTTCGCGATCAGATACGGAATATCGTGCAAAATTATAATCCCGTAAAAAATAACCAGGAAAACGAAGATCAGAACGCCCAGCGCAAAATAATTGAGAAACATAATTTCCTCGATTCACGCTAATAGATTATTGGAATTGTGAGCGTCGCTGAAGCGACGCCTGACTGACAATTTGAGCATAATTCACCGCTTTCATTTCCGCCATTAGCGGCAAAAAATGTTCTTCGCCCAGACGGGTTGCAAAGTTACATCGTTGGCCGCTGGGGAAAGCAGAACCTGCGGTGGATCACACACAGCGGAATTGAGTGCAAAATATTTTGTGATATGTATCACAAACAAATAACAAAAACACAAAGTCATAATGTGATAAACGTCACATAAATATGCGATTTATGGCCATTCATCTCCTGCTGTTGTTTTTTTACACATCATTTTTGTGATGAAGATCACTACATATAAGTACCAGACACCTATATTCATGTGACGCAAATCACATAAAAAGTCGCTCGCTGGACAGCTTAACGATTCAGTGCCAGATTTCGCACTATCAATCAGGGTCCGGCTACCTCTGCCGCCACATTAACAACAAACCTCGGGCGTTCAGCCTGCGCGATAAGCAAAACAGAAGAAGGGGTGTTTTATGTCATCCGATATCAAGATCAAAGTGCAAAGCTTTGGTCGTTTCCTCAGCAATATGGTGATGCCGAATATCGGCGCGTTTATCGCGTGGGGGATTATCACCGCGTTATTTATTCCAACAGGGTGGTTGCCGAACGAGACGCTGGCGAAGCTGGTCGGCCCGATGATCACCTACCTGCTGCCGCTGCTGATCGGTTATACCGGCGGTAAGCTGGTTGGCGGCGAACGAGGCGGCGTCGTCGGCGCTATCACCACCATGGGCGTTATCGTTGGTGCGGATATGCCGATGTTCCTCGGCTCGATGATCGCCGGCCCGCTCGGCGGCTACTGCATTAAGAAATTTGACGCCTGGGTAGACGGTAAGATCAAATCCGGTTTCGAAATGCTGGTGAATAACTTCTCCGCCGGCATTATCGGGATGATCCTTGCCATTCTTGCGTTCCTCGGCATCGGCCCGGCGGTTGAAGTGCTGTCAAAACTGCTGGCGGCCGGCGTTAACTTCATGGTGGCGCACGACATGCTGCCGCTGGCGTCTATCTTTGTTGAACCGGCTAAAATCCTGTTCCTCAATAACGCGATTAACCACGGTATCTTCTCGCCGCTGGGTATCCAGCAGTCCCATGAGCTTGGCAAATCCATCTTCTTCTTGATTGAAGCTAACCCGGGTCCGGGGATGGGCGTTCTGCTGGCGTACATGTTCTTTGGCCGCGGCAGCGCGAAGCAGTCTGCGGGCGGTGCGGCAATCATCCACTTCCTGGGCGGTATTCACGAAATTTACTTCCCGTACGTGCTGATGAACCCGCGTCTGATTCTGGCCGTTATCCTCGGCGGTATGACCGGCGTCTTCACCCTGACTATCCTCAACGGCGGCCTGGTTTCCCCTGCTTCCCCGGGTTCCATTCTGGCGGTACTGGCGATGACGCCAAAAGGCGCCTACTTCGCTAACATCGCGGCCATTATTGCGGCGATGGCGGTCTCCTTTATTGTCTCTGCCATCCTGCTGAAAACCAGCAAAGTGAAAGAAGAAGACGATATCGAAGCGGCGACTCGTCGCATGCACGACATGAAGGCCGAGTCCAAAGGCGCGGCGACGCCGCTGGCGGCGGGCGACGTGGCTAACGACCTGAGCCACGTGCGTAAAATCATCGTTGCCTGCGACGCCGGTATGGGTTCCAGCGCCATGGGCGCCGGGGTACTGCGTAAGAAGGTGCAGGATGCCGGACTGAGCAACATTTCGGTTACCAACAGCGCGATTAACAACCTGCCGCCGGATGTCGACCTGGTGATCACCCACCGCGATCTGACCGAGCGCGCCATGCGCCAGGTACCACAGGCGCAGCACATTTCGCTGACCAACTTCCTCGACAGCGGCCTGTACACCAGCCTGACTGAGCGTCTGGTGGCGGCGCAGCGCCACATCGACAACGAAGTGAAAGTCACCGATAGCCTGAAAGATAGTTTTGATAATGACGACAAAAACCTGTTCCAGCTGGGCGCGGATAACATCTTCCTTGGGCGCAAAGCGGCCACCAAAGAAGAGGCGATTCGCTTCGCCGGTGAACAACTGGTGAAAGGTGGATACGTTGAGCCGGAATATGTGCAGGCGATGCTCGACCGCGAGAAGCTGACCTCGACCTATCTTGGCGAATCCATCGCGGTACCGCACGGTACCATCGAAGCGAAAGACCGGGTGCTGAAAACCGGCGTCGTCTTCTGCCAGTATCCGGAAGGCGTGCGCTTCGGTGAAGAAGAAGATGAAGTCGCACGTCTGGTCATTGGTATCGCCGCCCGCAACAACGAACACATTCACGTTATCACCAGCCTGACCAACGCGCTGGATGACGAAACCGTGATTGAGCGGCTGGCGAAAACCACCAGCGTCGAAGAAGTCCTGTCGCTGCTGAATAAATAACCCGCGAGGTCCATTCCCTCTCCCTCTGGGAGAGGGTTGGGGTGAGGGAAATGCCTCACCCCAGCCCTCTCAGGTAAAAACATTAATTGAAGGTTAATACTATGAAAGCATTACATTTTGGCGCAGGTAATATTGGACGTGGCTTCATTGGCAAACTGCTGGCTGACGCCGGTATCACCCTCACGTTCGCCGATGTTAATCAGGTGGTCCTTGACGCCCTGAATGCCCGTCATAGCTATCAGGTTCACGTGGTGGGTGAAAACGAACAGGTTGACACCGTCTCCGGCGTGAATGCCGTCAGCAGCATTGGCGATGAAGTGGTGGATCTGATCGCCACTGTCGACCTGGTGACCACCGCCGTCGGTCCCGTCGTTCTGGAGCGTATCGCTCCGGCCATCGCCAAAGGCCTGGTGAAACGCAAAGCGCAGGGTATTGAACGCCCGCTGAATATCATCGCCTGCGAAAACATGGTGCGCGGCACCACCCAGCTGAAAGGCCATGTGTTTAACGCGCTGGCGGAAGAAGATAAAGCATGGGTTGAAGCGCATATCGGCTTCGTCGATTCCGCCGTAGACCGCATCGTGCCGCCGTCGGCTTCCGCTACCCACGATCCGCTGGAAGTCACCGTTGAAACCTTCAGCGAATGGATTGTGGATAAAACCCAGTTTAAAGGCGAGCTGCCGAACATCCCAGGAATGGAATTAACCGATAACCTGATGGCATTTGTCGAACGTAAGCTATTCACCTTAAACACCGGGCATGCTATAACCGCCTACCTCGGGAAACTGGCGGGCCATCAAACGATTCGCGACGCGATTCTCGATGAGAGCATTCGCGCCGTCGTAAAAGGCGCGATGGAAGAGAGCGGCGCGGTGCTGATCAAACGCTACAGCTTTGATGCGCAGAAACACGCGGCTTATATCCAGAAGATCCTCGGTCGTTTCGAGAACCCGTATCTGAAAGATGATGTGGAGCGCGTCGGCCGTCAGCCGCTGCGTAAACTAAGCGCGGGCGATCGTTTAATCAAGCCGCTGCTTGGCACGCTGGAATACGGCCTTCCGCACCGGAACTTGGTGAAAGGAATTGCCGCGGCCATGCATTTCCGCAGCGAAGACGATCCGCAGGCGCAGGAGCTGGCGGCGCTGATTAGCGAAAAAGGGCCACAGGCCGCGCTGGCGCAGATTTCCGGTCTGGATGCCGCAAGCGCTGTAGTGGCGGAAGCCGTTAACGACTACAACGCGGTAAAATGATGTACAACCTGGCGCGGCCGATGCCGCGCCCAATACCACTCCTGTCCGATATGCAGGCAATAATGGAAGAAACACAGGCATTTGAAAACCGCGTACTTGAGCGTTTAAATGCTGGTAAGACCGTAAGAAGTTTCCTGATAGCCGCCGTCGAACTCCTGACGGAGGCGGTCAATATTCTGGTACTTCAGGTATTCCGCAAAGACGATTACGCGGTGAAATACGCAGTGGAGCCATTGCTGGACGGCAGTGGGCCGCTGGGCGACCTTTCCGTACGCCTGAAGCTTATCTACGGCCTTGGGGTGATAAGCCGCGCCGAATACGAAGATGCCGAGCTATTGATGGCCCTGCGTGAAGAGCTCAATCATGACGGCAATGAGTACGCTTTCACCGACGATGAAATTCTCGGGCCGTTAGGCGAGCTGCACTGCGTCGCCGCGCTTCCGCCGACGCCGCTGTTTGATGAGAGCGATAAGGAACTGCTGGCAATGCAGAAACTGCGCTACCAGCAGATGGTACGTTCTACGATGGTGTTGTCTCTGACTGAGCTGATTTCCCGAATCAGCTTAAAAAAAGCCTTCCAGAAATCAACGCTCTGACTCCGTTTCTTGCTGGTCGCACGTCGGCCGGTACAGCTGCCGGTAATACTCCAGACGACTCAGAAATAGCGCTTTTTTATCCTCAGGAATATCGCGCGGTATCCGCTGTAAACGCGGGCATTTTTTCAGATATTCCATAAACGCCTGGCTCGAGGCCATGAAATCTACCGTTTTATCGATGATACGTGGGATGCCGTCGCCGATTTTCGCCATCACGCTCTCCTCTGTTCAGGGGGATCTGATTAAGGATTGGCGAAAAAAAGGGAGCAAGTTGAGGAAAACGTGCGGAATGGCCGTCAGGCTTCACAAAAATGACAAACAGCTGAGTTAAAACGACAATATCATTATTATTCAGTCAATTATAATATATTGATTCTTATGCTTATGGCCGTGTCGCCGCGAGTATTTCGATAAAAAACTATCAACAAAGGCCCGCCCGGCCCATACTATGTAACGTCGAAGCCCTTTTATTCACAGATAAAATTACCATGAAAGAAGTCGAAAAGAATGAAATCAAGCGTTTGAGCGACCGTCTCGACGCCATCCGCCACCAGCAGGCCGACCTGTCGCTGGTCGAAGCCGCCGATAAATACGCGGAGCTGGAAAAAGAAAAAGCGACCCTGGAAACGGAAATCGAACGTCTGCGTTCCGTTCAGTCGCAGAAGCTGAGCAAAGAAGCGCAGAAGCTGATGAGCATGCCGCATCGTCGCGCCATTACCAAGAAAGAGCAGGCCGATATGGGCAAGCTGAAGAAAAGCGTGCGCGGACTGGTTGTCGTCCACCCGATGACCGCGCTGGGCCGTGAAATGGGCCTTAAAGAGATGACCGGCTTCGCGAAGAGCGAGTTTTAATCTTTTGCCCGCTGTGAGTTCGTCGTCTATTACCCGGTAGCCCTACCGGGCCGTGAACTCACAGCCAATTCCCCCTTCCTCGCCAAATTGGCCCAACCAATTATTTCTTAAACCGTCAATCGGTTCACATATCCATCACTTTGCATCACAAACGCGTTGCCATGCCATAACATTTGGTTAACCATCAATTGTCGTTAACCCTACAATCGCAATTTGGCTGGGCCAATTTTACAAACAGTGTGATCGGCAATGGGCGCAGACCCAACCTGACGCATTGGATGTGGCCCGATGGAGACCTGCATGAACCTCTGGCAACAAAATTACGATCCGGCTGGTAATATCTGGCTATCGAGCCTTATCGCCTCACTACCGATTCTGTTTTTCTTTTTCGCCCTGATTAAGCTCAAGCTTAAAGGCTATGTCGCCGCCACCTGGACCGTAGCCATCGCGCTGCTTGTCGCCCTGCTGTTCTACAAAATGCCGGTCGATCGCGCCTTATCGTCGGTGGTATACGGCTTCTTCTACGGCCTGTGGCCTATCGCGTGGATTATTATCGCCGCGGTCTTCGTCTATAAAATCTCGGTGAAGACCGGGCAGTTCGACATTATCCGCTCGTCGATTCTTTCAATTACGCCGGACCAGCGCCTGCAGATGCTGATTGTGGGCTTCTCCTTTGGCGCCTTCCTCGAAGGGGCCGCCGGTTTCGGCGCGCCGGTGGCGATCACCGCCGCGCTGCTGGTCGGGCTTGGTTTCAACCCGCTGTACGCCGCCGGGCTGTGCCTGATTGTTAACACCGCGCCGGTGGCCTTCGGCGCCATGGGGATCCCGATTCTGGTCGCCGGTCAGGTGACCGGCATCGATAGTTTCGCCATCGGCCAGATGGTTGGCCGCCAACTGCCGTTCCTGACCATTATCGTGCTGTTCTGGATCATGGCGATTATGGACGGCTGGCGCGGGGTGAAAGAGACGTGGCCTGCGGTGATGGTCGCAGGCGGCTCGTTCGCTATCGCGCAGTACCTCAGCTCTAACTTCCTCGGCCCGGAACTGCCGGACATCATCTCTTCGCTGGTGTCGCTGGTATGCCTGACGCTGTTCCTCAAACGCTGGCAGCCGGTACGTATCTTCCGCTTTGGCGACATGGGGGCAGCGCAGGTTGATCAAACCCTGGCGCGTACGCATTACACCGCCGGTCAGGTTATTCGCGCCTGGTCGCCGTTCCTGTTCCTCACCGCCACCGTCACCCTGTGGAGCGTACCGCCGTTCAAAGCGCTGTTTGCGCCGGGCGGGGCGATGTATGACTTCGTGGTTAACATCCCGGTACCGTTCCTCGACAAAATGGTCGCCCGCATGCCGCCGGTGGTGAGCGCCGCGACGCCATACGCCGCGGTGTATAAATTCGACTGGCTGTCGGCGACCGGCACCGCCATTCTGTTCGCCGCTATACTGTCTATCGTCTGGCTGCGTATGAAGCCAAAGGATGCGCTGACCACCTTCGCCGGGACGTTGAAAGAGCTGGCGCTACCGATTTACTCCATCGGCATGGTGCTGGCGTTCGCCTTTATTTCAAACTACTCCGGGCTGTCATCGACGCTGGCGTTGGCGCTGGCGCATACCGGCCATGCGTTTACCTTCTTCTCGCCGTTCCTCGGCTGGCTGGGGGTCTTCCTGACCGGTTCGGATACTTCGTCTAACGCGCTATTCGCCGCGCTGCAGGCGACGGCAGCCCAGCAAATCGGCGTTTCCGATATTCTGCTGGTCGCCGCGAATACCACCGGTGGGGTGACGGGCAAGATGATTTCGCCACAGTCGATCGCCATCGCCTGCGCTGCGGTAGGCCTGGTGGGTAAAGAGTCGGACCTGTTCCGCTTTACCGTCAAGCACAGCCTGATATTCACCTGCATGGTGGGCCTGATTACCACCCTGCAGGCTTATGTCTTAACCTGGATGATTCCGTGAAAGTGATGCCAAAACGCCTGGCTGACGACGTCGCAAACCGCGTCCGGGCGCTGATAGAAGAACAACAGCTGGAGGCGGGCATGCGTTTGCCCGCCGAGCGCCAGCTTGCCGTCCAGCTCGGTGTTTCACGCAATTCGCTACGTGAAGCGCTGGCGATGCTGGTCAACGAAGGGGTGCTGCTTAGCCGTCGCGGCGGCGGCACCTTCGTGCGCTGGCAGCATGAACCCTGGTCGGAGCAAAACATCGTCCAGCCGCTGAAAACGCTGCTCGCCGACGACCCCGACTACAGTTTTGATATTCTCGAAGCCCGCCACGCCATTGAAGCCAGCACCGCCTGGCACGCGGCGATGCGGGCCACCGACGCCGAAAAAGAAAAAATCCGCCTCTGTTTTGAAGCCACCCTCAGCGATGACCCGGATCTCGCCTCACAGGCGGATGTTCGCTTCCACCTGGCGATCGCTGAAGCCTCGCATAACGTGGTGCTGCTGCAAACCATGCGCGGTTTCTTCGAGCTTCTGCAATCCTCGGTGAAGCAGAGCCGTCAGCGCATGTATCTGGTGCCGCCGGTGTTCGCGCGTCTGACCGAACAACATCAAGCGGTGATGGAAGCGATCTTCGCCGGCGACGCGGAAGGCGCCCGCCAGGCGATGATGGCCCACCTCGGTTTTGTCCACGCCACCATTAAACGTTTTGATGAAGACCAGGCCCGCCAGGCGCGCATTACCCGCCTGCCCGGTGACCACAATGAAAATTCCAGGGAGAACTCGTGATGATTATTTCCGCCGCCAGCGACTATCGCGCCGCCGCACAGCGTATCCTGCCACCGTTTCTGTTCCACTATATCGACGGCGGCGCCTACGCCGAACATACCCTGCGCCGCAACGTTGAAGACCTCTCCGACGTGGCGCTCCGTCAGCGCATTCTGCGCAATATGTCGGATCTGAGCCTGGAGACCACGTTATTCAACGAGAAGCTAGCGATGCCGACGGCGCTGGCGCCGGTCGGACTGTGCGGCATGTACGCGCGCCGCGGCGAAGTGCAGGCGGCGGGCGCGGCGGACGACAAAGGCATCCCGTTTACCCTCTCTACCGTTTCCGTTTGCCCGATTGAAGAGGTCGCCCCGACCATCAAGCGCCCGATGTGGTTCCAGCTGTATGTCCTGCGCGATCGCGGATTTATGCGCAATGCGCTGGAGCGCGCCAAAGCTGCGGGCTGCTCCACGCTGGTCTTTACCGTGGATATGCCGACCCCCGGCGCGCGCTATCGCGACGCCCATTCTGGCATGAGCGGTCCGAACGCCGCCATGCGCCGCTACTGGCAGGCCGTCACTCATCCGCAGTGGGCATGGGACGTCGGTCTCAACGGTCGCCCGCACGATCTGGGCAATATCTCCGCCTACCTCGGCAAACCGACCGGGCTTGAGGATTACATCGGCTGGCTGGCGAATAATTTCGATCCGTCGATTTCATGGAAAGACCTGGAGTGGATCCGCGACTTCTGGGACGGCCCGATGGTGATCAAAGGGATCCTCGACCCGGAGGACGCCCGCGATGCGGTGCGCTTCGGCGCTGACGGTATTGTCGTCTCTAACCACGGCGGCCGTCAGCTTGACGGCGTGCTCTCTTCCGCCCGCGCCCTGCCCGCCATTGCCGATGCGGTTAAAGGCGACATCACTATTCTCGCCGACAGCGGCATCCGCAACGGTCTCGACGTGGTGCGGATGATCGCCCTGGGCGCTGACAGCGTGCTGCTGGGCCGCGCGTATCTGTACGCGCTGGCGACCCACGGCAAGCAAGGGGTGGCGAATCTGCTCACTCTTATCGAGAAAGAGATGAAAGTGGCGATGACGCTGACCGGGGCGAAATCCATCAGCGAAATCAGCCGCGATTCGCTGGTGCAGAATGCCGAAGCGCTGCAGACCTTTGATGCGCTCAAGCAGGGCAACGCCGCGTAATTCCCCGCGTTTTCCCTTACACCGCCCCTGCTGGAATCGGTTTTCTCCCTCTCCCTCAGGGAGAGGGTCAGGGTGAGGGTTCAACAAATATCTGCTATTCTGCCCCCCGCAATTAAGGGGGCAGTATGCTGAACATCGTATTATTCGAACCAGAAATCCCGCCGAACACCGGCAATATCATCCGCCTGTGCGCCAACACCGGCTTCAATTTACATATCATTGAGCCGATGGGCTTTACCTGGGACGATAAACGCCTGAGACGCGCCGGGTTGGATTATCACGAGTTCACCGCCGTACAGCGCCACGCGGATTACGCGGCGTTTGTCGCCAGCGCGAAGCCGCAGCGGCTGTTCGCCCTCACCACCAAAGGCACGCCCGCCCACAGCGCGGTAAGCTATCAGGATGGTGATTTCTTGATGTTTGGTCCGGAAACGCGCGGCCTACCGGCCAGCATTCTCGATGCCCTACCGGCGGAGCAAAAAATCCGTATTCCGATGATGCCGGACAGCCGCAGCATGAACCTGTCAAACGCGGTGTCGGTGGTGGTGTATGAAGCCTGGCGTCAGTTGGGATACCCTGGAGCCGTGTTGCGCAGCTAACCTGAGCGGTTCCCGGATTGCGGCGCGTTGCGCCTTATCCGGGCTACCTCTCTGAGCTTAACAGCGGCAAATGGCAATAAATCAAATCCCGTCGCCGTACTCGAAGGTATGGTGGATGCCATTAAAATGCTGATCCATATCCATTGCCGGCTTGTCGCTCTCCGGCTTGCCGACGATGCGCGCCGGTACGCCTGCGGCGGTGGTATGCGGCGGCACAGGTTGCAGCACCACGGAACCGGCACCAATCTTCGCCCCGCGCCCGACTTCGATATTGCCGAGGATCTTCGCCCCGGCGCCAATCATCACGCCTTCGCGAATTTTCGGGTGACGGTCGCCGCTAGTTTTGCCGGTACCGCCGAGGGTCACGGACTGCAGAATGGATACGTCGTCTTCAATCACCGCCGTTTCACCGACCACGATACCGGTGGCGTGGTCGAGCATGATCCCACGGCCAATCTTCGCCGCCGGATGGATATCGACCTGGAAAGAGACGGAGACCTGGTTTTGCAGGAAAATAGCCAGCGCGCGACGCCCCTGATTCCACAGCCAGTGGCCAATGCGGTAGGCCTGCAGCGCATGGAAGCCTTTCAGGTAGAGCAACGGCGTTGAGTATTTATCGACCGCAGGGTCACGGGTACGTACCGCCTGGATATCGCAGGCGGCGGAAGCGATCATCTCCGGGTCAGCGGCATAGGCCTCTTCCACCACTTCGCGAATGGCGATAGCGGGCATAATCGGCGAGGCCAGCTTATTCGCCAGCATATAGCTCAGGGCGCTGCCCAGATTTTCGTGCTTGAGTAGCGTTGCATGGTAAAAACTGGCGAGCATCGGCTCACAGTCGGCCAAAGCCCGGGCTTCGGCTTTAATATTGTTCCAGACGATATCCAGTTCTTCACACGGCATTGCATACTCCAGACGGTAAGAATTATGACCGGTCAGTTCTTCGCTGACCGGGTCATACAGGTAACAGACTTTCCCTGCGGCTAGTTGGCGCTGCGTTCATCCTTGCGTGCGCGACCTAATAAGGTCAATGCTGCCTCGCGCGCAATTTTTCCGCAATACAATACCTGATAAATTTCCTCGGTTATTGGCATTTCGACGCCTAAACGCTGCGCCAGAACGCGAACCTCTTTGGTATTGCGATAGCCTTCAACCACCTGGCCAATCTTGTCCTGCGCGCTTTGCACGTCCATGCCCTGTCCGAGCATCATGCCAAAACGGCGGTTTCGCGATTGGTTATCGGTACAGGTCAGTACCAGGTCGCCCAACCCGGCCATGCCCATGAAGGTTTCCGGATCGGCGCCCAGCGCCGCGCCGAGACGGGACATTTCCACCAGCCCACGGGTGATCAACGCCGTACGCGCATTCGCGCCAAAGCCGATACCGTCAGACATTCCGGCGCCGATGGCGATAACGTTTTTCACCGCGCCGCCCAGCTGTACGCCGATAAAGTCCGGGTTGATGTAGACGCGGAAGCTTTTACCGCAGTGCAACAGGCGCTGAAGGTCTTCCGCAAACTGCGGATCCGTCGCCGCCAGCGAAATCGCCGTCGGCAGGCCGGCGGCCAGCTCTTTGGCGAAAGTCGGACCGGAGATGACCGCTAATGGGATGTCATCGCCCAGCGCTTCACGCGCCACGTCCTGCAGCAGACGGCCGGTTTCGGCCTCCAGACCTTTCGTCGCCCACACCAGACGCGCATCGGAACGCATCAGCGGTTTAATCTGGCGCAGAACCTGGCCGAAGACATGGCTCGGCACCACCACGAGGATATCGCGGCTGGAGGCCAGCGCCGTCGCTAAATCGCTCTCAAGGCGCAGCGTGTCCGGGAAGGGCACATCGGGAAGGAACGCGGCGTTGCAGCGATCGTGTTGCAGCGTCGCGATATGTTTCGGGTCATGACCCCAGAGGACGACCTCGTGGCCATTTCTTGCCAGGGTGATGGCAAGAGCGGTGCCGTAAGAGCCGGCACCGATCACAGTCATTGCAGCATTAAGCGCGTTCATCAGGCATCCTGATGTTGTTCAGCACCTTCGCCAGCCTGCTGTTGCAGATAGTTCATAAACAGCGCGTCAAAGTTCACCGGCGCAAGGTTCAGTTGCGGGAAGGTGCCGCGGGAAACCAGGCTGGTAACGGTCTCGCGAGCGTACGGGAACAGAATGTTCGGGCAGTACGCGCCGAGGCAGTGCGCCATCTGGTTGCCATCGATGCCGTCGATGGAGAAGATGCCGCCCTGCTGTACTTCGCACAGGAATGCGGTTTCTTCGCCCAGCGAAGCAGTTACGGTGACACGCAGCACCACTTCATAAACGCCTTCAGCCAGCTGGCTGGAAGCGGTATCCAGATCAAGTTTAACTTCAGGCTGCCAATCTTTCTGGAAAACTTGCGGCGCATTTGGCGCTTCGAAGGAAACGTCTTTGGTGTAGATGCGCTGAATCTGGAAAGTCATTTCGGTGCTGTTTTGTTCTGACATAGTAAAACCCTTTCGTGTTGTCCTTAAATACGCGCCCCTGAATGGGGAAAGCGTAAAAATTAGCGCAAGAGGGGATCAAGTCCACCACGTGAATCAAGCGCATACAAGTCGTCACAGCCGCCAATGTGCTGCGCATCAATAAAAATCTGCGGAACCGTCGTCCGGCCGCTGCGCTGGATCATCTCTTCGCGCTTCGCGGCATCGCCATCGATAGGCAGTTCGTTGAACGTCACGCCCTTGCTGTTCAGCAGCGCTTTGGCGCGGATGCAGAACGGGCAGGTCGCTTTGGTATAGATCTCAATATTGGCCATGACTCACTCCTGTTTTTACCCCGAGTGATTTTACGCCGCAGAGGCTCCCCCGCCGCCTGAGTGGTTATCGGGGGAACCGCTGCGCCATAACGACGCGGGGGTAAATTATTTGCCGCGTACCAGCGGAAGGTTCTCGCCGCTCCAGCCTGCGATGCCTTCTTTCAGTACAAAGACTTTTTCGAATCCGGCTTTATTCAGCAGGCTGGCAGGCTCTTGCGCCTGCATGCCGGACCCATCCACAACAATAATGGGTTGTGCTTTGTGTTTTTCCAACTCGCCGACGTTATTTGCTTTGATATCGGCAGGCAGCAGGTTGATAGCGCCAGCGATATGGCCTTTACGGAAGTCGTCACGCTGACGCAGGTCGACAACAACGGCTTCTTCTTTGTTGATAAGACGCGTCGCTTCACCACGGGTAATGACTTTAACTTTTGACATCAAGCCTTTAAAGGTGGTGAACAGTACCGCACCCAGCAGCGCGATCCACGCGATGCTCAGGACCGGGTGACGGCCGATGAATTGCATAATTTCTTGCATGGGGGGTTACAACTCCCGACTAAGTGATAAAAAAACCAGGGAAGGAGTATACCTGTGCATTGCGGCAAATACAGCCAGTGAGCGCGATGTAATGTATTTTCTGCGGCCCGTCACGAAAAAAAAGCCGACTTCGCCATCAGCTCTGGCGTCGCCTCTTCCCTTTCTTTGATCTTTTACGGTGATTTGATCGATTCAGCTGTAGTAAAATTACGCAAATTTTCTGTCTTTGAGCATGAGGTTGTCGCAATGTCGGTTACTAAAAAACCTATGGTACTGGTGATTCTGGATGGCTACGGCTACCGTGAAGACCAACAGGATAACGCCATTTATAGCGCGAAAACGCCGGTAATGGACGCGCTGTGGGCAAAACGTCCGCACACCCTGATTGACGCATCCGGTCTGGAAGTCGGGCTGCCTGACCGCCAGATGGGTAACTCCGAAGTGGGTCACGTAAACCTCGGCGCGGGTCGTATCGTGTATCAGGATCTGACCCGTCTGGACGTTGAAATCAAAGAACGCACCTTCTTCGCCAACCCGGTGCTGACCGGCGCGGTCGACAAAGCCGTCGCCGCAGGTAAAGCGGTACATATCATGGGCCTGATGTCGCCTGGCGGCGTTCACAGCCACGAAGACCACATCATGGCGATGGTAGAACTGGCCGCCGAGCGCGGCGCAGAGAAAATCTATCTGCACGCTTTCCTCGATGGCCGCGACACGCCGCCGCGCAGCGCTGAAGCGACGCTGGCTAAATTCGAAGCTAAATTCACCGCGCTGGGCAAAGGCCGTATCGCCTCTATCATTGGCCGCTACTACGCCATGGACCGCGACAACCGCTGGGATCGCGTAGAACAAGCCTATGACCTGATGACGCTGGCCAAAGGCGAATTCCAGGCCGACACCGCGGTGGCGGGCCTGCAGGCAGCCTACGCCCGTGATGAAAACGACGAGTTCGTTAAAGCGACCGTTATCCGCGCCGCGGGCCAGGCCGATGCCGCGATGGAAGACGGCGACGCGCTGATCTTCATGAACTTCCGCGCTGACCGCGCGCGCGAAATCACCCGCGCCTTCGTTAACGCCGACTTCGACGGCTTCGCGCGTAAGAAAGTCGTTAACCTCGATTTCGTGATGCTGACCGAATACGCCGCCGACATCAAAGTCGCTTGCGCTTATCCACCAGCTTCACTGGTTAACACTTTCGGCGAGTGGATGGCGAAGCACGACAAAACCCAGCTGCGCATCTCCGAAACCGAGAAATATGCGCACGTGACCTTCTTCTTTAACGGCGGCGTAGAAGATCCGTTCAAAGGCGAAGACCGTATTCTGATTAACTCGCCGAAGGTTGCCACTTACGACCTGCAGCCGGAAATGAGCTCTGCCGAGCTGACCGAAAAACTGGTTGCGGCCATCAAAGGCGGCCAGTATGACACCATCATCTGTAACTACCCGAATGGCGATATGGTTGGCCATACCGGGGTGATGGAAGCGGCGGTGAAAGCGGTTGAAGCGCTGGATCACTGTATCGAACAAGTGACCGCGGCCGTTGAATCCGTCGGCGGTCAGCTGCTGATCACCGCCGACCACGGCAACGCCGAGCAAATGCGCGATCCGGCGACCGGACAGGCGCACACCGCGCATACTAACCTGCCGGTTCCGCTGATCTACGTTGGCGACAAAACCGTGAAAGTAGCCGAAGGCGGCAAGCTTTCCGACATCGCGCCAACCATGCTATCGCTGATGGGAATGGAAATCCCGCAAGAGATGACTGGCAAGCCGCTGTTCATCGTGGAATAATCCTTCCCCATGAGGGGAAAGGCGACTTATTCAAATACATGGATCGCAACGGCTGTTCGATCCGTTCTTTACGCCAGCGCGCTTAGCGCTGGCGTATTGCTGTGCGCCGCATCCGCTCACGCCGATGACCGCGACCAGCTGAAATCCATTCAGGCCGATATCGCCGCCAAACAGCGCGCGATTCAGCAACAGCAGCAGCAACGTTCCTCTCTGCTCGCCCAACTAAAAGCGCAGGAAGAGGCGATCTCCGCCGCCGCGCGTAAGCTGCGTGAAACTCAGGATACCCTCAACCAGCTCAATAAGCAGATCGACGAGATGAACGCGTCTATCGCTAAGCTGGAGCGCCAGCGTGCCTCCCAGGAACGTAACCTCGCCGCGCAGCTTGACGCCGCCTTCCGCCAGGGGCCGCATACCGGCATGCAGATGATCCTCAGCGGCGAAGAGGGGCAGCGCAACCAGCGCCTGCAGGCCTATTTTGGTTACTTTAACCAGGCCCGTCAGGAGACCATCGCCCAGCTCAA
This sequence comes from Klebsiella sp. K-3, assembly GCF_051207495.1. Taxonomy (NCBI): domain Bacteria; kingdom Pseudomonadati; phylum Pseudomonadota; class Gammaproteobacteria; order Enterobacterales; family Enterobacteriaceae; genus Klebsiella; species Klebsiella sp. K-3. The sequence continues at coordinate 94,262 of NZ_JBPNXF010000006.1, read as the reverse complement.
GCAGACGCGCGAAGAAGTCGCGGTACAGAAATCGATGCTGGAAGAAAAACAAAGCCAGCAGCAAACGCTGGTTTACGAGCAAAAAGCGCAGCAGGCCAAGCTTGAGCAGGCGCGCAACGAGCGTAAAAAGACGCTCTCCAGCCTCGAATCCTCCATTCAGAAAGGCCAACAGCAGCTCAGCGAACTGCGCGCTAACGAATCGCGCCTGCGCGGCCGCATCGCCCAGGCGGAAGCGGCAGCCAAAGCCCGCGCCGATCGCGAGGCTCGTGATGCCCAGGCGGTACGCGACCGTCAGCAGGAAGCCTCGCGCAAAGGCACCACCTATAAACCAACCGAAAGCGAACGTTCATTGATGTCGCGAACCGGCGGCCTCGGCGCGCCGCGCGGTCAGGCCTTCTGGCCGGTTCGCGGAACAATTCTTCATCGTTATGGCGAACAGCTGCAAGGTGAACTACGTTGGAAAGGGATGGTTATCGCTGCGTCTGAGGGCACCGAAGTCAAAGCCATTGCCGACGGTCGGGTGATCCTCGCCGACTGGCTGCAGGGCTACGGCCTGGTGGTCGTCGTTGAACACGGCAAAGGCGACATGAGTCTTTACGGCTATAACCAAAGCGCGCTGGTCAGCGTCGGTACCCAGGTCCGCGCGGGCCAGGCTATCGCGCTGGTAGGCAGTAGCGGCGGTCAGGGTCGTCCGTCGCTCTATTTCGAAATTCGCCGCCAGGGTCAGGCGGTCAATCCACAGCCGTGGTTGGGAAGATAAGTTTTGCTTCAATTTCGCATGATTGCACTTGCTGTAGCCGGTTCACTGGCTATTGCTGCGCCGGTTTTCGCCGGTAAACTCTCTATCGTTATCGATGATTTCGGCTACCGTCCGCAGACGGAAAATAAGGTGCTGGCGCTGCCGCCCACCATCTCCGTTGCCGTGCTGCCGAATGCCCCCCACGCCCGGGAAATGGCCACCAAAGCGCATAATCTGGGCCATGAAGTATTGATCCACCTGCCGATGGCGCCGCTCAGCAAGCAACCGCTGGAAAAAGACACCCTGCGCCCGGATATGAGCAGCGATGAGATCGAACGTATTATTCGTGAGGCTTACGGTAAAGTGCCTTACGCGGTCGGGTTGAACAACCACATGGGTAGCGCCATGACTTCTAACCTGTTCGGCATGCAGAAGGTGATGCAGGCGCTGGAACGCTACAATCTCTATTTTCTCGATAGTGTGACTATCGGCAACACCCAGGCCATGCGTGCCGCTCAGGGAACCGGCGTGAAGGTAATTAAACGCAAAGTGTTTCTCGACGACACCCAGAACGAGGCGGACATCCGCACTCAGTTCAATCGCGCCATCGCGCTGGCGCGGCGTAACGGTTCGGCTATCGCCATTGGTCATCCCCATCCTTCAACGGTGCGGGTACTACAGCAAATGGTTTATAACCTGCCGCCAGATATCACGCTGGTGCGCCCGAGCAGCCTGCTAAACGAACCGCAGGTCGACAACTCGACGCCGAACACGCCTGCCCAGCCAAACGTGCCGCAGCAGCAGAAGCCGCGTAACCCGTTCCACGGCGTGAAGTACTGCAAACCGAAGCGTCCGCTGGAGCCGGTGAACGCCAGCCGCTTCTTTAGCATTCTGAGCGAAAGCATCAGCCAGAGCGCACTGGTCCAGTATTACCAGCTTAAATGGCAGGGCTGGGATAGCCCCACCAACTAATCTTCATCAGGGATCCGTGCGCTTCTCCGTCACGGTTCCCTGCCGCTTACCGTCGTGAGCATACCAGGCTTTAAAATACTTCATGAAGCTGTACAAGGTGGCGTACAAGCCGGTTACTGCCCCCACTTTGCCGCTGCGCCACGCGCCGCTGAACAGATACCACTTAAAAAATGCGCCGATAGCGCTGATGATCCCGCGACTGAGCGACGGCCTGACCTTCTGCGCCTTCACCAGCCGGGTGGTATAGCTGTTGAGCTTGTTAAACACCTCATGCAGTGAATAGAAGGTGTCGTGGCGGACAAAGCCCGGAAGCCTTATCGAGGTCAGATGGCCGACCACCTGATCGTCTACCGGCCGCTGGTTAAAACTGGCCCGCTGGCGGTTGAACAGGCGTACCGGGTAATCCGGCGATGAGATGGGATAAATAGTCCGCACCTGTTCGCCAAGCACGAACCAGTAGCGCGGCAGGCGCCATGCACAACTGGGGTCCGGCTCCTCTCCCGCCTTAAGCGCCAGAATCGCCGCAACCACTTGTTCATCCAGAATTTCATCGCTATCCATACATAGCACCCAGTCATGGGTCGCCAGCGAGGTCGCATAGTTCATCTGCAGGCCGTGGGCGGCATAGGGGTGGTGATGAACCGTTATGCCAAACTGCTGACATATCTGCAGCGTTTCATCCGTACTGCCTGAATCAACGACAATAAACTCATCCGCCACCCGCAACAGCGGCGGCAAGACTTCCCGTAATAAGCGGGCCGAATTACAGGTAAGCAAGCATACTGAGAGCTTAAACATAGGGTTTATGCGATTAAACGAAGAGTAAACCAACTGTATAAACGAATAGGCAAAAGATCGATGCGGAAATAGTGCGGTAGATACGTATTATTTTAGAAATGTTATCCAAATCTAAATAAATCTACCTTGAGATAAATTTCATCACCTTGCCCGATACCGCCAGGTGTCAGTTATCGGGTTTGAGATGCTCCCTCCTGATGTACCCCCGTTTATCACTCATACGGTCCGCTTTGCTGTCATCGTAAAGAGCGGCATAGATCCAGTATTTGTTAATAGTGCGTATTTTAACCACCACGTCATCAGCCATAACGGAATATGTATTATTCGCATTATCATCTGGCCATTCTTTGAATGAATGCTGATTCCATTCATGCTGTAAATGATATGTCGTTAACCAGGGATAGCGTCCGTCCCCGCCGCAGGGGACCTGAGCATGCATATCGTCGATATTGGATACAGGTTTATTTTGCGCAGGAACAAAAGAAAGCAATACGGCGCTATAATTCTCACTGCTGCATTCAGTATACTGCGCGATATTATTAACCAGCAGACTGCCCTGCTGGTTAACGTACCACTCGCGAAATCTGATAAAATTTTCTGGGATATCACTAAAGTTCTGCCGAATAAACAGCAACTGTTCTTTCAGCGTTCCCTTAACATATATATTGATGACTTTTTTAAATTTCCCCTGGTCATCCAGCCAATAATAGCGAAATCCGAGGGCCGGAACATTAATGGTCACATTATCGCTCCATTGCGCCTTCCAGTAGGCTTGCAGCACGCCATGTTCAAGCCTTTGCTCAGCCAGGATGCTGAAACTCATAAAAAACAGTAACGCCGGTAAAACAATACTCTTCAATTGCCAAAGACGGTTGATAAAAATAGGGTGCGCCATATATACCATCCTTGTTAAATGAAGATATGGCAGAATATAAATAAAACTGGGTTCAGTTCAATAGTGGCTGTGGTAATAACAAAAACTTTATTATCAATATATATGTGAAGAATATGCTGCCCATAAACTATGGGCAGCAAGAATGCTTATTAGCGTCATCCTGACGATAATAAGTTTAATCCCAGCTCAGTACCACTTTGCCAGACTGGCCGGAGCGCATCGCGTCAAAGCCTTTCTGGAAGTCATCAATACCGAAACGGTGGGTGATAATTGGCGAAAGATCGAGGCCAGACTGGATCAGCGCCGCCATCTTATACCAGGTTTCAAACATTTCGCGGCCGTAAATCCCTTTGATAAACAGCCCCTTGAAGATGACCTTGGTCCAGTCGATAGACATATCCGACGGAGGAATACCCAGCATCGCAATACGTCCGCCGTGGTTCATGGTATCAAGCATGGTGCGGAACGCCGGCGGCGCGCCGGACATCTCCAGACCCACGTCGAAGCCTTCGGTCATCCCCAGCTCCGCCATCACATCGTTCAGATTCTCTTTGGCGACGTTAACCGCACGGGTGACGCCCATTTTACGCGCCAGCTCCAGGCGATATTCGTTAACATCGGTAATCACCACGTTACGCGCGCCGACATGTTTCGCCACCGCCGCGGCCATCACCCCGATCGGGCCAGCGCCGGAAACCAAAACATCTTCACCGACCAGGTCGAAGGAGAGCGCGGTATGCACAGCGTTGCCGAACGGGTCGAAGATGGATGCCAGATCGTCAGAGATATTGTCCGGGATTTTGAAAGCGTTGAAGGCCGGGATCACCAGATATTCAGCGAAACAGCCCGGGCGGTTTACCCCCACGCCGATGGTGTTACGGCACAGATGCGTGCGACCGCCGCGACAGTTACGGCAGTGTCCGCAGGTGATATGCCCTTCGCCGGAAACGCGATCGCCAAGCTTAAAGCCGCGAACTTCCTGACCGATACCCACGACTTCGCCGACATACTCATGCCCCACCACCATTGGTACCGGGATGGTTTTCTGCGACCATTCGTCCCAGTTATAGATGTGCACGTCGGTACCGCAAATCGCGGTCTTACGGATTTTAATCAGCAGATCGTTATGGCCGACTTCCGGTTCCGGTACGTCGGTCATCCAGATGCCTTCTTCCGCTTTCAGTTTGGATAACGCTTTCATCTCACACCCTTATTAGGCGATGACGCCCAGTTGTTTGCCGATGCGGGTAAAGGCTTCCACCGCACGTTCAATTTGTTCAGGGGTATGCGCCGCCGACATCTGGGTGCGAATACGCGCCTGGCCTTTTGGAACCACCGGATAGAAGAAACCGGTGACGTAAATACCTTCTTTTTGCAATTCGCGCGCGAACTCCTGGGCGACGGTAGCTTCACCGAGCATCACCGGGATAATCGCGTGGTCGGCGCCTGCCAGGGTAAAGCCTGCTGCGGTCATTTTTTCGCGGAACAGGCGCGCGTTAGCCCACAGGCGATCGCGCAGTTCGCTGCCCGCTTCCACCATCTCCAGCACCTTGATGGAAGCGGCGACAATGGCCGGCGCCAGGGAGTTGGAGAACAGATAGGGACGAGAACGCTGGCGCAGCCACTCAACGACTTCTTTGCGCGCGGCGGTGTAACCGCCTGACGCGCCGCCCAGCGCTTTACCCAACGTGCCGGTGATGATGTCGACGCGGCCCATCACGTCGCAATATTCATGGGAACCGCGGCCGTTTTCGCCGACAAAGCCCACGGCGTGAGAATCATCGACCATCACCAGCGCATCATATTTATCCGCCAGGTCGCAGACGCCTTTCAGGTTGGCGATCACGCCGTCCATCGAGAAAACGCCATCGGTAGCGATCAGCACGTGGCGAGCGCCGGCTTCGCGCGCTTCTTTCAGACGCGCTTCCAGCTCCTGCATATCGTTGTTGGCATAGCGGAAACGCTTAGCTTTGCACAGGCGCACGCCGTCGATGATCGACGCGTGGTTCAGGGCATCAGAGATAATGGCATCTTCCGGCCCCAGCAGCGTTTCAAACAGGCCGCCGTTGGCATCAAAGCAGGAGGAGTAGAGAATCGCGTCTTCCATACCGAGGAAATCCGCCAGCTTCTTCTCGAGCTGCTTATGTGTGTCCTGGGTACCGCAGATGAAGCGCACCGAGGCCATCCCGAAGCCGTGGCTGTCCATGCCGGATTTCGCCGCGGCAATCAGTTCCGGGTGGTTCGCCAGGCCCAGATAGTTGTTGGCGCAGAAGTTAATGACGTGGCTGTCGCCGACGGTGATGTCCGCCTGCTGAGCCGAAGTAATGATACGCTCTTCTTTAAACAACCCTTCCGCGCGCGCGGTATCCAGGTCATTGGTTAACTGTTTGTAGAAATCACCACGCATTGCAACTCTCCAGATTCGGCAAAATTTGGCACATATTACCCAAAGCTATACGTTGATACGAGATGATGCATGCCTGAATGAATAATTTGCAGCATAAATCACGCACGGCCAGCACCTTTTCGGCGAATGGCTGAAGCCTTTCGGATGTAGTGATATGATAGGAGTATTCATGTCCGGATTGTTTCCGGGCTTTCTACTTCAAAGGTACAGTTATGATCATCGTAACCGGCGGCGCAGGCTTTATCGGCAGCAACATCGTTAAAGCCCTGAATGACAAAGGCATCACCGATATTCTGGTTGTAGACAATCTGAAAGACGGCACCAAATTCGTAAACCTGGTGGATCTGGACATCGCTGACTACATGGATAAAGAAGATTTTCTGATCCAGATTATGGCCGGCGAAGAGTTTGGCGAGATTGAAGCGGTATTTCACGAAGGCGCCTGCTCTTCCACTACCGAGTGGGACGGCAAGTATGTGATGGATAACAACTATCAGTACTCCAAAGAGGTGCTGCACTACTGCCTGGAGCGCGAAATCCCGTTCCTGTACGCCTCTTCCGCCGCCACCTACGGCGGGCGCACCAGCGACTTTATCGAGTCCCGCGAATTTGAAAAACCGCTGAACGTCTACGGCTACTCTAAATTCCTGTTCGACGAATACGTCCGTCAGATCCTGCCGGAAGCGGATTCACAGATCGTCGGGTTCCGTTATTTCAACGTCTACGGGCCGCGCGAAGGGCACAAAGGCAGCATGGCGAGCGTGGCCTTCCACCTCAATACCCAGCTGAATAATGGCGAAAGTCCGAAACTGTTCGAAGGCAGCGACGGCTTCAAACGCGACTTCGTCTATGTCGGCGACGTCGCCGCGGTGAACCTGTGGTTCTGGGAAAATGGCGTTTCCGGTATCTTCAACCTCGGTACCGGCCGCGCGGAATCTTTCCAGGCCGTCGCCGATGCGACCCTGGCGTACCATAAGAAAGGCAGCATTGAATACATCCCGTTCCCGGACAAACTGAAAGGCCGCTATCAGGCATTCACGCAGGCCGACCTGACTAACCTGCGTAAAGCGGGCTATGACAAACCGTTCAAAACCGTTGCCGAAGGCGTAACGGAATATATGGCCTGGCTCAACCGCGACGCGTAAGAAACAAGCATGAAAATATTGGTGATAGGCCCGTCTTGGGTGGGCGACATGATGATGTCGCAAAGTCTTTATCGTACGCTCAGGGCGCGCTATCCCCAGGCGATTATCGACGTGATGGCGCCGGCATGGTGCCGTCCGTTGTTATCGCGCATGCCGGAAGTCAACGAAGCGATCGCCATGCCGCTCGGCCACGGCGCGCTGGCTATCGGCGAACGCCGCAAACTCGGCCACAGTCTGCGCGATCGTCGCTACGATCGCGCTTACGTGCTGCCGAACTCGTTTAAATCGGCATTGGTGCCATTCTTTGCCAACATCCCGCTGCGCACCGGCTGGCGCGGCGAGATGCGCTATGGCCTGCTTAACGACGCCCGCGTGCTGGATAAAGACGCCTGGCCGCTGATGGTGGAGCGCTACGTGGCGCTGGCCTACGACAACGGCGTCATGCGCTGCGCTAAAGACCTTCCGCAGCCGCTGCTATGGCCGCAGCTGCAGGTCAACGACGGCGAAAAATCACAGGCCTGCAACGCCTTTAATCTTTCAAACGATCGGCCCATTATCGGCTTCTGCCCCGGCGCAGAGTTCGGCCCTGCCAAACGCTGGCCGCATTACCACTACGCCGCGCTGGCGAAAAAGCTCATTGACGATGGTTATCAGATTGCGCTCTTCGGCTCGGCGAAAGATAACGATGCCGGCAAAGAGATCATCGCCGCGCTTAGCAGCGAGCAGCAGGCCTGGTGTCGTAACCTGGCTGGCGAAACCCAGCTGGAACAGGCCGTGATTCTGATTGCCGCCTGTCAGGCCGTGGTCAGCAACGATTCGGGGTTGATGCACGTCGCCGCCGCGCTGGACCGCCCGTTGGTGGCGCTTTACGGCCCGAGCAGCCCGGACTTTACCCCGCCCCTGTCGCATAAAGCGCGGGTTATTCGCCTGATTAGCGGCTACCACAAGGTGCGCAAAGGCGATGCCGCTGAGGGCTATCATCAAAGCCTGATCGACATCACTCCAGAACGCGTCCTGCAAGAGCTGAACGAACTGTTGACGGAAAAAACCGAGCACGAGGAAGCGTAACGGATGCGGGTATTGATCGTAAAAACCTCGTCCATGGGCGACGTGCTGCACACGCTGCCCGCGCTGACCGACGCTGCCCAGGCCATTCCCGGCATCCGCTTTGATTGGGTGGTTGAAGAGGGCTTCGCGCAGATCCCTTCATGGCATGCCGCCGTCGAGCGGGTGATTCCGGTGGCGATTCGCCGCTGGCGCAAAGCCTGGTTTTCCGCGCCTATCAAAGCGGAAAGAAAAGCCTTTCGCGATGCCGTAAAGGCCGTCAACTACGATGCCATTATTGATGCGCAAGGGCTGGTGAAAAGCGCCGCGCTGGTAACGCGTCTGGCGCACGGCGTCAAACATGGCATGGACTGGCAGTCCGCCCGCGAGCCGCTGGCAAGCCTGTTTTATAACCGTCGCCACCATATTGCTGTCGAGCAGCACGCAGTAGAGCGTACGCGCGAACTGTTCGCCAAAAGCCTGGGCTATGCCAGGCCGCAAACGCAGGGTGATTACGCCATCGCGCGCCACTTTATTCGCCCTGACGCACCGGCAACAGAGCCGTATCTGGTCTTCCTGCACGCCACCACCCGCGATGATAAACACTGGCCGGAAGCATGCTGGCAAGCGCTTCTCGATCTACTGGCAGGTAGCGGCGTACGTATTAAGCTGCCGTGGGGCGCGCCGCACGAAGAGGCGCGGGCAAAACGGCTGGCGGAAGGACGCGATAACGTCGATGTACTGCCGCGCATGAGCCTTGAGCAGGTTGCGCAGATTCTGGCTGGCGCACGCGGCGTGGTTTCCGTCGACACCGGGTTGAGCCATCTGACCGCGGCGCTCGATAAACCCAATTTCACGCTCTACGGCCCAACCGATCCGGGACTGATTGGCGGATATGGTAAAAACCAGCATATTGTCCGCCCGCCGCACGGTAGCAGCACCGGCGATATTACCGCTGAGCATGTTCAGCAACTGTTGCAAGCACAGGGATTGGTTTAATGGGATCGCTATTCAAGCAAATTTATCGCTATACCCGCCCGCGCGCCTATCGCCACAATGAAAACCTGTGGCCGTGGGTAAAGATCCGCCGGGCGGAAAGCGGTGAAATTTGTGCCTTACAATACAAGGGCGAATCGGTACCGCTCTGTAGCCTAAGTGAATTAAAAAACGCTTTCTCCGGGCCAATGCTGCTCACCGCGACCGGCCCATCGATCAACGATGTCGATTTTTCGATTATCCCGTCATCGTTGCCGGTAATGGGCGTCAACGGCGCTTACTTTCTCGAAGGAAAGCTAGGGTTTTCTCTGTATCTGATCGTTGATATGGAGTTTTTTGATCGTAAACCTGAGGTTATCGCCGGTATTGTCAGTAATCCGCGAATCCTCTTTTTTACCACTACCCACGGTATTGCCAAAATCATTGAGCGCATCGGGCTCAACAATATTCAGTGTCGACTCGCCCTGATTGAAGATGCCTGTTATAAGATTTACCAGCCGAAGATCCCCGGAAACGATATCGCAACGGCCTTTAGCCGCTCCCCAAGTGCGCTTTTGCACCAGCACTTAAGCCATATTGGTTTCTCAACCGATATTCGCAAAGGGATATTTGATGCGGGAACGGTGGCTTACTGGGCGCTGCAGATTATCGCCTGGCTGGGATTCAACAGAATTATTATTGCCGGTCTGGATATGAATAATTTTGAGCAACCGCGATTTTATGAAAACGGCGACAATAAGCTCCCATCCTATCTCGCAGATAAAGTAGATGGTATGGTTTTCCCCGCCTTTGAACTCGCCAGCCGTCATTTACAGGCAAAGGGTATTACGGTAATTAATCTTTCCCTTAATAGCGCAATTCCTGAACAGGTATTTCCTAAAATGCCGTTATCTCAAGCGCTACATGAAGTGGCCTGAACGGCCACTTCATCATTCCATCACGATTCTTCCGCAGACTTTTCCGGCGATAACGCCGTGAAAACGGCTAACGCCACAATAAACATAATGATAAATCTGTCGTGGATAAACAGAGTATCGACGCAGCCAAAAAGAATCACCGGCGCGCCAATAAACGCCAATGCACATTTCAGCGTCGCCTTTCTGTAAACATAGAGCAGCATCGCGCCATACAATGCCAGCAGGAAGAGGCCGCCAATAACGCCCTGTAGCGACATGGTTTCGATCAAATCATTATGAAGATGATAAACAATGTTGCGTAACCCCTCGGGATTCCCCTGCTCTTTCTCATACATCAATTGCGAGAGGATCTGGAAACGCTGCTGCGAGCTTACGCCACCGGGATGAGCAATAATTTCATAGATCCCGGTATGCCACATACTGAGCCGGGAACCCATCGAGGTATTGTTATCGCTTTGATAATCCGAGATCTCGGTGACCGCTTCACTCGCCCGATCTTTCAGCGAGGGAAACGCCAACTCAATCACTGCCAGGCCAGCAACCAACAGCATCAGGCACGCCAGCGCTGATTTTTTCTTCGACATCACGTTACCGGTCAGTAAGGCATAGAGCAGTACCGCCGGATAAATAAGCAGCGCCGAGCGAGTTTCGGTCAGAAAAATAATCCACAGCGAGAAAAATATCACACCGCTGGCAATATAGTTGCGATAGCGGATATTGACGCAAGCTAAAGCATACAGCGTCAATAACGAGTATATCGTATAAAGATAGGCGCTTAAGGTTGCGGAGTTATCGATTCTCAGACGATCGCCGGAAACAAAAAAATGATAATGTAAAGCGTACAACGTCAATACTGAAAAGCCCGCGACTAATGCGTAACTCAAGCTTTTTCCATATTGTATTGTTGTTGTCCGTAATACCGCTGGCAAGAGTAGCATCATCACCGAGCCGATCATCAAATAAGCGCCTGAGCGAGGATAGCTAACATCAGCCATATAAATTTCAGACGGATTACCCGGAAAGCGATATGACCAAATAAGCTGTGAGGCCCCTAACATCAATAACGTCAGAGACAGAAATATCTCCTCTTTTTTAAAAGTAAGACGCTTTCTGTTAATTACGGCATAAATTAAGGTAATCACCGAAGATAGGTAAAAAAGATTCCTACCCATGATTTTCTCCGGCATCACAAAAACACATGACAATATTGCCAGAAGCAATATTGTCACAGGCGACATCACTTTACTCATAAATAATTAAGCTTTCTCAAATGGTGGCACCCAGGCTTCACCGCAGTCCCAAGGACGTGGTTTTCCATGGAAACAGACAATTCGCGTCCCCGCAGGCACGGTGCCATCACCGGTGGCATGTTCATTCTTCTTCTTATGAATGACATGCTTTTTATAGCTAACGATCTGTCCGGGTAAAATGTCCTGCCAGATAGCGGCGTGTGGATAGATTTTGCTGATAAACTCCTGGTCGCCACCGCTCTGATAGCGCGTCATGAATAGCTCAGGATAGCGCTTAAACGCTTCCCAGACCTTGTACTTTTCCTCATGCGGAACGCGCATGATGGCAGAGTTTTTCGTTTTCTGAGGAAAGAAAAAATCACTCAGCATGGTCAGCTGTTTATTTGCCAGAATATCGCTAATATCACCGACAACGACGACATCTAAATCGAGATAAAAAATATCTTCGGCAACCGAATCCGGATTAAACATCTCGATTTTTGACCACCAACCTGGCAAATCTTCAGTTAGTTTAATGGTGTTAACGCCAGGAATAGTTAAATCGGTAAAGCACACTTTCTCGATGTCTGCTGGCAATTGTTTGTATAACCACTGCACATGGCTTTGGTTATAATCACCGCCAGAGCGTAGTACGGTTGCTATCTTCATAAAACCTCAGTATCTTAATAATTCAGGCGTTAATTATTCATTAGACTGATGATATTACACCAGATTAACGCCGCACCTCTATCAGTAATGATTGTTTTATGTAAGATTTCTCTTGAAATTATAATATTCTGCTAAAGACATTCCGCGGACCTGCGGCGCAAGCCAGCTAAAGAACGCTTCCAGATCGGCATATAAACGTTCAATATCTTGTTCATTCTTAAAGGTCGGGCTACCGCCTGGCATATACTCCGATGAATGCAGCATATACTCAACATAATCATTACCCTGCGCCAGCGTCTGCTGAACTACTTTTTTCATGGTTTCGACGTTGCCGCCCATTGGACGCAGCCAGTGCACGGACGGCGAACGAACTTTACCGCGTAGTCTATCGTAACCCTGCTTCACGCTATTCATCCACGCCGAGTGCTTATACTGAATGCTCATCGGCACTTCCAGCAGCGGGGAATGCCCTTCGCGGCTGATATCATTTTCATCGAGAAAATAAGCATGTTGCGGGAAGCGGCGATAATCCGTACCGCCATCGCCCTGCGGCGCGCCCTTAGCGGTTTTCCAGTTCACCCGCGGCGTCACCGAGCAATCCACCTGATAACCGTACTCCACCAGCAGGCGCGCGTAGCGCTCGTCAAACGCCCAGCGCCCGGCGCGATGGCTCACCATTTTGGTCTGGAAGGTATCTTCCAGTAGATGAGTCATATAGTCGACCTTTTCACGCATGGCGGCATCGCTGTACTCGATGAGATAAGGCTTATGACGCCAGTCATCCGCGGTCAGCGGCTCGGTTGGCGGGCTGTTCCAGGCGTGCAGATGCATACCGATTTCCGCGGTGCCGCGCGCAATCACATCTTTAGCAAATTCGATATAAAAAGGGTCGATGGCCATTTCATAATTGGTCAAATAGACCGGTTTGAAACCATACTTTTCGCAAAGCTGCTGAAAACGCGGAAGATAGCGCGCATTCTCCGTGGTGATGCTGTCATGTTTTTGCCAGAGGTTATCACCCTCTGTATCAATCGTGATGAGAAATGCGGGATTGTGCACGAAAACGTCCTCAGGCCATACGTATCGGTCCATGGTAGAGCAATACAACGCTTCTCTCAATCTACGCGATCCCCTAGAATCGGAACCCTTATCCTGGATGAAGAACAGAGTATGACGCCTGAAACCCTCTCCCCCGGCCAGCAGAACCCGGCGCGGATCCTGGTCATTAAGCTGCGCCACCACGGCGACATGTTGCTGATCACCCCGCTTGTAAACGCGTTAAAACAGCAGTATCCCGCCGCTCGCGTCGATGTACTGCTGTATGCTGAGACCAGGGATATGCTGGCGGCAAACCCGGAGATTAACCAGATTTACGCGATCGATCGCAGCTGGAAAAAGCAGGGCAAGCGGCATCAGCTTAAGATGGAATGGCAGCTCATTCGCAGCCTGCGCCAGCAGCGCTACGACATGGTGCTCAACCTTGCCGATCAATGGCCCAGCGCGATCATTAGCAAATTAACCGGCGCGCCGACGCGCATCGGTTTCGATTTCCCTAAGCGCCGTCATCCGTTCTGGCGTTACTGCCACACCGCGCTTGCTTCTACCCAGCAGCACAATCAGCTGCATACGGTGCAGCAAAACCTCTCTATTCTGGCGCCGCTGGGGCTTGAGATAAACGATGCGCCGGCGCGGATGGGCTACAGCGAATCTGACTGGGCCTCCAGCCGCGCGCTGCTGCCGGATGGCTTCCAGGAAAATTACATCGTGATTCAGCCGACTTCGCGCTGGTTCTTTAAATGCTGGCGCGAAGAGCGCATGAGCGCGCTGATTAATGCGCTGTCAGCAGAAGGCTACGCGGTGGTGCTTACCTCTGGCCCTGACGCCAAAGAAAAGCAGATGGTAGAGAACATCATCAGCGGCTGCCCGCAGGCGCGACTGCACTCGTTAGCCGGCCAGTTGACGCTCCGCCAACTGGCCGCGGTTATCGATCACGCCCGCCTGTTTATCGGCGTAGATTCGGTGCCGATGCATATGGCGGCAGCCCTGGGTACGCCGCTCGTCGCGTTATTTGGCCCATCAAAGCTGACCTTCTGGCGGCCGTGGCAGGCGAAAGGCGAGGTTATTTGGGCAGGCGACTTCGGCCCGCTGCCCGACCCTGACGACATCAACACCAACACCGAAGAACGCTATCTTGATTTAATCCCTACCGACGCGGTCATCGCGGCGGCGAAAAAGGTACTGGCATGAGTAAATTCCGGCTGGCTCTGGTACGGCAAAAGTATCGCCCTGACGGCGGCGCGGAGCGCTTTGTCTCCCGCGCGCTGGAAGCCCTCGACAGCAGTAATCTGGAACTGAACGTCATCACCCGCGAGTGGCAAGGGCCTGTCAAACCGGACTGGCATATTCACATCTGCAACCCGCGCAAATGGGGGCGCATCAGCCGGGAACGCGGTTTCGCCAACGCCGCGCGCGCGCTCTGGCAGAGTGAATCATTCGACCTGGTGCAAAGCCATGAGCGTATTCCGGGTTGCGATCTCTACCGCGCCGGCGACGGCGTCCATCGCCGCTGGCTGCAGCAGCGCTCGCGCATTTTACCGGCCTGGAAAAGCCGCCTGCTGTTCGCCGACCGCTACCACCGTTATGTGATGCAGGCGGAACGCGAGATGTATCAGGACGCGCACCTGCGCGGGGTGATTTGCAATGCGGAGATGATTAAGCAGGAAATCATTGAAGACTTCGGCCTGCCGGCTGACAAAATCCACGTCATCTACAACGCTATTGATAACCAGCGGTTTCTGCCGCCAGGCGAAGAAACCTTTGCCGCTTTACGCGCCAAATTGCAGCTACCGCTGCAGGCAAGCTGCCTGATTTATGTCGGTTCCGGATTTGAACGAAAAGGGCTGGATGCGGCAATCCGCGCCATCGCCCCCACCGATCGTTATCTGTTGGTGGTCGGCAAAGATAAAGAACAGAACCGCTATCAACAGCTAGCAAAATCGCTGAACTGCGAAGATCGCGTGCGCTTCTTCGGCATGCAGTCCGAAACGCTACCGTTCTATCAGATGGCCGATGGTCTACTGCTGCCAACGCTATACGACCCGTTCCCGAATGTGATCCTTGAGGCGATGGCCTGCGGTCTGCCGGTTATCACCACCACCGGCTGCGGCGGCGCGGAGTTCATCACCGAGGGCGATAACGGCTACGTTTGCGACGCGCTGGATATTGCCGCGTTACAGCAGGCGGTTATGGCGCTGCCCGCGCGCGCGCTGGGCTCCGCTGAAGGCGCACGCGCCCGCGAACGTATTATGGATTGCACTAGCGAGCGACTGTCGACGCAGCTGCTTTCCCTCTATCAGGATCTGGTGAAATAACGATGCGTATATTGTTTGTTATCGACGGTCTGCCGGGCGGCGGCGCGGAAAAAGTCGTGCTCACGCTGGCGGAACATTTTCTTAGCCAGGGCGAACAGGTATCGCTGTTTTCGCTGCGCGACGTCTGCGATTATCCGCTGCCGGAAGGGCTCGATTATCAGATTATCGCCGACCGCTGCCGCAAACCGTGGCGCAAGCTAACGGAACTCTCCCGCCGCGCGCGCCAGCTTGATCGCGCGATTGAACAAGCAGAACAGCATGGTCGCTTCGACCTGGTACTGTCAAATCTGCACAAAACCGATCGCATCGTCGCCCGCAGCCGGGCATTGCAGGGGCGAAACGTCTGGTTCTGTCTGCACGGCGTTTTCTCTACCTCTTATCTTGGCCATCGCAGCGGTTTTGACCGCAGGATGAAGCAGCAGAAAATCAAGCGGGTATACCAGGGACGCAACGTGGTGGCCGTTTCCGATGCGGTTGGAAAGGATTTAGTTGAGCAGTTCGCACTGCGCCCGGCACAGCTTAAAACCATCTATAACCCGTTCGATATCGCCGCCATTCGCGCGGCGGCAGAGGCGCCGGCCGATATTCCTCAAGGGGACTATATTATCCACGTCGGCCGCTTCCATCCGGGTAAACGCCATGACCGGCTGATTGAAGCCTACGCCCAAAGCGGTATCGACGCGCCGCTGGTCCTGCTCGGTCAGGGAAAACCGGAGCAGGAACAGCGGCTTCGTCAACTGGCCCAGCAGCTGCAGGTCGGCGATCGGGTGCTGTTTAAAGGCTTTCAGCCCAACCCGCTGCCGTGGATTAAACATGCGAGAATGCTAACGCTCAGCTCCGACAGCGAAGGGTTTGGCAACGTCATTGTTGAAGCGCTACTGCTGAATACGCCGGTTGCCAGCACCCGCTGTCCTGGCGGGGTCAGCGAGATCCTCAGCGGCGAGTTGTCCCGCGGTCTGGCCGATCTCAACAGTTCTGCGCTAGCCCAGACGATGCAAAGCATTTACCATAGCCCGCCGGCCATTGATTCCGCCGCGCTGGAAAAATTCAGCGTAGAGTCGATTTGCCAACAGTACCGTCAGCTGCGTAGCGCCTGACGTCGTTTTTTAACCAGGATCGAATGAGTTATGAGTCAAACGCCTTTATTGAGCATCGTGGCCGCCGTGTATAACGGTGAAAAATTCCTTGCGCAATTCTTTGAATGCCTCGAACAACAGCAGTTGGCAAGCTATGAGCTGATCCTGGTGAACGACGGTTCTACCGACGGTAGCCTGGCGGTTATCGACCAATGGAAAGACAGGCTGCAGAACGTGACCGTGCTGGAGCAGGAGAATCAGGGCGTCTCGGTAGCGCGTAATACCGGTATGGCGGCGGCAAGGGGTAAATACCTCGCCTTCCCGGATATTGACGATAAGTTCTATCCCGGCATGTACCGCACGCTGCTGGAAATGGCCGAGAAGGGCAATCTCGATGTCGCGACCTGTAATGGCCGCTATGTGTACGAAAGCCGCGACGATATCCACCCAATTTTCCCGCCGGAACGCCTGCAGTCCACTGGCGTCCTGCCGGGTTACGTCTGGCTAAAGCAGGCGCTCGACTCGCGTAAGTTCCTGCACGTCACCTGGCTGAACATCTATCGCCGTGATTTTATTAACCAGCACCATTTCCACTTTGAGCCGGGCCTGCGCCATCAGGATATTCCCTGGACGACGGAAGCATTGCTGGCCGCCGAACGCGTGCAGTACACCAGCGAGCAATTTTACGACTATTACATTCACTCGGAATCGGTGTCGCATAAGCCAGACAACGACGATACGCTGATGCGCTCAGCGCGCCATTATATGAAGATCCTCGAGATGCTCAGCGCCATCAACCAACGCTATCCGGACAAGGTACGGCACATTTCCGCCTGCCGCTGGCAGATAGCCAAAGAGGGGTTGGGGATTATTCATACCTTCGACTGCATGAAAGATGAGTCGAAAAAGCATATTATCATCAAAGAATTCTTCGAACGCGGCATCTGGCGCCTGATCTGGACTAACGCCTGCACGTTCCGTTTACGCTGGCGTCTGGGACGCCGCTATTTGCGCATTAAGCGCTATCTCAACGCCGCATAGGCCGAAATCCCTCGGTTTCCGCCAAAGAGATAGCTTTACGCGGGTTAAATGCTTAGAATTTGCCCGCAAAAAACCTAAAACGGATAAATAGTTTGGAATTGCTTTATACCACCCTACTCTACCTCATTCAGCCGCTGGTATGGCTGCGACTGCTGCTGCGCAGCCGTAAGGCGCCGGCCTACCGTAAACGCTGGGCTGAACGTTATGGCTTCTGTCAAAACAAGGTAGTGCCGGATGGCATTCTGCTGCACTCCGTTTCCGTCGGTGAAACGCTGGCGGCTATCCCGCTGGTGCGCGCGCTACGCCATCGTTATCCGTCACTGCCGATCACCGTCACGACCATGACGCCGACCGGTTCTGAACGCGCCATGTCCGCTTTTGGCAAAGATGTTCACCACGTCTATCTGCCGTATGACCTCCCCTGCGCCATGAACCGTTTCCTCAACAGCGTGCAGCCGAAACTGGTCATCGTGATGGAAACCGAGCTGTGGCCGAATATGGTCAGCGCGCTACATAAGCGTAAAATTCCGCTGGTGATCGCCAACGCGCGCCTGTCAGAACGTTCCGCGAAAGGCTATGCCAAACTCGGCGGCTTCATGCGCCGCCTGCTCAGCCGTATCACGCTTATCGCCGCGCAGAATGAAGAAGACGGCAACCGCTTCCTCGCGCTCGGCCTTAAACGTAACCAACTGGCGGTCACCGGCAGCTTGAAATTCGATATCTCCGTCACCCCTGAACTGGCGGCCCGCGCCGTTACCCTGCGTCGCCAGTGGGCGCCGCACCGTAAAGTGTGGATAGCCACCAGTACCCACGATGGCGAAGAACAAATCATCCTGCAGGCGCATAAAAAACTGCTGGAAACCTTCCCCGACCTGCTATTAATCCTCGTACCGCGCCATCCGGAACGCTTCGGCGACGCTCGCGATATGGTGCAAAAGGCCGGTATGAGCTTCACCATGCGCAGCACCGGTGAAATTCCGTCTAACAGCACCCAGGTGGTGATTGGCGATACCATGGGCGAACTGATGCTGCTCTACGGCATTGCCGACCTGGCATTCGTCGGCGGCAGCCTGGTAGAACGCGGCGGGCATAATCCGCTCGAACCCGCCGCCCATGCTATTCCGGTGCTGATGGGCCCGCACACCTTCAACTTTAAAGATATCTGCGCCAAGCTGCAGCAGGACGATGGCCTGATCACCGTCACGGACGCCGACTCGCTGGTCAGAGAGGTTTCTACCCTGCTGACCGACGAAGATTATCGACTGTGGTACGGCCGCCACGCGGTGGAAGTGCTGCATCAAAACCAGGGCGCGCTGTCGCGTCTGCTACAGTTACTGCAACCCTACCTGCCGCAGCGGAGCCACTAATGTCGACCCGACTCTCCGTCGTGATGATCGCCAAAAACGCCGCCGACCTGCTCGCCGATTGCCTGGCATCGGTAAGCTGGGCGGATGAAGTGGTGGTACTGGACTCCGGCAGTACCGACAATACCGTCGAACTGGCCCGTAGCCTCGGCGCCCAGGTCTATAGCAATACCGACTGGCAAGGCTACGGCATTCAGCGCCAGCGCGCGCAAGACTTCGCCACCCACGACTGGGTGCTGATGATTGATACCGACGAGCGCGTTACGCCGGAACTAAAAGAGGCTATCCTCAAGGTACTGGACGCGCCGCAGCGCGGCGTTATCTACAGTATCGCCCGGCGTAACTACTTCCTCGGACGCTTTATGCGCCACAGCGGCTGGTATCCCGATCGGGTGATGCGCCTGTACGAACGCGCGCGTTACCGCTATAACGATAATCTGGTGCATGAATCTTTGGATAGCCTTGGGGCCGAAGTGGTGCCGCTCAGCGGCGATCTGCTGCACCTGACCTGCCGCGATTTCTCCGGCTTCCAGCAGAAACAGCTCGCTTATGCCGCGGCCTGGGCGCTTGAGCGCCATCAGAAGGGCAAGAAGACCTCGATGGCGGGGATTTTCAGCCATACGCTGGGCGCCTTCGTCAAAACGCTGCTGCTGCGCGGCGGCGTGCTGGATGGAAAACAGGGTTGGCTGCTGGCGGTAGTCAATGCGCAATACACGTTTAATAAATACACCGAGCTGTGGGCACTCAGCCGCGGCTACTCGGAGAAAGTGTAATTATGGGCACAAAAGCGATCTATCCGGGCACCTTTGACCCTATCACCAACGGCCATATCGATATCGTCACCCGCGCGGCAGGCATGTTTGATAAGGTTTTGCTGGCCATCGCCGCCAGCCCGAGCAAAAAACCGATGTTCAGCCTCGATGAACGAATTGCGCTGGCGGAGCAGGCAACGGCGCATCTGGTCAACGTTGAGGTGATTGGCTTTAGCGATTTGATGGCCAATTTCGCCCGCGCGCAGCAGGCGAATATTTTAATCCGCGGCCTGCGGGCAGTGGCGGATTTCGAATATGAAATGCAGCTGGCGCACATGAACCGCCATCTGATGCCCACGCTGGAAAGCGTGTTCCTGATGCCGTGCAAAGAGTGGTCGTTTATCTCTTCATCGCTGGTTAAGGAAGTGGCGCGCCACCAGGGCGACGTCTCCCACTTCCTGCCGCCTAACGTACATCAGGCGTTGTTAAATAAGCTGAAGTAGGCATTTCCTGCCCCGCTCGCGCTGCACGTAGCGGGGCTACCAGCTTACCCGGCCTGGCATAATCCCCAACCCTCTCCACTACTTCTGACACTGGCGGCAATAAAAGGTCGCTCGCTGAGCGTGTTTGCTGGCGATAATCGGCGTACCGCAGATCCGGCACGGCTCGCCTTTGCGGCCATAAACCTGTAGCTCCTGGGCGAAATATCCCGGTTTGCCGTCGCTTTGCAGGAAATCCTTCAGCGTCGTTCCACCTTGCTCAATTGAGCGTAGCAGCACCAGCTTAATCATCTTCACTAACCACTCGCACTCTTGATGCGAGAGCGACGAGGCCAGCCGATCGGGATGGATCCCGGCGGAAAACAGCGATTCGCTGGCGTAGATATTCCCCACGCCCACCACCAGCTTGTTATCCATCAGCCAGGGTTTAATGGCGGTTTTCTTCTTCGCGCAACGCTGCTGGAGATAGTCGGCGTTGAATTCATCGCTTAGCGGTTCCGGGCCGAGATGCGCCAGCACCGGGTGGCCATCCAGCTCTTTGGTCCATAGCCAGGCGCCAAAGCGGCGGGGATCGGTATAGCGCAGCACTTTACCGTTACTCAGCACCAGGTCGACGTGGTCGTGTTTTTCAGCCGGCTGCTCGTCACTGAGGATGCGCAGGCTACCGGACATGCCAAGATGAATAATGATCCAGCCGTGGCGCAGCTCCAGCAGCAGGTATTTGGCGCGTCGGCGCACGCTCAGCACCGGTTCGTCGCTCAGGCGGTAAATCTCTTCGGATACCGGCCAACGCAGACGCCCGTTGCGTACCACGGCATGCAGGATGTTAGCGCCTACCAGATGTGGCTCAATGCCGCGACGGCTGGTTTCGACTTCAGGTAATTCAGGCATTTTTTTCCTCTTAACCACACAGTTTCGGGTGACAGGGAGGCGACGGGAAGAGTGGCCGGGAGGCTTAACGAAGCAAGCGGCCAGGCTGTACGCATGCAGCCAACGCACCTGTAGCTCGAAGGATGAAGCATAAAACAAAAAACCCCGCCGGGGCGGGGTTTTAGTACAAGGAGACTAAAATTATTTGATTTTAGCTTCTTTGTAGATAACGTGCTGACGTACAACCGGATCGTACTTTTTCAGTTCCATTTTTTCCGGTTTGGTACGCTTGTTCTTCGTGGTGGTATAGAAGTGACCAGTACCAGCGGAAGAAACCAGCTTGATTTTCTCACGAATACCTTTAGCCATGATTTATTTCCTCTAAGTACTTAGTACTTTTCGCCACGGGCACGCAGTTCAGACAGAACTGTATCGATGCCTTTCTTATCGATTACACGCATACCTTTAGCAGATACGCGCAGGGTGACAAAACGCTTCTCGCTCTCAACCCAGAAACGGTGAGAGTGCAGGTTCGGCAGGAAACGGCGTTTAGTCGCGTTCAGTGCGTGGGAACGGTTGTTACCGGTCACCGGACGCTTGCCAGTAACTTGGCAGACTCGGGACATGTCTATTCTCCAAAAATCAAATTAGCTCGAGCTTCGTATGGGGTATTGGCGCCTCGTCAGGCTTTACAGCCCGGTCATCGCATAGTTCTATTGAACTCTCGATTGCCAGGCCCAAATGCCAAACCCGAGATTCTCAAAGGTGGCGTAGTATACGCTGACTCGGCGGTGTGCTCAAGTCCCGAACAGACAAAGATCCCGATAGATCGCATGATCGGGGCTAAATCCAGCCACGTTCGGCAAAAGAGACGTACGCGCCGCGGCCAATAATCAGATGATCAAGCACGCGTATCTCCATGAATCTACAACACTTAACCACCCTGTCGGTCATCAACTTATCCGACTTACTCGGTTCAGGACTACCTGAAGGATGATTATGGGCAAGGATCACCGCGGCGGCGTTCACTTTGATTGCTTCGCGTACAATTTCTCGCGGATGCACCTCTACGTGGCTAAGAGTACCAGAAAAAAGGCGGCTATGTTTCAATACCCGGTTCTGATTATCTAAAAAGATCGCCATAAAGATCTCCCGCTCTTCATCGGCGAGCTGGCTTTGTAAAAATTCTCGCGTCATGAGCGGCGTCACCAGCGACGGTTCTTCTCTCATCCGCAGGCTAAAATAGCGCCGCGCCAGCTCGGCAATACCTTTAAGTTGCGCATATTTCGCTATACCGATACCGTCGATATCTGCAAATTGTTCTATCTCAGCCGATAACAGCCCGTACAGCGAACCGAAGCGCTGTAGCAAGCTGTGTGAAAAAGCCAGCACATCCTGAGTACGTGTACCGGTACGCAGAAACAACGCCAGCAGCTCAACGTCGCTCAACGTTTCAATGCCGTCGCGCAGCATTTTTTCCCGCGGCATCAATGATTCCTGTATATCCATTACCCTGTCTCCTTATCCGTCCATCACCCATCCTGGCATACCCTTTCCGCGCTGCCGACCGGTGATTTCAGGGCCTGCGTAGCCGCTCGCAAAGTGAGTGCCCGGCATACGCACGATGCCACCGGGATTGTGATAAGATGCGCGGATTCTGGTGTATTTCAACAGGACAAAATCATGATGAGTCTGGCTGGTAAAAAAATCGTTCTTGGCGTGAGCGGCGGCATCGCCGCCTATAAAACGCCGGAACTGGTGCGCCGACTGCGAGAACGCGGCGCGGATGTTCGCGTCGCCATGACCGAAGCCGCCAAGGCCTTTATTACTCCGTTGAGCCTGCAGGCGGTTTCCGGTTATCCGGTCTCCGATAGCCTGCTGGATCCGGCCGCCGAAGCGGCAATGGGCCATATTGAACTGGGCAAGTGGGCCGATCTGGTTATCCTTGCCCCGGCAACCGCCGATTTAATCGCCCGCGTCGCCGCCGGTATGGCGAACGATCTGGTCTCCACGATTTGCCTGGCTACGCCCTCGCCGGTGGCCGTCGTCCCGGCGATGAACCAACAGATGTATCGCGCCGCCGCCACCCAAGATAATCTTGCCACTATTGCCGCACGCGGCCTGCTGGTATGGGGCCCGGATAGCGGCAGCCAGGCCTGCGGCGACGTCGGCCCGGGCCGCATGCTCGATCCGCTGACTATCGTGGAAATGGCAGCGCAGCATTTCTCGCCTGTCAAAGATTTGCAACATCTCAACATCATGATTACCGCGGGCCCAACCCGCGAGCCGCTGGACCCAGTGCGCTACATCACCAACCATAGCTCCGGCAAAATGGGCTTCGCGATTGCCGCCGCCGCCGCACAACGCGGTGCGAACGTCACGCTGGTTAGCGGCCCGGTGACGCTGCCGACGCCGCCGTTTGTGCAACGTATAGATGTGGGTACCGCGCTGGAAATGGAAGCTGCGGTGCAGAATGGCGTGCAACAGCAGCATATTTTCATCGGCTGCGCCGCCGTTGCCGACTACCGCGCAGCGATTGTCGCCGACGAGAAAATCAAAAAACAAGGTGATGAATTAACAATAAAAATGGTCAAAAATCCGGATATCGTCGCCGGGGTGGCCGCACTAAAAAATCACCGCCCGTACGTTGTTGGATTTGCCGCCGAAACGAATAATGTGGAAGAATACGCCCGGCAAAAACGTGCCCGCAAAAATCTCGACCTGATTTGCGCCAATGATGTTTCTCAGCCAAATCAAGGTTTTAATAGCGATAACAACGCATTACACCTTTTCTGGCAGGATGGGGATAAGCGCTTACCACTTGAGCGCAAGGAATTCCTGGGCCAATTATTACTCGACGAGATCGTTACCCGTTATGATGAAAAAAATCGACGTTAAGATTCTGGACCCGCGTGTTGGCAAGCAGTTCCCATTGCCGACTTATGCCACCTCCGGCTCGGCCGGACTTGACCTGCGCGCCTGTCTTGACGACGCCGTAGAGCTGGCGCCGGGCGCAACTACCCTGTTGCCAACAGGCCTTGCGATTCATATCGCCGATCCGTCTCTGGCGGCGGTGATTCTGCCGCGTTCTGGTCTGGGCCATAAACATGGCGTGGTGCTGGGCAACCTGGTCGGCCTTATCGACTCCGACTACCAGGGGCAGCTGATGGTTTCCGTGTGGAACCGCGGCCAACAGAGCTTTACTATCGAACCAGGCGAGCGCATCGCGCAGATGGTCTTTGTGCCGGTGGTACAGGCGGAATTTAATCTGGTGGAAGAGTTTGACGCCACCGACCGCGGCGAAGGCGGATTCGGCCACTCAGGGCGCAAATAAGCCCGGCTATACGGAACCCGCATCCCAAAGCGCATAATGCAATAACATCACCGCAAACTAAGGTTTGCGGTCGCTTTGTGGATGCCTGCCTGACAAGTGCTTATTTTCAGGGGTATTTTAAAACATGGCAGAAAAACAAACTGCGAAAAGGAATCGTCGCGAAGAAATACTTCAGTCTCTGGCGCTGATGCTTGAATCCAGCGATGGTAGCCAACGTATTACCACGGCGAAGCTGGCGGCCTCCGTCGGTGTTTCCGAAGCGGCGTTATACCGTCATTTTCCCAGTAAAACCCGCATGTTTGACAGCCTGATCGAGTTCATTGAAGACAGTCTGATTACGCGCATCAATTTGATTTTGAAAGATGAAAAGGACACCACGGCTCGTCTGCGCCTGATTGTTCTGCTGATTCTTGGGTTTGGCGAGCGTAATCCTGGGCTGACGCGTATCCTCACCGGCCACGCCTTAATGTTCGAACAGGACCGTCTGCAGGGCCGTATTAACCAGCTATTTGAACGCATCGAAGTTCAATTACGTCAGGTGATGCGTGAAAAGAAAATGCGTGAGGGAGAGGGCTACACCCTCGACGAGACGCTACTGGCAAGCCAGCTGCTGGCATTTTGCGAAGGCATGCTGTCGCGTTTTGTGCGTAGCGAGTTCAAGTACCGCCCAACGGATGATTTCGATGCCCGCTGGCCGCTGGTCGCGGCGCAACTGCAGTAAAGCTTTATATGCAGCCGCAAGGCTGCATGACTCATCATTCACATTCTCAGCGTGCTCTGGCTATACCGGCAGCCGCTGGCTGCCGGGCTCATCATCAGACGCCGTAGGCTTCGCGGTAAGCGCGTACCGATGCCAAATGCTCAGCCATCTCAGGCTTTTCTTCCAGATAGGCGATAAGATCTTTCAGAGTGACAATAGAAATCACTTTGCAGCCATAATCACGTTCCACTTCCTGAATCGCAGAGATCTCGCCGCGGCCGCGTTCCTGGCGATCGAGCGAAATGAGTACGCCAGCCAGCTCCGCGCCATTAGCCTGAATAATTTCCATTGATTCACGAATTGCGGTACCGGCGGTAATCACGTCGTCCACCAGCATCACGCGGCCCTGTGGCGGGCTACCGACCAGGTTGCCGCCTTCACCGTGGGTCTTCGCTTCTTTACGGTTGAAGCAGTACGGCAGGTCACGGTCATGATGTTCAGCCAGCGCGACGGCGGTGGTGGTGGCGATAGGGATACCTTTATAAGCCGGGCCGAACAGCAGGTCGAACTCGATCCCGGAATCCACCAGCGCCTCGGCGTAGAAACGGCCCAGCAGAGCCAGATCGCGCCCGGTATTAAACAGGCCGGCGTTGAAGAAATAAGGGCTCTTACGCCCGGATTTCAGCGTAAATTCGCCAAATTTAAGAACCTGCTTGCTAAGCGCAAACTCAATAAACTGGCGCTGATACGGCTTCATGGATTCGCTCCTTTTAGTACTGTCATCATTGTCGGACTACGCGCCCTATCCTTCACAGGTGTCATGAGGGATAAAGCGCAAAAAAAAGGCGACTTCTCAGTCGCCTTAATCATTAATTTTCTAACGCCGCTTTCTGCGTCGCAATAATGGATTCGATTCCCCCTCGCGCTAGCGCCAGGAGAGTGAGGAGCTCTTCATGGGTGAACGGCTCGCCTTCCGCCGTGCCCTGCACCTCAATAATGCGGCCGTCTTCGGTCATGACCACATTCATATCGGTTTCCGCGGCAGAATCTTCCACGTACTCCAGATCGCAAATGGCTTCGCCATTAACGATACCAACGGAAACGGCAGCTACCATGCCCTTCATCGGGTTGGTTTTCAGTTTACCGGCAGCCACCAGCTTGTTCAGCGCATCGGCCAGCGCAACGCAGGCACCGGTAATGGATGCGGTACGGGTACCGCCATCGGCCTGCAGCACGTCGCAATCGAGCGTAATGGTGAACTCGCCCAGCGCTTTCAGATCCACCGCGGCGCGCAGCGCGCGAGCGATCAGACGCTGGATTTCCATAGTGCGGCCGCCCTGCTTGCCTTTTGCGGCTTCGCGAGCGTTACGGGTATGGGTGGAACGCGGCAGCATGCCATATTCGGCGGTGATCCAGCCCTGGCCCTGACCTTTCAGGAAGCGCGGCACGCCTTCGTCGATGGAGGCGGTGCACAGCACTTTGGTGTCGCCAAATTCGACCAGCACGGAGCCTTCAGCGTGTTTTGTATAGTTACGGGTCAGGGTTACTGGACGCACCTGATTAGCGCTACGGCCTGCTGGACGCATGATTACTCTCCGGCTTGAAACGAATGTGGCTGCGCATTATACACAAATTCGGCCAAGTTGCATCGCGACGACACGCGCCAGCCAATGTGGATAATGCGCGCTTATTCCTATCCTGAAAGGGCCTCGAAAGCTATAATCCTCCCCACTCTCCTTTAAAAACAGGAACGTCTATGATCCGCAGTATGACCGCCTATGCCCGGCGTGAAATCAAGGGTGACTGGGGTAGCGCCGCGTGGGAACTGCGCTCGGTAAACCAACGCTATCTGGAAACCTACTTCCGCCTGCCGGAACAGTTCCGGAGCCTGGAACCCGTGGTTCGCGAGCGCATCCGCTCTCGCCTGACTCGCGGCAAAATCGAATGTACCCTGCGTTTTGAGCAGGATCCCAGCGCCCAGGGTGAGCTGATTCTTAACGAAAACCTGGCCAAGCAGCTGGTTAACGCCGCTAACTGGGTAAAAATGCAGAGCGATGAAGGCGAAATCAACCCGGTTGATATCCTGCGCTGGCCTGGCGTGATGGCCGCTCAGGAGCAAGACCTTGATGCCATCGCCGCTGAAATCCTCAACGCCCTGAATGGCGCGCTGGATGATTTTATTGTCGCTCGCGAGACCGAAGGCCAGGCATTGAAAACGCTGATCGAACAGCGTCTGGAAGGCGTCAGCGCCGAAGTCAGCAAAGTCCGCGCCCATATGCCGGAAATCCTGCAGTGGCAGCGCGAGCGCCTGGTCGCCAAGCTTGAAGACGCCGAAGTGCAGCTGGAAAACAACCGCCTCGAGCAAGAGCTGGTGTTGATGGCGCAGCGTATCGACGTCGCCGAAGAGCTCGATCGCCTGGAAGCGCACGTTAAAGAGACCTACAACATTCTGAAGAAGAAAGAAGCCGTCGGTCGCCGCCTCGACTTCATGATGCAGGAATTCAACCGCGAGTCGAACACTCTGGCCTCCAAATCCATCAATGCCGAAGTGACCAATTCAGCGATTGAGCTGAAGGTGCTGATCGAGCAGATGCGCGAGCAGATCCAAAACATCGAGTAATCTCTTCCCCGGCTGGCCTGCTCCGCGGGCCAGCATTACTTTTTCTTATTCATTTTTGAAGAGCAAAAGCCAAGCTCCCCATAGTGATTGACCATATCAATCATTCATCATTAGCTTTTTTCATGAAAATCAGCTCACTTTAGAAAAACTCAATCGTGATCTGCCGCACAAATCGCTACCCTTTGCCCATCATTGTGGGGGATTTATGCTGCTTCATGTTCTTTATCTGATTGGTATTACGGCGGAAGCGATGACCGGCGCCTTAGCGGCCGGGCGTCGTCGGATGGACACTTTTGGGGTAATTATTATCGCTACCGCCACCGCGCTCGGCGGGGGCTCCGTGCGGGACATCCTGCTCGGCCATTATCCGCTCGGTTGGGTGAAGCATCCGGAATACGTCATCATTGTGGCGGTTGCCGCCGTTCTCACTACCATCGCAGCGCCGGTGATGCCGCACCTGCGCCGCCTGTTCCTGGTGCTGGATGCCCTGGGCCTGATCGTGTTCTCGATTATCGGCGCGCAAATCGCGCTGGATATGGGCGAAGGGCCAATAATCGCGTCTATTGCCGCTGTGATCACCGGCGTCTTTGGCGGCGTGCTACGCGATATGTTCTGTAAGCGTATCCCGCTGGTGTTTCAGAAAGAACTGTACGCTGGCATCTCTTTTGCCGCCGCGGTGCTCTATATCGCATTACAGCACTACGTCAGCAGCCACGACGTCGTGGTCATCGCCACGCTGCTCTTCGGCTTTACCGCGCGTATGCTCGCCCTGCGCTGGAAGCTCGGCCTGCCGGTCTTCTACTACAAGCACGACGCTCATTAATTCCTCAGAAACCCGGGATACGTTGCCCGCTGAGCCACTGCGCCAGCACGGCAATATCCGGGTTTTGCAAAAAGACGACCAGCTGGCGTGCCCTTTCCTGCCCCACTCCCGGTAATCGTCGCCACTGAGACTCATTGCGCTCCCGCAGCTGCCGCCAGTTTTCTGCCGCAACGCTTGCCTGCGCGGCCTGAGGTATCGGTACCCCCAGCGCCAACACCCAACGAATAAACGGCTGCTCACGGGTCAAATTGAACTGATGCCACAGACGCAGGCCACGCTCGCCGCTAATTCCTGGCACGCTCTGTAGTTGTTCAGGCGTCAAAGCCAACCATGAGAAAAGATGTGTCATGTGGCGATCTTCCATTAATGTGCGCCAAAGCGCCTCTCCTGCGCCTGCAATATCCAGAACTGGCTTAGACGATAGCCAAACAAGGCGGGAGAGAAACTGCCCGGCGCACTCGGGCGTCGCAAAATAACAAGTTAAGGAATGAAAGCGAGGCGAAGGCGGTTGTGGCGCATCGCGTTGGCTGGCCCGCCAGACCACGCTATCCAGACGCGGGATCCCCTGTCCGGCCAGGCTTATTAACACCTGGTCTCCGGCGACGATGTCTAACTGCCGCCAGCGGGACACCGAACCAATATTGACCCGCCGCACCAGCTTGTCGTCCAGTTTTACCGGTTCGAGATGCGCCACAACGGCTATTTTACCGCTACGCCCGATGGCAAACTGGATAGTGGTCACTTCCGCCACCTGCGAAAACGGTAGATATTTCCAGGCCGCCACCCAGAACCCCTGTCCGGGAAGCCAACTGCCCCCGGCGGGTTCTTTTTCCGCACGGATCACAATGCCGTCGGTGACAAAGGGCAGCGGCGAGCTAAACCAGCGCTCCCGCCAGGCGGCAGCCTGCTGCCAATCTTTAACCGGATGGGAATAGCGCTGCGCCAGAGGAAACCCGCCAGCGGCAAGCAGCGCCAGACGAGAAGGCATCTGGGCCGGGCCATCAGGCCAGGCCCAGATAAACAGCCCCAGCGTTTTCAGCTCAGCCGACGACGCTTTGCGCATCAGTATCCCGGCCACTTTCGCCCGTGAATTCATACCGCCCGCCTGTTTTTGTATATGTCCCTCTTGCAGCTGAAAAATTTCTCCCTGTAACACACTGTTTGCCAGCGCTCCTGCGGTAGTTTGCGGTACGCCGGGGATCTGGCGCACTTTTGCCGTCCAGTCTTCCCCTGCCAGACCGTCACCGCGGCTAATCGCCCGTATTAACCTGCCGCCGCGATATACCAGCGTCACCGCTACACCGTCGACTTTTGGTTGTAGCCACAGGTCTGTTTTATCGCGCATCCAGCGCCCGACGCTCATGGCGTCAGGCAGCTTGCGCACGCCGGTATGCGCGATGGGGTGCTTGACTTCGCCGCGCGGCGGCGGCAGATCGTCTTCAGTCGGCGTCTCCTCACCGAAGCAGCGCCGCCACTGCGCCAACCGGGCCGAAAGCATGTCGTAGACTTCGTCGCTGACTCCGCTACTGCCCTGCTGCCAGTAGGCCGCTTTCCAGTCGGCAATCTGCAGGCTCAGGCGGTCTATCTCCTGCCCGGCTCGTTGCGAAGACCACGCCGGGCAGGCCGCCGTTGCCAGTGCCGCCGCCATCCATAACGCTGCCGCTATCAGCCATTTGCACATGCCTTTACCTCCTTGTTTTACCTTGCGGCATAGTGCGCTAAAGACCGAAGCCGCGGCGACAGGCAAATCATTATGCTGCGAGCGGCTTTCCAGGATTTACGCATCGTTGCTGCAACTGCTTAAGAAATCAGGAAAGCGGCAGGCAAAATGAAAGAAACAGCGGCAAAAAGTGTGACAATGACTGCGTCACGCAGCGGCGGCGTGTATAATAGGCTCGTATGTAGCATCTCTTTCGACAATCACATACAAAAGACACTCATGGCTCAAGGCACGCTTTATATTGTTTCCGCCCCTAGCGGCGCGGGTAAATCCAGCCTGATTCAGGCTTTATTGAAAACCCAACCGTTGTACGATTCCCAGGTTTCTGTTTCGCATACCACGCGCGATCCGCGCCCGGGTGAAGTTCACGGTGAACACTATTTCTTTGTGGATCACGATAAATTCAGATCGATGATTAGCGAAGACGCTTTCCTTGAGCATGCAGAGGTTTTCGGCAACTATTACGGCACCTCTCGTGAAGCTATCGAGCAGGTTCTGGCGACTGGCGTCGATGTTTTCCTCGATATCGACTGGCAGGGCGCCCAGCAAATTCGTAATAAAATGCCCGGCGCGCGCAGTATCTTTATTCTGCCGCCGTCAAAAGACGAGCTTGACCGCCGCCTGCGCGGCCGCGGCCAGGACAGCGAAGAAGTCATCGCAAAACGTATGGCGCAGGCAGTTGCAGAAATGAGCCATTACGCGGAATATGATTACCTCATTGTGAATGATGATTTTGATACCGCTTTAGGCGATCTGAAAAACATTATCCGCGCTGAACGTCTGCGCATGAGCCGCCAAAAGCAGCGACATGGCGCTTTAATCACCAAACTATTGGCAGACTGAACCCACATTCAGTATCATGCCCAGTCATTTCTTCACCTGTGGAGCATTTTAAGTATGGCACGCGTAACTGTTCAGGACGCTGTAGAGAAAATTGGTAACCGTTTTGACCTGGTACTGGTCGCCGCGCGTCGCGCTCGTCAGATGCAGGTAGGCGGAAAGGATCCGCTGGTACCGGAAGAAAACGATAAAACCACCGTTATCGCACTGCGCGAAATCGAAGAAGGTCTGATCAACAACCAGATCCTCGACGTACGTGAGCGCCAGGAACAGCAAGAGCAGGAAGCCGCTGAATTACAAGCCGTTACCGCGATTGCTGAAGGTCGTCGTTAATCACACAGCGGGTCGCCCTTGTATCTGTTTGAAAGCCTGAATCAGCTGATTCAAAACTACCTGCCGGAAGAGCAAATCAAGCGCCTTCGGCAGGCGTATCTCGTTGCACGTGACGCTCACGAGGGTCAGACACGTTCAAGCGGTGAACCCTATATCACGCACCCGGTAGCGGTGGCCTGCATTCTGGCCGAGATGAAACTCGACTACGAAACGCTGATGGCCGCGCTGCTGCATGATGTGATTGAAGATACCCCTGCCACCTACCAGGACATGGAACAGCTTTTTGGTAAAAGCGTCGCCGAACTGGTAGAGGGGGTGTCGAAACTTGATAAGCTCAAGTTCCGCGATAAGAAAGAGGCGCAAGCCGAAAACTTCCGCAAAATGATCATGGCGATGGTGCAGGATATCCGCGTCATCCTCATCAAGCTTGCCGACCGCACCCACAACATGCGCACCCTGGGCTCACTACGCCCGGATAAACGCCGCCGCATCGCCCGCGAAACGCTGGAAATTTATAGCCCTCTGGCGCATCGTTTAGGTATCCATCACATCAAAACCGAGCTCGAAGAGCTGGGCTTTGAAGCGCTGTACCCTAACCGCTACCGCGTCATTAAAGAAGTGGTCAAAGCAGCGCGCGGCAACCGAAAAGAGATGATTCAGAAGATCCTCTCTGAGATCGAAGGGCGTTTACAGGAAGCGGGGATCCCCTGCCGCGTTAGCGGTCGCGAAAAGCATCTGTACTCCATTTATTGCAAAATGGTGCTCAAAGAGCAGCGTTTTCACTCGATCATGGACATCTACGCCTTCCGCGTTATCGTTCACGATCCTGATATTTGCTATCGTGTGCTGGGCCAAATGCACAGCCTCTACAAGCCGCGTCCAGGTCGTTTCAAAGATTACATCGCCATTCCAAAAGCGAACGGCTATCAATCTTTGCACACCTCGATGATTGGCCCCCACGGCGTCCCGGTCGAGGTGCAAATCCGTACCGAAGATATGGACCAGATGGCGGAGATGGGGGTAGCGGCGCACTGGGCTTATAAAGAGCACGGCGGCGAAAGCAGCACGACCGCGCAAATCCGCGCCCAGCGCTGGATGCAAAGCCTGCTGGAACTGCAGCAGAGCGCCGGTAGTTCGTTTGAATTTATCGAGAGCGTTAAATCCGATCTGTTCCCGGATGAGATTTACGTTTTCACCCCGGAAGGGCGCATTGTCGAACTGCCTGCCGGTGCCACGCCGGTGGACTTCGCCTACGCGGTGCATACCGATATCGGCCATGCCTGCGTCGGCGCGCGCGTCGACCGCCAGCCCTATCCGCTGTCGCAGCCGCTCTCCAGCGGTCAGACTGTCGAAATCATTACCGCGCCGGGCGCACGCCCGAATGCCGCATGGCTGAACTTTGTCGTTAGCTCGAAAGCGCGCGCCAAAATCCGCCAACTGCTGAAGAACCTTAAGCGCGACGATTCGGTCAGCCTTGGCCGCCGATTGCTCAACCACGCGTTAGGCGGCAGCCGCAAGCTGGCAGAGATCCCGCAGGAGAACATCCAGCGCGAACTTGACCGCATGAAGCTGGCCACGCTTGACGATCTGCTGGCGGAAATCGGTCTCGGTAACGCAATGAGCGTCGTGGTAGCTAAAAATCTGCAGCAGGGCGAGGCCTCTGCCGCACCGGTGCCGGCCAACGCGTCGAATCACGGCCATCTGCCGATTAAAGGCGCCGACGGCGTACTGATTACTTTCGCCAAGTGCTGTCGTCCGATTCCAGGCGATCCGATCATCGCCCACGTCAGCCCAGGCAAAGGGTTGGTTATCCACCATGAATCCTGTCGTAACATCCGCGGCTACCAGAAAGAGCCTGAGAAGTTTATGGCGGTCGAGTGGGATAAAGAAACTGCGCAGGAATTTATCGCCGAAATTAAGGTGGATATGTTCAACCACCAGGGCGCGCTGGCTAACCTGACGGCCGCAATCAACACCGCGTCTTCCAATATTCAGAGCCTGAATACGGAAGAAAAAGATGGCCGCGTTTACAGCGCCTTTATCCGCCTGACCGCGCGCGACCGCGTGCATCTGGCGAATATCATGCGCAAAATTCGCGTCATGCCGGACGTGATTAAAGTCACTCGTAACCGAAATTAGCTTTTACAAAAATCGAATCCCCAGGAAGGTACTGAAGTACGTGACTGGGGTGAGTGAGTGCAGCTAACGCCGAGGCAGTTCGAAGGATTAAGTAGAATGAATTCACAGCGTTATGCGCGTATCTGCGAGATGCTCGCCAGGCGTCAGCCTGATCTGACGGTCTGCATGGAGCAGGTCCATAAACCCCATAACGTCTCTGCGGTCATCCGCACCGCAGACGCCATCGGCGTACACGAAGTACACGCCATCTGGCCTGGCAGCCGTATGCGCACCATGGCCTCTGCCGCCGCCGGCAGCAATAGTTGGGTGCAGGTAAAAACGCACCGCACTATCGGCGATGCCGTCAGCCACTTAAAAGGCCGGGGCATGCAAATCCTCGCGACACACCTTTCCGACAAAGCCATCGATTTTCGCGAAATCGATTATACGCGCCCGACCTGTATCCTGATGGGCCAGGAGAAAACCGGCATCACCCAGGAAGCGCTAGCGCTGGCAGACCAGGACATCATTATCCCTATGGTCGGTATGGTGCAGTCGCTGAACGTCTCCGTCGCCTCCGCGCTGATCCTTTACGAAGCGCAGCGTCAGCGGCAGAACGCCGGAATGTACCAACGCGCCAATAGCATGCTGCCGCCTGAAGAGCAGCAGCGGCTGTTATTTGAAGGCGGTTACCCGGTGCTGGCGCGCGTCGCCAAACAAAAAGGTCTGCCTTATCCCCACGTCAACGAGCAGGGCGAAGTAGAAGCCGATGCCTCGTGGTGGGCAACGATGCAGGCGGCGAGGTAAATCCGATGTCAGGCCGCCTGTTAGATGCCGTCCCGCTCAACTCGCTGACCGGCGTTGGCGCCGCACAGAGCAGCAAACTGGCGAAAATCGGTCTGCATACGGTTCAGGACCTGCTACTTCATCTGCCACTGCGCTATGAAGACCGGACTCACCTGTACCAAATCGGCGAACTGCTGCCGGGAGTCTACGCAACCGTAGAGGGGGAAGTGCTCAACAGCAATATCACCTTCGGCGGCCGCCGGATGATGACCTGTCAGATAAGTGACGGTTCCGGCATCCTGACCATGCGTTTTTTCAACTTCAACGCGGCGATGAAAAACAGCCTGGCGACCGGTCGTCGCGTGCTGGCCTACGGCGAAGCTAAACGCGGCAAGTTTGGCGCCGAGATGATCCACCCGGAATATCGCGTGCAGGGCGATATGAGTACCCCGGAGCTGCAGGAAACCCTGACTCCGGTCTACCCGACCACTGAAGGCATTAAGCAGGCGACGCTGCGCAAACTCACCGATCAGGCGCTTGAGCTGCTGGAC
The DNA here is from genome assembly GCF_051207495.1 of Klebsiella sp. K-3. Classification (NCBI taxonomy): domain Bacteria; kingdom Pseudomonadati; phylum Pseudomonadota; class Gammaproteobacteria; order Enterobacterales; family Enterobacteriaceae; genus Klebsiella; species Klebsiella sp. K-3. Next base: position 59,652 of record NZ_JBPNXF010000006.1, on the reverse strand, counting down.
ACCTGCGCGATTAGCGAACTGCTGCCGCCGGAGCTGGCGCAGGGGATGATGAGCCTGCCGGAGGCGCTACGCACGCTGCATCGCCCGCCGCCGTCGCTACAACTCAGCGAGCTGGAGAGCGGTAAACATCCGGCACAGCAGCGTCTTATCCTGGAAGAGTTGTTAGCGCATAATCTCAGCATGCTGGCGCTCCGCGCCGGCGCCCAGCGCTATCATGCTCTGCCGCTCAGCGCCAACGACACGCTGAAAACCCAGCTTCTGGCTTCCCTGCCCTTTAAACCAACGGGCGCGCAGGCGCGCGTCACCGCTGAGATCGAACGCGATATGGCGCTGGACGTGCCGATGATGCGCCTGGTGCAGGGCGACGTCGGATCCGGCAAAACGCTGGTCGCCGCGCTGGCCGCCTTGCGCGCTATCGCCCATGGCAAACAGGTGGCGCTGATGGCGCCGACCGAACTGCTCGCCGAGCAGCACGCCAATAATTTCCGCAGCTGGTTCGCGCCGCTGGGCATTGAAGTCGGCTGGCTGGCGGGCAAGCAGAAAGGCAAAGCGCGCCAGGCGCAGCAGGAGGCCATCGCCAACGGCGAAGTGCAGATGATTGTCGGCACCCACGCCATTTTCCAGGAGCAGGTACAGTTTAACGGCCTGGCGCTAGTGATTATCGACGAACAGCACCGTTTTGGCGTTCATCAACGCCTGGCGCTGTGGGAAAAGGGCCAGCAGCAGGGCTTCCACCCGCATCAGTTGATCATGACCGCTACGCCGATTCCACGCACCCTGGCGATGACCGCCTATGCCGATCTCGATACCTCGGTTATCGACGAGCTGCCGCCGGGTCGTACCCCGGTAACGACCGTCGCTATCCCGGATACCCGCCGCAGCGACATTATCGACCGCGTGCGCAACGCCTGCACCCAGGAAGGTCGTCAGGCCTATTGGGTCTGTACGCTGATTGAAGAGTCCGATCTGCTGGAAGCCCAGGCGGCGGAAGCCACCTGGGAAGAGCTCAAACTGGCGCTGCCGGAACTTAATATCGGCCTCGTCCACGGGCGGATGAAACCAGCGGAAAAGCAGGCAGTGATGCAGGCCTTCAAGCAGGGCGAGATGCACCTGCTGGTCGCCACCACGGTGATTGAAGTCGGCGTTGACGTCCCTAACTCAAGCCTGATGATTATCGAAAACCCGGAGCGTCTGGGTCTGGCGCAGCTGCACCAGCTACGCGGGCGCGTCGGGCGCGGCGCCGCCGCCTCCCACTGCGTGCTACTCTATAAATCGCCGCTCTCCAAAACGGCGCAGAAGCGCCTGCAGGTGCTGCGCGACAGCAACGACGGTTTCGTCATCGCCCAGAAAGACCTTGAAATCCGCGGCCCCGGCGAGCTTCTCGGCACCCGCCAGACCGGCAACGCCGAATTTAAAGTAGCGGACTTGCTGCGCGATCAGGCCATGATCCCCGAGGTTCAGCGCATTGCTCGCCATATTCACGAACGCTATCCGCTGCAGGCACAGGCGCTGATTGAGCGCTGGATGCCGGAAACCGAACGCTATTCCAACGCGTAGCGCGTCCTTCTTGCCGCGCTACGGGCAACTTTTCTACACAATGAGTGGATTATGAAACGAGAACTGGCCATCGAATTTTCGCGTGTCACCGAAGCCGCCGCGCTGGCGGGCTATAAATGGCTGGGCCGCGGCGATAAAAATACCGCCGACGGCGCAGCGGTTAACGCCATGCGCATTATGCTTAACCTCGTCAATATCGACGGCACCATCGTCATCGGCGAGGGCGAAATCGATGAAGCGCCGATGCTCTATATCGGCGAAAAAGTGGGTACCGGCAAAGGCGACGCGGTAGATATCGCCGTCGATCCGATTGAAGGTACCCGCATGACGGCCATGGGCCAGGCCAACGCGCTGGCGGTGATGGCGGTTGGCGATAAAGGCTGCTTCCTCAACGCGCCGGATATGTATATGGAAAAGCTGATTGTCGGCCCCAGCGCTAAAGGCGCCATCGATCTCAATCTGCCGCTGGAAGAGAACCTGCGCAACATCGCCCGCGCGTTGAATAAACCGCTCGACGAGCTGACCGTCACCGTGCTGGCAAAACCCCGCCACGACGCGGTCATTGCGCAACTGCAGCAGTTGGGCGTGCGCGTGTTCGCGATCCCCGATGGCGACGTGGCGGCCTCTATCCTGACCTGTATGCCGGATAGCGAAGTCGACGTGCTGTACGGCATCGGAGGCGCGCCGGAAGGTGTGGTTTCGGCGGCAGTGATCCGCGCGCTTGACGGCGATATGCAGAGCCGCCTGCTGGCTCGTCACCACGTGAAGGGCGATAGCGAAGAGAACCGCCGTATCGGTGAAAACGAACTGGCGCGCTGCAAAACCATGGGTATCGAAGCGGGTAAAGTGCTGCGTCTTGATGAGATGGCGCGCAGTGATAACGTCATCTTCTCCGCCACCGGGATTACCAAAGGCGATCTGCTGGACGGCATCACCCGCAAGGGCAACATGGCGACCACCGAAACGCTGCTAATCCGCGGTAAATCGCGGACTATCCGCCGTATTCAGTCGATTCATTACCTCGACCGAAAAGACCCGGACGTCCAGCAACACATCCTGTAAAACATTTGATCAATCGAGCTTTCCAGCCTTTTCGGGCTGGAAATCTTCTCCCGTCGCGGTGAAGATAGACTGACGAGATTGAAAGGAGAGACGCAATGGCAAACTGGGTTACAGGTAAAGTTGTAAAAGTGCAAAACTGGACCGATGCACTGTTTAGCCTCACCATTCACGCGCCCGTTGAGCCGTTCACCGCAGGGCAGTTTGCTAAACTGGGCCTGGATGTTGACGGCGAGCGCGTGCAGCGCGCCTACTCCTACGTCAACGCCCCCAGCAATCCCGATCTCGAGTTCTACCTGGTCACCGTTCCGGAGGGTAAACTCAGCCCGCGACTGGCCGCGCTGAAACCCGGCGACGACGTTCAGATTGTCAGCGAAGCCGCCGGTTTCTTCGTGCTGGAAGAGGTGCCAGACTGCGACACGTTGTGGATGCTCGCCACCGGCACAGCCATCGGCCCCTATCTGTCGATTCTGGAAGAAGGGAAAGACCTGGATCGCTTCAAGAATCTGGTGCTGGTGCATGCGGCGCGCTATGCCGCCGACCTCAGCTATTTACCGCAAATGCGCGAGCTGGAGCAGCGCTACGCCGGCAAATTGCGTATCCAGACCGTGGTCAGCCGAGAGACAGCGGAAGGTTCGCTGACGGGCCGGGTGCCGTTCCTGATTGAAACCGGCGCGCTGGAAGAGGCGGTCGGCCTGCCGATGACCGCCGATACCAGCCACGTGATGCTGTGCGGTAACCCGCAGATGGTGCGTGATACCCAGCAGTTGCTGAAAGAGACCCGGCAGATGACCAAACATCTGCGTCGCCGACCGGGCCATATGACGGCAGAGCACTACTGGTAATCAGGCGTCCGCTTTCCAGCGGACATCCTGCGTCTCTTTGCCAAACTTATTTTCGCCCTGGGTGCCGACGAACGCGCCCAGGTCGATCAACATCATGACGATAATCAGCGTCGGTACAAAGCGCCCAACGCCCCACTGCCAGACCTGCGGCAACATCGCCCAGTTGCCCGCCAGCAGCATCCACGCCAGAATCATCAGCAGCGCCCAGAGGCCGGATCTCCCGCGATCGTGCAGACGCTTCACCACGACCGCCGCCGTCGGCCAGAGCAGGCAGACGAGAATAAACGCCGCGGTCTGTAAACTCAGCAAATTGCTGCCCGCGAGGGTAAACAGCGCGCTCATGGTCAACACCCAGATAACGATCCAAATCCAGAAATCCCGGCGGCCAATACGGCCTTTAATTGAGAATAACCACTGCTGTAGGGTCATGTTTTATTCCTTATCATCATCATTCGCGTAGTTTACCCTGAAGGCGTCACTTTTTGACAAGCGTGACGGTTCCCGTTTTAATCGTCGGCAGGCAAAAAAAGGAAAGATGGGCATGAAGAAGTGGGCAATCTTAAGTTTAATTGGGCTGACAGCGTTATCTGTCGGCCCGATGGCGTTGTCCGCAGAAACGGAATCCGCCGCCACCGCCCCCTATTTGCTACCCAGCGCGCCGATTTTTGATGTCAGCATCAGCGAGTTCCGCGAGAAATTTAATGCCGATAATCCGAAACTGCCGCTAAACGAGTTCCGTTCTATCGCCTCCAGCCGCGATAAAGCCAACCTGACCCGCGCCGCCACCAAGATTAACGAGAATCTGTATGCCTCTACCGCGCTGGAGCGCGGCACGCTGAAGATTAAATCAATGCAGATAACCTGGCTGCCGATTCAGGGGCCGGAACAAAAGGCGGCGAAAGCGAAAGCGCAGGAGTATATGAGCGCCATTCTTCGCGCCTTTGTGCCGACCCTAAGCCCACTGCAGAGCCAGCAAAAGCTGCAAAAACTGCTGACCGCCGGCAAAGGCAAACGCTACTACACCGAAACCGAAGGCGCGGTGCGCTATGTGGTGGCAGATCACGGGGAAAAGGGGCTAACTTTCGCCATTGAACCGATTAAGCTGGCGCTATCTGAAACGCTGGAAGACAACAATAAATGACAAAAAGCAAAGCCTTTCCAGTGACGAGTCTCTATACTGTTTCACAGACCATGCTGCCCTCTGGGGCGGCTATATTCCTTAATTCGCTTAGTAGCGTGGAGAATTAAAATGCGACATCCTTTAGTGATGGGTAACTGGAAACTGAACGGCAGCCGCCACATGGTAAACGAACTGGTTGCTAACCTGCGTACTGAACTGGCCGGCGTAAGCGGCTGTGCAGTGGCAATCGCACCGCCGGAAATGTATCTCGACCTGGCTAAGCGTGCGGCAGAAGGCAGCCACATCCACCTGGGCGCGCAGAACGTTGACGTGAACCTGTCCGGCGCATTCACCGGTGAAACCTCCGCTGAAATGCTGAAAGATATCGGCGCGCAGTACATCATCATCGGCCACTCCGAACGCCGTACCTACCACAAAGAATCCGACGAGCTGATCGCGAAGAAATTCGCTGTACTGAAAGAGCAGGGTCTGACGCCGGTTCTGTGCATCGGTGAAACCGAAGCTGAAAACGAAGCGGGCAAAACTGAAGAAGTTTGCGCGCGTCAGATCGACGCCGTGCTGAAAACTCAGGGCGCAGCCGCTTTTGAAGGCGTGGTTATCGCTTACGAACCCGTATGGGCCATCGGTACCGGTAAATCCGCTACCCCAGCGCAGGCTCAGGCGGTGCACAAATTTATCCGTGACCACATTGCTAAAGCTGACGCTAAAATCGCTGAGCAGGTCATCATCCAGTACGGCGGTTCCGTTAACGCCGGCAACGCCGCAGAGCTGTTCACCCAGCCGGACATCGACGGCGCGCTGGTTGGCGGCGCATCCCTGAAAGCAGACGCTTTCGCGGTGATCGTTAAAGCTGCAGAAGCGGCGAAAAAAGCGTAATTCGCTTTCCCGGTGGTGAAACGCCGCCGGGGTTGCTGACAAATTCGCACGAGTAATAACCCGGCTTAGCGCAGCGCGAGCCGGGTTTTATATTATCGCTACAATTTCCCCAATAGCTGATACCACGCGTAATCCAACGGCAGCAAAATCAAATAGCTCACCGCCGCCAGCGCCAGACATAGCAACATCCCCGCTCTCGCCGGGACTTTACCTAATCCCATCGCCACCACGATCGGCGACGCCTGGTACGGCAGCAGCGGCGTGGAATAACCCAGCACCTGAATCATAATCACGCTCAGCAGCGGAAAGCCGGTCGCGTCGGCAAAGCTCTGCGCAAAAGTCGTATACAGCGCCGGGACGCCGTTAGCGGTCATAATAAAGTTCAGCGCGCTGGTAATTCCGGTCAGCGCCAGGAAGCTGGTGAACGGATTATCTTTATCCAGCGGCATCACCTGCAGCAGCGCGTTACCCACCGCGCCGCCAATCCCGGTTTGGGTCACGGTAATCGCCAGTCCCAAAATGCCGGCAACATAAATGCAGGTGCGCATATTCACCCCGCTGGCGAACTCCTCGCCGCTGATAAATCCCACTCGCGGCAGCAGCGTGACCACCGCTGCCGCCAGGCCGGTCCACGCCGAGCCGACGCCGTGCCAGCTCTCTGTCACCCATAACGTCAACACCACCGCCAGTAGCCACGCCAGACGCTTTTCATCGCGGCTCATTGGCGCCAGCGACGCCAGCTCGCGCGGCGGATGCGGCTTGCCGGGAAACAGCCAGCAGATCAACGCCACCAGCACCGCCCCTTTCAGCCAGCCAAGCACCGGCGTATGCAGCAGTAAATAGGGAACGTAATTCAGATGGATCCCGTAAGAGCCTTCCGCCGCCCCGCTCATCACCAGATTCGGCACGTTAGCGGGCAAAATGGTCGCAGAAAGCTGGAAGGTGCCAAAGCCCACCGCCAGCGCCAGGCCGTACCAGCTGCGCGTGCCGTCGGCGATCCCCGCGCGCCGGGCCATCGCCGCCACGATCGGCATCAACAGCGCGATGCGCCCCATGTTTGACGGCATCACGAACGCCAACGCATAACTCAGTAATACGACGCTGCCGACCATCCGCGGCCAGGAGTCGGTGAGCCGCGCCGATAGCGCCTGCGCCGCTCTATCCGCCAGTCCGGTCTTACGGATGGCGATCCCCAACACAAAGCCGCTGAATACTAGCCAGAACGCCGAGGAAGCAAAACCGCCGAAGATCACCTCCGGCGGAGCGATTTTGGTCATCATCGCCGCCGCGAAGAACAGCAGCGCGGTGATAAATTCCGGTAACAGTGAAGTCGCCCAGAGCACAATGGTGATGCCGACGATCAGCGAAGGGAGGAACAGCGGGTGGGTTAGCCAGAGCGACATGCCTGTCTCCTGTCGTTTTTTTCAGCAAGAATACGACGACAGGAAAGACAGGTAAACGCCAGAACTAGTGGTTTGCGTTAAGAATTGCGCAGCTATGATCCTGAATTTCTTCCGCCGAAGCACGGTTCAAAGTCAGCAGGTTACGTTCTGTCGCCAACAGCACCAGCGAGCCGTCGCTTTGACGCGCCATCGCTAACGCATAACGCCCCATATGTTCGCGCGCTTCCGGTACCTCTTCCGCCAGCATCAGGAACGGGCTGCGCTGAGCCAGCTCGGTTTCCGTTACCCGACGCGCCAGATATTGATGGCCCTGCAGACCGCCCGGCAAGGGTAGCCAGCGGCTGCTAATTGTCGCCGCATCATTATCTAACTGCGCGCGGACATCGGGACGCAGGCAGGAGATATGAATATGGAAGTGGTTTTGCGTGCGCCCGCTGCGCGAGTTAATCGCCAGCGATACCGCGTTATCATCAATTGGCGCGCCGCGGCGCTGGCTCATAATTTCGCGCCCCTGCCACGCCTGCCAGAAGAAATTCGGCGTCAGCGGATCCAACAGCAGCGGACTTTCGGTACCGTTAATACGGTAGGTCGGCATCAGCAGATATTGCAGCGGGCCGTTGCGATCTTTAAACAACACGTAGCCGCCTTTCAGGTTCACTTCCGCGCACGGCGACGGATTTTGATGTTGCTGCTGATTGGGTACGCACTGCTGCAGGACAATATGACGTAACGCGTTCGGGTTGCCGGAATGCAGCCAATAGTAGCCGCCAGCCAGCGCCGCCAGAATAACCACCAGCAGCGCCCATAAAAGGTATCTTACTCTTCTCATTATTGTTCCCTGTTAAGCCTGAACCGGAAGAGTAACGTAATTTGATGACTAAATAAAAACAGATGGCGGGCGGGGAGTTACCCCGGGTGGCGGCTGTCGCCTTACCCGGGATACCAAATGGCGCAGAACTGTAGCCCTGCTAAGCGTAGCGCAAGCAGGGCCAAGAGGATTAACGCTGGCTAATCTGGTCGAAGGTGCCGCCGTTAGAGAAGTGCTCTTTCTGCGCTTTCGTCCAGCCGCCGAACTCCTGATCGATGGTAAACAGCTTCAATTTCGGGAACTCGTTGGCATATTTCTTCGCCACATCAGGATCGCGCGGACGATAGAAGTTCTTCGCCGCAATCTCCTGGCCTTCCGGCGAGTAGAGATACTTCAGGTACGCTTCCGCCACCTGACGAGTGCCTTTCTTATCCACCACTTTATCGACGACGGAAACCGTCGGCTCGGCCAGAATAGACTCGCTCGGCGTCACGATTTCAAACTTGTCCTTGCCCAGCTCTTTCGTCGCCAGCAGCGCTTCGTTCTCCCAGGCAATCAGCACATCGCCGATCCCGCGTTCGACGAAGGTGTTGGTGGAACCGCGCGCGCCGGAATCCAGCACTTCCACGTTTTTATACAGCGCCTTCACGAACTCCTGCGCTTTAGCTTGATCGCCGTGATTCTGATGCAGGGCGTAGCCCCATGCCGCCAGGTAGTTCCAGCGGGCGCCGCCGGAGCTTTTCGGGTTCGGGGTGATGACCGACACGCCAGGTTTAATCAGGTCGTTCCAGTCATGGATCTGTTTTGGGTTGCCCTTACGGACGAGGAACACGATGGTTGAGGTATACGGCGCGGAGTTATCCGGCAGGCGCTTCAGCCAGTTTTTATCGATACGGCCACGTTCAGCAATGGCGTCTACGTCGTAGGCCAGCGCCAGGGTGACGACATCCGCTTCAATCCCGTTGATAACTGACGTCGCCTGTTTGCCGGAGCCGCCGTGCGACTGACGAATCACCACGTTATCGCCGGTTTCCTGCTTCCAGTGCGCGCTAAACGCTTTATTATACTGTTCGTACAGCTCGCGCGTCGGATCGTACGATACGTTTAACAGCTGATAATCTTTTGCCAGCACGCTGGCGGATGCCAGCAACAGAGTTAACCCTACGCCCCACTTATTCATCGCACCGCTCTCTTTATGTCGTGTTGTGATGAACTAAGCGTGCCAGAAAGCGGATCAATGATTAAAGAATAAAAAAAGATTGGCTATAACCTGGAGATATAAAGCGGAGGATAAAGAAAACCCCCTCCCGGACGGGAAGGGGCGAGAAGCGATTAGACTTCTTCCATGCGGCCCAGCAGCGCCTGCAGACGATCCTGCCAGCCCTGCTGTTGTTCTCTCAGCTGGCTATTTTCACGCTCCAGCTCTTCACGACCGTGCTGCGCGCTCTGCACTTCCTGCGCCAGCGTGGTGTTCTTTTCTTTCAGCTCTTCGATTTCCATCTGCAACAGAGTGATGGTATCAATCGCCTGCTGAACTTTAGATTCTAATTTCTCAAACACTTCTAATGACATCGTCATACCTCTCCTGATCTTGCAAGGCGTTGATAGAAACTCGTGTTTCGTATACGCGGTCCCGCCTTAACGAATTAGCGCACAATAGCGGTGTTGTCGTCGATTGTATGAATCCCCGCCTCACCTGTCCAGCGACAACCCGCGCAGATTGCGGTTTGCAACACTTTTCAGTCTTTACCTGGTGCGTTCGCGGCAATTGCCCCGAACTTCTCTGGCGATTGTTAATCAATGAGATAACAAAATACGCAGAAAAAGGTGGGTAAATGTGCCGCAACACGCGTTTATGGCGCGAAAACGCTCATTTTCTTGACGAGGGACACAAATTTAAATTTCGATATTTCTCGTTTATGCTCGTTAACGATAAATTAACACTATGCCTACAAGGCACCGTGGTCGTCCACGACCAACATACTTACAATAATCACTTCGCTTCAGGATCCGATTATGAGCCAGACATCAACATTAAAAGGCCAGTGCATCGCAGAGTTTCTCGGTACCGGGTTGTTGATCTTTTTCGGCGTTGGGTGCGTAGCTGCGCTCAAAGTCGCAGGAGCCAGCTTCGGTCAGTGGGAAATCAGCATCATCTGGGGTCTGGGGGTGGCTATGGCTATCTACCTGACCGCGGGCGTATCCGGTGCGCACCTTAATCCGGCGGTCACCATCGCCTTATGGTTATTCGCCTGCTTTGATGGGCGCAAAGTTGTTCCTTTTATTATTTCGCAATTCGCTGGCGCCTTTTGCGCTGCGGCATTAGTTTACGGGCTTTATTACAATCTTTTCTTCGATTTCGAACACACCCACAATATGGTACGCGGCAGCGTGGAAAGCCTTGAGCTCGCCGGTATCTTCTCGACCTACCCTAACCCGCATATCAATTTTGTGCAGGCCTTCGCGGTAGAAATGGTGATTACCGCTATCCTGATGGGCGTGATTTTAGCGCTGACCGACGACGGCAACGGCGTGCCGCGCGGCCCGCTGGCGCCGCTGCTGATTGGCCTGCTGATTGCCGTTATCGGCGCCTCCATGGGCCCGCTGACCGGCTTCGCGATGAACCCGGCGCGTGATATCGGACCGAAAGCCTTCGCCTGGCTGGCAGGCTGGGGCAACGTCGCCTTCACCGGCGGCAAAGATATTCCTTATTTCCTGGTGCCGCTGTGCGCACCGGTGGTCGGCGCGGCGCTGGGCGCATTCAGCTACCGCAAATTCATTGGCCGCCATCTGCCTTGCGACACCTGCGTCGAGGAAGAAAAAGAATCCGCTTCTTCCGCGTCGCAACAAAAAGCTTCGCTGTAATCTGACTACGGGACACCAATTATGACCGAGAAAAAATATATCGTTGCGCTCGACCAGGGCACTACCAGCTCCCGCGCCGTCGTGATGGATCACGACGCCAATATCGTCAGCGTGTCACAGCGTGAATTCGAACAAATTTATCCGAAGCCAGGCTGGGTTGAGCACGACCCGATGGAGATTTGGGCCTCGCAGAGCTCTACGCTGGTCGAAGTGTTGGCAAAAGCCGATATCAACTCCGACGAAATTGCCGCCATCGGCATCACCAACCAGCGTGAAACCGCCATCGTATGGGAGCGTGAGACCGGCAAGCCTATTTACAACGCTATCGTCTGGCAGTGCCGCCGCACCGCGGATATTTGCGAGCAGCTCAAGCGCGACGGCATGGAAGAGTACATCCGCAAAGCCACCGGCCTGGTGGTGGACCCGTACTTCTCCGGTACCAAAGTGAAGTGGATCCTTGACCATGTCGAAGGCGCCCGCGAGCGCGCCAAGCGCGGCGAACTGCTGTTCGGTACCGTTGATACCTGGCTTATCTGGAAAATGACCCAGGGGCGCGTGCACGTCACCGACTACACCAACGCCTCGCGTACCATGTTGTTCAACATCCATGAACTGGACTGGGACGACAAAATGCTCGACGCGCTGGATATCCCGCGCGCCATGCTACCGGAAGTACGTAAGTCTTCTGAAGTGTACGGCCAGACCAACATCGGCGGTAAAGGCGGTACCCGTATTCCTATCTCCGGCATCGCCGGCGACCAGCAGGCGGCGCTGTTTGGCCAGCTGTGTGTGAAAGAAGGGATGGCGAAAAACACCTACGGTACCGGCTGCTTCATGTTGATGAACACCGGTGAAAAGGCGGTGACCTCAACCCACGGCCTGCTGACCACCATCGCCTGCGGCCCGACCGGCGAAGTGAACTACGCGCTGGAAGGCGCGGTGTTTATGGCCGGAGCGTCGATTCAGTGGCTGCGTGATGAAATGAAACTCATCAACGATGCCTTCGATTCTGAATACTTCGCCACTAAGGTGAAAGACACCAACGGCGTGTATGTGGTGCCGGCCTTTACCGGTCTTGGCGCGCCGTACTGGGATCCGTATGCGCGCGGCGCGATTTTCGGCCTGACCCGCGGGGTGAACGCCAACCATATTATCCGCGCCACGCTGGAATCTATCGCCTATCAGACGCGTGACGTTCTGGAAGCGATGCAGGCCGACTCCGGTATCCGTCTGCACGCCCTGCGCGTGGACGGCGGCGCGGTCGCCAACAACTTCCTGATGCAGTTCCAGTCCGATATTCTCGGCACCCGCGTGGAACGCCCGGAAGTGCGTGAAGTCACGGCGCTAGGCGCCGCCTATCTGGCAGGTCTGGCAGTCGGCTTCTGGCAAAATCTCGACGAGCTGCAGGAGAAAGCGGTGATTGAACGTGAGTTCCGCCCGGGTATTGAAACCACCGAGCGTAATTTCCGCTACAGCGGCTGGAAGAAAGCGGTGAAACGCGCGTTAGCGTGGGAAGAGCACGACGAGTAAACCTCGGTATCGCGCCGGATGACGATGCCAGGGCGTTGCCCGTAGGCCTGATAAGCGCAGCGCCATCAGGCAAAAAAATGCCGGAGATTAACTCCGGCATTTTTGTATCAGCCAAATATCGGCAACAGCAGGTACAGCTTAATCACCAGCGCGTTGACGATGTCGATAAAGAACGCCCCCACCATCGGCACCACCAGGAAAGCCATATGCGATGGGCCAAAACGGTCGGTAATCGCCTGCATATTGGCAATCGCCGTCGGCGTCGCGCCAAGCCCGAACCCGCAATGACCGGCTGCCAGCACGGCGGCATCATAGTTCTTGCCCATCATCCGGTAAGTCACAAACACCGCATACAGCGCCATCGCCACCGCCTGTACCGCCAGAATAATAATCATCGGCAGCGCCAGCGACGCCAGTTCCCACAGCTTGAGACTCATCAGCGCCATCGCGAGGAACAGCGACAGGCTGACGTTGCCCAGTACCGATACCGCGCGGTCAAACACGCGATACAGCCCAGCCAGCGCCAGGCCATTGCTGAGGATCACGCCGATAAACAGCACGCAGACGAAGGTCGGCAATTCAAACACGGTGCCTGCCAGCAGTTGCGCAACCACCTTCCCTACGGTCAGGCAGATAGCGATTAACGCAATACTTTCAATCAGCACCAGCGAGGTGATCATGCGGCCCATATCCGGCTTCTCAAACGCCGTCGGCGCCAGCTGGTCGTCCGGCGTACCGTCCGGCGAGGAAGAGTGCTTCACCAGATAACGCGCCACCGGCCCGCCGATTAGGCCGCCGAGCACCAGGCCGAAGGTTGCGCAAGCCATGGCGACCTCGGTGGCATTCGCAAAACCGTAGCGCTCAACGAACAATTTACTCCACGCCGCCCCGGTGCCGTGACCGCCGGAAAGTGTGATAGAACCGGCCAGCAGACCCATCAGCGGATCCAGCCCCAGCAGCTTCGCCATGCCGATACCGAGAGCGTTCTGCAGCAGCAGCAGGCCCACCACCACAATCAGGAAAGTGCCAAGCACTTTGCCGCCCGCCCGCAGGCTGGCAAGGTTAGCGTTAAGGCCGATAGTGGCGAAGAACGCCAGCATCAGCGGGTCCTTCAGGCTCATATCGAAATCGATTTCGATATCCATGCTTTTTTTCAAAACCAGCAGCGCCAGCGCCACCAGCAGGCCGCCGGCGACGGGTTCAGGAATGGTATATTTTTTGAGGAATGGGACGTTCTGAACGAGCTTTCGCCCTAAAAGCAACACCATGGTTGCGGCAACGAGCGTCGATAAGGTATCGAGATGCAACATAAAAAAGAGCTCCTTATGGGCGCATGATTCATTCACACGCGACGGTATTCCCGGTGTCGATTACTTCTCATCTTGAGGAGTCGAAGAGCGATTTTAAGCAGAAGTGCGCAAAAAATGACAGAAAAAGATATTTTGTATTAGCGTTGATGCGATCAAGCATACAAAATGTTAATTAATTTGTTACATCTATTCAGTGAGGATATTTTTTGCGCCAAATCGTGGCAAACGTTTGCTTTTGGTCTACAGTCCGATAAAATTCCCGCTTTGCCACCTTGGGATTGTTTGTGATGTCCGTTACGACCGCAGAGTCAGAAAATGCGCAACCGGTTGCGCATAAACCAGCCAGCGAATTAATCTATCGCCTCGAAGACCGTCCGCCGCTTCCGCAAACGCTGTTTGCCGCATTCCAGCACCTGCTGGCGATGTTTGTCGCGGTCATCACCCCGGCGCTGCTCATCTGTCAGGCGCTCGGCCTTCCGGCCGAAGATACGCAACACATCATCAGCATGTCGCTGTTCGCCTCCGGCGTGGCATCCATTATCCAGATTAAAGCCTGGGGGCCTGTAGGCTCCGGCCTGCTCTCCATCCAGGGCACCAGCTTCAACTTCGTCGCCCCGTTGATTATGGGCGGCACCGCGCTGAAAACCGGCGGCGCCGACGTGCCGACGATGATGGCCGCGCTGTTCGGCACCCTGATGCTGGCGAGCTGCACCGAAATGGTCCTCTCGCGGGTTCTGCATCTGGCGCGCCGCATTATTACGCCGCTGGTCTCCGGCGTGGTGGTGATGATTATCGGCCTGTCGCTGATTCAGGTTGGCCTGACTTCTATCGGCGGCGGCTATGCGGCGATGGCCGACCATACCTTCGGCGCGCCGAAAAACCTGCTGTTGGCGGGCATCGTGCTGGCGCTGATTATTATCCTCAACCGCCAGCGCAACCCGTACCTGCGCATCGCCTCGCTGGTGATCGCGATGGCTGCCGGTTATCTGGCGGCGTGGTTCCTCGATATGCTGCCGGCTAACACCGCGCCTACCAACAGCAGCCTGATCACTATCCCTACGCCGCTCTATTACGGCCTGGGCATCGACTGGAGCCTGCTGCTGCCGCTGATGCTGGTCTTTATGATTACCTCGCTGGAAACGATCGGCGATATCACCGCCACCTCCGACGTTTCTGAGCAACCGGTCTCCGGCCCGCTGTATATGAAACGTCTGAAAGGCGGCGTACTGGCGAACGGCCTGAACTCATTTGTTTCCGCAGTTTTCAATACCTTCCCGAACTCCTGCTTCGGCCAGAACAACGGCGTGATCCAGCTGACTGGCGTCGCCAGCCGCTATGTGGGCTTTGTGGTGGCGCTGATGCTGATTGTGCTCGGCCTGTTCCCGGCGGTAAGCGGCTTTGTGCAGCATATTCCTGAGCCGGTACTTGGCGGCGCGACGCTGGTGATGTTCGGCACCATTGCCGCATCCGGCGTGCGCATCGTCTCCCGCGAGCCGCTGAATCGCCGCGCCATTCTGATTATCGCCCTCTCTCTGGCGGTGGGTCTCGGCGTATCGCAGCAGCCGCTGATCCTGCAGTTCGCGCCGGACTGGCTGAAAAACCTGCTCTCTTCCGGTATTGCCGCTGGCGGTATCACGGCGATTGTTCTGAATTTAATCTTCCCGCCTGAGAAGAACTAAAGCATTGAAGTTGCGCTCCCCGGTATCGCCACGGCGACCAGGGAGCGCGCCGGCTGTAACATCTCTTCACCTCACTTCATCTCATTTCACTATTCCCGCCTTGAGGATTGCGCATAAATCGTGCATAACACGGTGATGTGTACTTATCAGGATGGAAGATCATGAAATTTCTTGGAAAGCTGGTTCTCTGGCTGCTGATCGCCCTGCTGGTCGTTATCGTCGCCGCTTACTTTGCGCTGCAGACCCGCTGGGGGGCGCGCCAGGCGAGCAGTTGGTTAAGCGAAAGCACCGGCTGGAAAATCGCCTTCGATAAGATGGCGCATGACTTCTCTTCTCCGCTACATCTGCAGTTGCAAAATGTCACCTTTGGCCGCGACGGCAAGCCGCCGACGCTGGTTGCCAGAACGGTGGATGTCGGTTTTAGTACCCGCCAGTTCAGCGACCCGCTGCACGCTGATGAAATCGTCCTCAGCGACGGCACGCTGAATCTCTCTCCGGCTTCCGCGGCAATGCCATTCGCCGCCGACCGCCTGCAGCTACGCGATATGGCCTTTAACAGCCCGGACAGCGAGTGGAACCTGAGCGCCCAGCGGGTGACCGGCGGCGTGATGCCGTGGCAGCCGGAAGCGGGCGATGTGCTGGGCAGGAAAGCGCAAATTCAGATGAGCGCGGGCTCGATGAATCTTAACGGCGTCGAAGCCAGCAACGTCCTGATCCAGGGTGCGATTGATAACGGCGAGGTGACCCTGAGCACCCTTGGCGCCGATATCGCGCGCGGCACGCTGACCGGCAACGCCAAACGCCGCGCCGACGGTAGCTGGCTGGTTGATAACCTGCGCCTGAATGAAATTCGTCTGCAGAGCGCCAAACCGCTGAATGAGTTCCTTGCGCCGCTCACCTCGGTGCCGTCGCTGCAGATTGGCTGGCTGGATGTGACCGATGCTCGTTTGCAGGGGCCAGGCTGGGCGGTGACCGACCTCGACCTCAACTTGCGCAATCTGACCTTGAGCCATAACGGCTGGCAGAGCGACGACGGGACGCTATCGATGAACGCCAGCGAGTTTATCTACGGTTCGCTGAACTTCCTCGATCCCATCGTTAATGCCGAATTCTCGCCGCAGGGCATTGCGCTACGCCAGTTCAGCTCCCGCTGGGAGGGCGGCATGGTGCGTACCTCCGGCAACTGGCTGCGCGCCGGTAATGCGCTGGTGCTCGACGATGCCGTCTTCGCCGGGCTGGAATATACGCTACCGTCCAACTGGAAACAGCTGTGGATGGAGCCGATGCCGGGCTGGCTGCAAAGCCTGACGCTGAAGAAATTCAGCGCCAGCCGAAATCTGATTATCGATATCGACCCAGCCTTCCCATGGCAGATCACCGCGCTGGACGGTTACGGCGGCGAATTACAGCTGGTGAAAGATGGCCAGTGGGACGTGTGGAACGGCAGCGCCACCCTCAATGCCGCCGCCGCGACCTTCAACCGCATCGACGTGCGCCGCCCGTCGCTGAAGCTGAGCGCGAACGCTTCTACGGTCAACATCAGCGAGCTGAGCGCCTTTACCGAGCGCGGTATTCTGCAGGCGACCGCCGCGGTGTCACAATTGCCGCAGCGCCAGGTCAATCTGAGCTTGAACGGCCGCGGCGTGCCGCTGAATATTCTGCAGGCCTGGGGCTGGCCTGCGCTGCCGATTAGCGGCGACGGCAATTTCCAGCTAACCGCGAACGGTAGCGTGCAGGCCAATGCGCCGCTGAAACCGAGCGTTAATGCTCAGCTCAGCGCCACCAATATGGATAAGCAGCAGGCGGCGCAGGTGATGCGCAACGGCGAGGTTAGCAACGCGCCCGCCGCGCCGCAGTAAAGTCCCCCTCCCCCCAAAACTCAGCTCTGACCGCTCCCTCTCCCTAAAAGGGAGAGGGTTGGGGTGCGGGTCCTGAAACCTGTGCGCAATTAGCGGCTATTTGTACCTATTTCCCGCAACAGGTTCCTTTCAAATATCAGAATTGCTATAACCAAAATACTGGAAGTTGATAAAAATAATGCTCCCCTGTACCTACAAAAATAAAAGGAACAACCATGTCTGTAATACGTCAACGTATTCTGGAGAATATGCAAAAATTCTCCAGAGCCATGATCGGCGCAGTATTGTTCTTGCCGGTCATTGGATTAATTCTGGCTCTCAGTTCCGTCTTAACTAACCCAACTCTTATTGCTGAAACCAGTTTCCTTCATCAATTAGGGCAACTGCTTGGCGATACCTTCTGGCCATTATTCGGCAACCTTGGATTATTGTTTTGCGTGGGAATAAGTTACGGCCTGGCAAAAGATAAAAAAACGGAGGTCGCACTTGTCTCGGTGATGTGTTTTATCATGTTTCTCGGCGCCAACCATTCATGGCTGGAACATACACATGCGGTGGCGGAAAAAATTAACGGCGAATATTACGGCACCGGACAAACGCAGTTATTAGGCTTTGTGGTCGTCGATATGGGAGTATTCCTCGGAATCATCCTTGGCTGCACCATTGCCTGGGTACATAATAAAGTCTCCAATATTGAGCTGCCCGGCGCGCTATCGATGTACGGCGGGGCGAAGCTGACGCTGGTCGCCATGACGCCGGTCATTATCTGCTACGCCATTGCTTTTACCTGGATTTGGCCGTTTATGACCCACGGCATTAGCGCCCTGACCGGGTTTATGAAGAATGCCGGCGTTGCGGGAGTGTTCGTCTACGGCTTCTTTGAAAAATTCCTTATTCCCACCGGCTTGCACCATTTCGTGTGGTCGCCTTTCCAGCTTACACAAATCGGCGGCACGCTGAATGTCGATGGCCAGGTCGTCTCCGGCACCCAGGCGATTTTCCTCGCCTATATGCGCCATCCCGATCTGACGCCGGTGATGAACGACGCATTACGTTTCTCGCAACAGGGGATGACCACCATCTTTGGCCTGGCGGGCGCATCGCTGGCGTTTTATCACACCGCGAAGCCGGAGAAGAAAGCGATGGCGAAGGCGATTCTACTGCCGGCGATTATCACCTCGATGCTGACCGGCATCACCGAACCCATTGAGTTCACCTTCTTATTTGTCTCGCCGCTGCTATGGGTGATCCATGCGACGTTAACCGCTGCTTCACAGGCAATTTGCGACATCTTCACCGTGCGGCCGTGGGGCGCCTCCGGCCTGATTGAGTTTCTGATCTACAACCTACCGCTGCCGGTGTCGTTAACCCGCTGGCCGGGGTACGTGCTGATCGGTATTGGTCAATTTATCGTTTATTACGCGATATTCCGCACGCTGGTGGTGAAGTTAAATCTGAAAACGCCGGGCCGCGAGGATGACGATAACGTCAAGTTATACAGTAAGGCGGACTACCGTAAAAAAGTCAGCGGCCCGCAGTCGATGACGGATGAAATTATTAATGGCTTAGGCGGTAAAGCCAATATTATCTCCGTTGATAACTGTTTCACACGCCTGCGGGTGGCCGTCCATAATATGGCATTAGTTGATGATGAAATATTAAAAAGCACTGGCGCAAATGGCGTAGTACGCAATCGTAATGAAGTTCAGGTTATTTATGGCGTCAAAGTCGGGCAAGTCCGTTCCCGGGTTGATAGCTGGCTAGCAGAAAATTAATTGGGAGTGATGTATGAAATTAACCGTATTAGGCGGGGGCGGTGTACGCTCTGCATTTCTGGCGAAGTCGCTGGCTTATAACGCGCACCGCATTGGTTTAACGGAAGTGGTATTTCAGGATAGCTCAGCAGATAATTTATCGCTATTTGGTGAAATCGCCCGCTATGTATTTAATACCATTCGCCCGGATATTCATTTTACTACCACCAGCGATCCGGTTGCCGCGCTGCAGGGTACCCATTATGTGATTACCACGCTGCGCGTCGGCGGCGATGAGAGCCGCATCCGCGACGAGCGGATTGCGCTGGAGCATAACACGCTGGGCCAGGAGACCACCGGCGCGGGCGGTTTTGCCATGGCGATGCGCTCGATCCCGGCGATCCTGCGCTACTGTCGGCTGATCGAGGAACATGCCGACAAAGACGCGATCCTGTTTAACTTTACCAATCCGTCCGGGCTGGTCACCGAGGCGATTATCAAATCCGGTTTCAAACGCCGGGTATACGGGATTTGCGATGCGCCGTCGGAGCTGATTCGCGAACTGCCGGAGATCCTCGGCTGCGACCCGCACGACCTGAGCGTGGAATGCTACGGCTTAAACCACTTTTCCTGGTTTACGCACTTCACCGTGCGCGGGGAAGATGTTACCGCGCAGCTGGTCGCCAACCCGGATTTGTACCGTAAAACGGCGATGCAGTACTTCTCGCCGGAGCTGGTGAAACTGTGCGATAACCAGTTGCTCAACGAGTATCTCTATTACTACTACTATCGCGAAGTGGCGCTACGGGCGATTCAACAGGCGCCGGAGACCCGCGGCGAGCAGATTGCACGTATCAACCACGATATGCGTCAGGAGCTCAGCGGCGTGGATGTTAAAGCGGATCCGCAGGCGGCCTTTACCATCTGGATGAAACACTACCTGCGCCGCGAAAACAGCTATATGCAGAACGAGTCGCAGCAGGAAAAATTCCATACCCGCGAGCCGTTAACGCTGCGGCAGTTTATCGAAGAGCCGGATACCGGCGGCTACGCCGGGGTGGCGCTGGATATTCTGGAGGCGGTCAACAGCACCACCACCAAACGCATCGTGGTGTCGATACAGAATAACGGCACGCTCGATTTTTTACGCCCCGACGATGTAATTGAAATCAGCTGCGATCTGAGCAAGGAGGGTCTTAAGCCGGTGACGCCGGTTAACGTGCCGACGGCGCAGAAAAATATGATTGCCAGCGTGAAGGAGTATGAGCGGCTGGCGGTGGCAGCAATTCTACAGCAGGACAAATCGCTGGCGGTACAGGCGTTGATGGCTCATCCGCTGGTCGGTTCATATTCGCTGGCGAAGAGGCTGGTTGCGGCCTATCTCGACGATGAACAGTTCGCCGGGTGGCGGTAACGAGTTCACGCTCGATTGAGTAGCCCGGATAAAGCGCCAGCCGCTATCCGGGCACTTCCCCCGCTCGCGCTACGCTTAGCGGGGCTACCTATTGCTACGTACGCTGGTAAACCACATTTTTAACAGCCGCTCAAAGCCCAATATACAGTAGCCAAAAAACGGGTTGCTCCAGTAAATATCATCGTCGAACTTCTGCGGGTCATGAATAATAAACGCCGTATTCGCGGCCTGCGCCAGCGGGCTTTGATAATCGCCGGTAAAGCAAACCAGGTTTATCTCCTTGCCTTCCAGCGCCTTAACCCAATTTAACGCCGAACTGCTGCGTCCGGATTTAGAAATGATCCAGATAGAATCAAAGCGGGCAGCGTTTTTTTGTTCAAGGATTTCGTAATCGGGCCACAGCGCCAGGCTGGCGTTAACGCCGGTGACGAGAAACTTATTATAAATATACTGGGCGATCAGCTGCGAAAAGCCGCTGCCGTGGATCAAAATACGCTGCTGCTCAAGGCCTGCCAGCAGCGGCGTCAGCGCTTCTGCCGGCTGAATGCTCATATAATCGATATCGTTGGTGACATCGAGCTTTGGCATGGTGATATTGAACTTGATGAAATAGACCAGCTCCAGCCAGCCGCTGAACTTAAGCTTCTTCGCCAGCCGCACCAGCGAAGAAGGATTACTGTAGCAGCGCTCCGCGACGGTGCGGATCCCTTCGCGGATACACAGCTGCGGGTCATTCTGAATAAAACGCAGCACGGTCATTTCGGTTTTACTCAACTTCACGTCACGAAAGATATTTTCTAAGTCCATTACGGGCTCCTCTCAGCGGCAGATTACGCTACCACCGGAGGGCAAATCGGTCTGTGGGATGAGTCACCAGAATGAAATGAACGTTACGAATTGTGCAATAAATGGAATAAAAAAAACCTCGCCGCTGGCGGAGAGGGTTGTATTAACTTACAGCGTAATCGTCAGCGCATTACCCTCAGCGCTCACTACCACGCCCCGTTCGCTGCCGGCCTGAGTCCCACCCTGCACACCCGCTATCCGCGGGATATTACGCAGACACAGCGTCCAGCCGCGGGCTTCGCCTTCGCCGCTCACGGCGATGGTGTTCCCCTGGCGCTTCGCCTTCAGGGTGAAAATCACGGAACCGTCGGCCGCCGGAACCTGGCACAGCGCTTCGCGGCCATCGTCGAGCTGGAACAGCTGGAAGGCGGTGCCTTCATGCCAGGTATAATCGGGTTTCTGGTCGTTGTTGCCCAGCGCCAGCAGGGTGTTGTCGCGAACGTAGACCGGCAGGCTCAGCGCATCGTGATGCTGCTTATGCCAGCGGCTACCCGGCAATTCATCGTTATGCCACAGATGCGTCCAGCGCCCTTCCGGCAGATAAAACTGCACCTCGCCCGCCTCAGAGAACACCGGCGCCACCAGGACCGAATCGCCGAGCATATACTGACGGTCGAGATAGTCGCAGGCCGGATCGTCCGGGAATTCGAGCATCATCGAGCGCAGCATCGGAGTGCCGAACTCGTGGGCCAGCGCCGCCTGGCGATAGAGATACGGCATCATGCGGCATTTCAGCTGCGTAAAATGACGCACCACGTCACAGGACTCATCGTCGTAGGCCCACGGCACACGGTAGGATTTACTGCCGTGCAGGCGGCTGTGGCTGGAGAGCAGGCCAAAGGCGCACCAGCGTTTATAAACGTGGGCCGGCGCGGTGTTTTCGAAACCGCCGATATCGTGGCTCCAGAAACCGAAGCCGGACATGCCGATCGACAGCCCGCCGCGCAGGCTTTCCGCCATCGATTCGTAGTTGGCATAGCAGTCGCCGCCCCAGTGCACCGGGAACTGCTGCGCGCCCACCGAGGCGGAGCGGGCGAACAGCACCGCCTCCTGCTCGCCGACGGTCTCTTTCAGCACCTTCCACACCAGCTCGTTATAGATGAATGCGTAGTGGTTGTGCATTTTCTGCGGATCGGAACCGTCAAACCACTGCACGTCGGTCGGGATACGCTCGCCGAAGTCGGTCTTGAAGCAATCGACCCCCATCGCTACCAGACCTTTTAACTTGCTGGCGTACCACTGGCAGGCTTCCGGGTTGGTGAAGTCATAAATCGCCAGCCCCGGCTGCCACTTATCCCACTGCCACAGCGAACCGTCCGGGCGCTTAAGCAGATAGCCCTTCTCTTTCAGCTCCTTGAACACCGGCGAGCGCTGGCCGATGTACGGGTTGATCCACACGCAGACCTTCAGCCCTTTCGCCTTCAGGCGCTTGATCATCCCTTCCGGGTCCGGGAAAGTTAGCGGATCCCATTCAAAATCGCACCACTGGAAGGCCTTCATCCAGAAGCAGTCGAAGTGGAAGACGTGCAGCGGCAGATGGCGCTCGGCCATGCCGTCGATAAAGCTATTTACCGTCGCTTCGTCATAGTTGGTAGTGAACGAGGTCGTCAGCCACAGACCGAACGACCATGCCGGCGGCAGCGCCGGGCGGCCGGTGAACTGCGTATAGCGGTTAAGCACCGCTTTCGGCGTCGGGCCGTCGATCACGAAGTACTCGAGATATTCGCCTTCAACGCTGAACTGGACTTTAGAGACTTTCTCCGAGCCCACCTCGAAGGAGACGCGCTGCGGGTGATTCACCAGCACGCCGTAGCCGCGGTTGGTCAGGTAGAACGGAATGTTTTTGTAGGATTGCTCAGTGCTGGTGCCGCCGTCTTCGTTCCAGGTTTCTACCGTCTGGCCGTTGCGCACCAGCGCGGTAAAGCGCTCGCCGAGGCCGTAGACGGTTTCGCCGACGCCGAGGTCGAGGCGCTCGAACATGTAGTTGCGTTGGGTCTTGCTATCCTGCACGTAGCCGTTGTTTTTCAGCTGGCTACCGGTGATACGCACGCCGTCGCGCAGAAAATCCAGCGACCAGAATTCGCCTTTAGTCACCCGCACGCTGAGGCTGCCGCTTTTCAGCTCGGCGAACTCTGCCGTATTTTCTATTTCGACATGGACGTCTTTCTGCACGCTCAGCGGATAGTGCGGACCGTTATCCAGCGCGCCCTGAAAGTGCTCCATGCGCACGCCGATTATCCCTTCCTGAGGCGAGAAAAAGCGCAGGGTGAACAATGGCGTATCCAGCTGCCAGGCGCGTTCGCGGACATCGCGCGGCGCGGCATAAACCACCATTTCATTCCCCTGCTGCTCCACCTCGTAAACCTGTACGGGTTGGATCAGGTTGAGCCCTGGTTGAATGAGCCAGTTTCCATCACTGATTTTCATTAAAACGTCCTCTTAGTTTTGCCATTCTTTGTCGATCGGGGCTGCCGTGAATTCTTGTTCGTTGCGACGCGCGCCCTGGGCCAGCTCGGCCATCATTTTTTTCAGGAACGGCGTTTTTAGCGTGTAGTAGCGTTTGGCGATTACCGCGCTCAGCAGGTAGCACACCGCCGGAACGAGGGTGAACAAGGCGATAATGATGGTGAGGGTGGCGCTGTTCTGGGTTTTAGCGGCGGCGTCATAGCCGCCGCCGGCCAGCATCCAGCCGATCAGCGCGCCGCCCAGCGCCAGCCCCAACTTGAGCACAAACAGGGTGCCGGCGAAGCTGATGCCGGTCAGGCGTTTGCCGTTGCACCATTCGCCGTAGTCGACGGTGTCGGACATCATCACCCACTGGATTGGCGTCACCAGCTGGTGCAGTACGCCAATGACGAAGATAAAGGCAAACATGGTGATTTCGGCGTCCATCGGTACGAAGAACATCGCCACGCTGAGCACCGCCAGGAGGGCGTTAGTCCACCAGAAGACGCTGACTTTGCATTTCCAATCGGTCAGCGGCTTCGCCAGCGCCGAGCCAATCAGGTTGCCGACGCAGTAGGTGGTGAGGAAGACGGTGAACAGCGCCGCCGAGCCCATGATCCAGGTGGTGTAGTACATCATCGCGCCACCGCGAACGCAGACCGCGAGGATATTGAGGATGGTGAGCACGCCGACCACCCGCCACTGGTCATTGCGCCAGATATCGCGCAGGTCTTCACGCATCGAGGTACTGCTCGGCGGCGCTTCGACACGCTCTTTGGTGGTGAAAAAACAGAAGGCCAGCATCAGGAAGGCGACCACCGAGAGCACCGCAATGCCACCCTGGAAGCCCAGCGCTTTATTTTCGCCGCCGATAAAGTTGACCAGCGGCATCATCAGCACGGTGGAGAGCATGCCCCCCGCCGTCGCCAGCACGAAGCGCCAGGACTGCAGCGAGATGCGCTGCGTCGGGTTATCGGTGATCACGCCGCCGAGCGCGCAGTAGGGGATATTCACCACGGTGTAGAGCAGGGTCAGCAGCGTGTAGGTCACGGCGGCGTAGATCAGCTTGCCGTTGTGGCTTAAATCCGGCGAACTGTAGGCCAGTACGCAGACGAGACCGAACGGAATAGCGCCGAAGAGTATCCACGGGCGGAACTTACCCCAGCGGCTGCGGGTACGGTCGGCAAGCAGGCCCATGCACGGGTCGGAAATCGCATCCAGCGCCCGCGCCAGCAGGAACATGGTGCCGACAAATCCGGCGGGGATACCGAAAATATCGGTGTAGAAAAACATCATGTATAACATGACGTTATCAAAAATAATGTGGCTGGCGGCGTCACCCATACCGTAGCCGATTTTCTCTTTGACGGACAGAATATGATCTTTCATTTGCGCACTATTCCCTTAGCGGCACCGCGGATTGGTACCGGTTACGGTTTTTTTAAACCTTTGGCGCGGTAAGATGAATTGCGATATCTCGTTATCAAATTACGTTTCTTGTTTTCTGTGATCGCGGTAGCCCGAAAGAGTGTGAAAAAGTGTAACCCATGGATTTTGAACGGATTTGTCTCAGACTGTTCTGCAAAGTCCAGTTTTAACAGTAAAAAAGTGCGTTTAGGTATGTGGTAAATGCCTGAAAGTAGCTATAATGCGCCCGCCTCCATGTAGCAATCGAGGCGCGGAAGATCGTCATCTCCGGTGAGGTGGCTGGACTTCAAATCCAGTTGGGGCCGCCAGCGGTCCCGGGCAGGTTCAACTCCTGTGATCTTCCGCCAAAGTTTCTCTCCAAGCTCATCCGAAGACTTCTAAAAAACTTCTTTTCAATAAATACAGTGGATTGTTCATTCGTAACAGTCTGACAAAATCTCCGTGAATACATGGAAAAATGTATAGAACGAATATACATTCTTGATTTATTCACATCGCACAATGGTTACAAGCATATGCTGAGCCTGAAAATGTTGGGGCTGGTGCTGCCGATGATGCTGAAAAAGTATGGGATGAACTACGTGAAGCGGTACATCAATAGGGAACAGACCAACCTGATGCTCAGGGAGGACAGCATCGGCGATTGACTTCTGGCATATGATGAATCAACAGCGACATAACCCACTCAGACCGACGACCGCCGGCCTTTTCTGCCTGACTAGTCCCGCGATGCTAACAATCGACTATTCACCACTGACTGTCTAAAAAAATCTTAACATTTTGAAAATTTTACATAAAATAGTAATCTAAACAGTTAAAAACAAAAAACGTTCAGAGTGACTCCTGTGCGACTGAAGCGAGCAGAAGTCAGTCTAAGATGATTGCGCATTCAATGAAAAATCTAAATATCACATTG
Source organism: Klebsiella sp. K-3 (assembly GCF_051207495.1). NCBI lineage: Bacteria > Pseudomonadati > Pseudomonadota > Gammaproteobacteria > Enterobacterales > Enterobacteriaceae > Klebsiella > Klebsiella sp. K-3. The sequence continues at coordinate 33,917 of NZ_JBPNXF010000006.1, read as the reverse complement.
ATATATATAGTATTAATTCATATCAGCCGACCTATCATTACTCATCAAAAATTTAAAATTCTCTAATAATGTTGAGAGGATCAGGGAAATCAAGCTAATCTTAACGTTTACTAATGCTGATTTTTGGCTAAAGGTGCAGAATGAGATTGATGTTAAAATGATGAATAATAAAAATATTGGACAATTATTTACAAGCCAAGCTATCAATGCCGTTGCAGATGGTGATTTTTCGTTACTTCACGAATTGGCGTCGACTGCTCTAACCCCTAAATTTTTCCCTATTAAGGTTTCCGAAATATTCGAGATAGCTTTTAAAAAACTGTCTCACGAATATAAATCAGAGTATTTTTTCAAAAATATTATAGTAAACGAAGTGTTTTTGAAAAAACATAAAAAAAATGAAGCGGTAATGCTCTCTGAATTTAGAGTTGGTACAAACAAAGCAGATTGTGTAATATTAAATGGATTATCGACTTGCTATGAGATAAAAACAGAGCTAGATAATTTAAAAAGATTACCAGAACAATTAGATTCCTATACTAATTTATTTGATAAGGTATATGTCGTAGCGGCTAAGACTCATATAGAAAAAATCAAGCTTATAATTCCAGAAACTGTTGGCATCATTGAACTAACAGAAAAAAATAAGTTGGATGAAATAAAACCTGCATCAATCATCGATTCGGAAATTAATCCGAAATTAATGATTAGTTCTATGCGAATTGCAGAGTATAAACATATGGCCGAAAAAATATCTGGGGTGAGAATCGACCTCCCAAACATGGATGTATATTCTTTTTGCCTAGAAATATTCGAGAACATAGACTCTCAAACTCTAAGAAAGCACTTCCGTGACTCACTCAAGATACATAGAGCAAACAACATTAGCTTTATTAATACGTTACCTAGATCACTAAAATCATCAGCAATTAGTTTTAGTATTAATCAGTCTCGTCAGAGATCACTGACCAAAATACTATCAAGCTACATTGAAAAGGATGATATATGTACTTCCCTTTGCTCAGAGGTAAACAGTTCGAGTTTACAGCGTTAAGAGAACTATCGGCTATTGTGCCCAATAGCCTTTTTAAACCAGTTATTGAGCCCGTAAGAGAAAACACAAAGCAGCTCGAAACTACGATTAACTCATTGAACAAAAACAATATTACGCCACTTATTATTGTCAATTCGGAGATAGGAGAACTCAAAGGAAAGACTGATCAATTCATTAATGAACTATATAAAATCAAAGGCATATCATTCACCCCTTGTATTAAATATATAGATAACATTCGAGAGTTTGATAGATTAAATGGTCTTATAAAGGGAGAAAAAGCATCATATGTTGAAAGTGGTGTCACCCGAGATTTGGTATCTCGCTTAAAAACATTTACAATTAATATTATTCCTGAAGGATCACCTAACATTGTGCTACAGCAATTATCAAACATTGTCTTGATGGATGACCCGTTTAAAAAGAAAAAAAGGAATGCTGATTATCCATCAAATTCATATTTCTCAGATTTGCATGTCCGTTATAAAGGTGTCCACAATTCAGTAATTGGTTTTGGAGATTTCAATATTGCGGGTTCAGATTATGCAGAATCTGGCGGCCCTGCATACGTGGTGACAATTCATGCTAGCTATTTGGATAGTGATGAATTTGATGCAATGTCCGTTAAACATTTTTCATCAATCGATGATGGCACACCCTCGAATCCATCAGGAAAATTCCAGCAAGCTTTAGAAAAGCTTATCGTGCATGATCAAACTTATCCCGGTTTCTTTGATAACACATTAGGCCTACGTGAGTTTAAAGCACTTCATTCACGTAGACATTACCCTGGGCTTGGCCAAGTCAAGCAATTTTCGATGGAACACCATATTGAAACAATCTGCAATTTCATCGCAATCTAGTTTTTCCATATGTATATAGAAGTGTATAATATGGCGGTTACCCCCTGATAAAACCATATATATTAGTTGGATACCCGCCAATATCGGTTCCTGTATTCTTCCGTAAATACTTTTATATATATGACTAACTATTCCATAAACAGGCCATATGGATTTAGATAACCTACGAGTTCTGGAATTTTCTTATATTGTGAAGTATTTAACGACCATCGTAATGCCGAATAACCAGCCATAATACGATGGCCTACCCATCTCTCATCAATTAGCTTGAATCCACTAGGTTTGTTTAAAAGAAGCAGACTACCCATGAACTTTAACCATTCATCATTACTGACCAGCCTATTGCCATATGCATGGTAAGATCTCCCGCTATTATAAATATTAAATGATAAATTCCAATGAGATGCCAAATCACGCAAGACACTGCTATCAATAATACCTCGATCGACATTACCGAAATCTATCAAAGGGAGATGATATTGTTTCCCGAAATCAAAAATCTGTGAATGAAAAGCAAGCTCTTCCCCTTGACCTAAGCTATTTATTATATTCATCAAATTTTCATCATTCAAATACCAACTATTCACAGTAAAGACATTTCTTTCGTCTATGAAACTCTGCGGCAAGTATGTATATTTGCTGAATGTAAAGGAAGAACTATTAGATATATAACCCTCATTAACATGTTCAGATAAAACCCGTCTGACCCATGAAACAGGATGCCTATGAGATAATTGATGCGCAGCTCTCAGATAATTCATCACATCACCTTTATGCCCTTTAACATCTGATACATATCCATTGCAAATTGATCTGTCATTCCCGACACAAAATCTACAATGAGATGCACCCGAAGAAGCCACTCTCTTTTTTCATCAATACTTTTTAGTTTATCAGAGACTGCGGTTTCAGAAAAGTCAGGATGATTTATAGGCAGATTGATTACAGATGTTTTATATGCATTTAAGTGCTTTGATGGTAATCTATTAAAAAGCCGTCTTTGTATATCTAAATCTTTCTTTCTTATATTTTTATTATCTTTGTTAATTAACAGGGAAAAATCATCTTTTGTCAAACATAATAACTTAATATATTCATCTAAGATCCCTTTAATTATATAAAAACCAGATAACTCCATCCTTTCAGCTTCATCAGAGGTAAAAAGATTTTTTGATGTATAGTCTTTTAGTATTTTTAATAGTTGGAATTAAAAATCACCTTCGGCAATCAGTTCATTATTATACTCAAAATTAACAAAGCGCTCATAGTTATAAACAAAACGATTTGAGACGCTTTCAACCAGAAAGTTTGATAGTCGTGTTTTAAAAGCTAGAAAGTTACCTATCGGTGACGAGTTGTCTTTACTCAAGCTATATATAAGTTCATCGCAGATTGTTTTATTTTTCTTAAAATCAATTTTGAGATGCTCTAAACCATCGATTGTAAATTGCTTGAAATTCTCAAAAACTATTATTTGCTTTTCTAATCCATCCTCAATATCACTAATACAATAGGATATATCATCAGATGCTTCCATTAAAAATCCTAAAGGATGGCGAGAATGTTCAGGCATCCCCAAATTGTCCCAAGCAGATTTTATTATTTCCTTCTCGCTACAAAAATATCCAATTTTTTTGCAGAAAGCTTTGTCATTTCTCTTATCCTCTGGGCTACATGTATATTTAAGAAACACAGATAACTGCGTATAGGTCAGATTTAATCCATAAAAACCATCATCTCCTTGTAGCCTAGTAATAACCCTAAACCCTTGCGGATTACCATCAAAATTTTGAATATCGCATAATAAATCCTTAACATCCCCCTCAGATATTTCTGAACCCAATGCCTCTTTAATAGCTTTTATAATTTCGTTAGATTTCCCCCAGTTAATTATTGCAGCTTCTCCAAAATGGCCGAAAGGAGGATTTCCAATATCATGCATTAAGCAAGCTGTTTCAACAATATTAGAAATGGATAAATTATTTTTAATCCAATAGTCTTTTATATCTGAGTGAAAATGTTTGCTTTCTGTTATTTTTTCGAATATGGCCCCAACTAAATATCTACCGATATGAGAAACCTCAATCGAGTGAGTTAGTCTTGAACGTACTGATGAATTGCTTTCTAAAGAAAAAACTTGTGCCTTTTGCTGTAATCGCCGAAATGCAGCTGAATAAATAAGTCTTGCACGATCACTTTGCGTTGCAGCCAATAAAGAATTATGATCCGCGCTTGATTTTCGATGTCTATCATTTTTTATCAAAAGATTCATTATAAACTCTTCACGAAATTTTTATTGAGTTTTACCTAAAAGTAAACGTGTTCTGCACGCTTCTTTCACCCACTTACTGAAATTGCCCTTTCCGGCAGCTTTCTCAATCTGTTCCAAAAGCTCATCTTCAAAACGGATGTTCTTCATCGTGCTTTTGCTGCGATCGAAATTTGGTTTCTTTTTATCTTGCATGGTAGGTACCACTATGGTTAAATTATCTTCACGCGGTACCTACCACATGAAAGCTTAAAGTAATCGCGCCCAAAAGTGCGGCAACACTTATGAGCGTCTAACCTCACCAACTATCAAGGAGTTGATTATGGCTGATTTGCATTCTACCCCAGATATCACCGCTAGCGGAACCGAGCGTCGGCTGCTGGTTAGCTATCGACCCAATGGCCGGGATACCAGTACACCAAGTCTTACCCTTTCCGGCAAGTGGCTGCGTGAAGCGGGATTCGATACCGGGAAGCCGGTCACGGTTAAGGTGATGGATGGCTGCATTGTGTTGCTGCCGCTCAGCGATAAAGAAGAGAAATTAACAGCCGAATTACGGCATATTCAACAATCGCTGAAAAGCGTCAACGGCACGCTGCAACATACCTGATAGCGCGAGCAAGAAAAATCCCCGGGTGGCGGCTAACGCCTTACCCGGGTTACCAGACGGCGCAGAACCGTAGCCCTGCTGAGCGCAGCGCGAGCAGGGAAATCCCCGCGTCTTAATACCTTCACTTTCCGGATAACCGCTCGCAAACGCGCCAGATTAATCGTTCGTCTAATGAAATTTATGCGCCGCTTCTGACATACTCTACCGTTGTGAACAGGTTGACCCGGAGACTATATGGCAAAGGAAAATATAACGTCGTCCCCAGCAGGTGAGTTCATTATGTTTGCCAGCGGTGATGGGAAAGTGCGCGTTGAATGCCGCTTTGAGTCAGACACAATCTGGTTATCCCAGGCGACAATGGCTGAACTGTACGATAAAGACGTTCGGACTATTAATGAGCATTTAATTAATATCTTCTCTGAAGGTGAACTTGCTCAAAATTCAACTATCCGGAAATTCCGGATAGTTCGCCAGGAAGGAAAACGCCAGGTTTCCAGAGAGATAGACCATTACAACCTTGAAGCCATACTCGCTGTTGGCTATCGCGTTCGCTCCTCTCGCGGCACGCAGTTCCGTCAGTGGGCAACCCAGACGCTCCAGGAATACCTGATCAAAGGTTTTGTGATGGACGATGAGCGGCTGAAGAATCCGCCTGTGGGTTCATCGGCAGTACCCGACTATTTCGATGAGATGCTGGAGCGTATCCGCGATATTCGCGCCAGCGAACGCCGCGTTTATTTGCGGGTGCGAGAGATTTTTGCATTAGCGGCTGACTATCAACCGTCGTTAAAAGAAACCACGCAGTTTTTTCAAACTATCCAGAACAAATTACATTTTGCCTGTACCGGGCATACCGCCGCTGAACTCATTCATCAGCGTGCTGACACCAGTCTGCCGCATATGGGGCTGACCAGCTATAAAGGTGAAGAGGTGCATAAGTGTGACGTGACGGTGGCAAAAAATTATCTCACTCAGGATGAAGTCAACGAGCTTAACCGCGTAGTTAACATGTGGCTGGATTTTGCCGAGGATCAGGCCCGTCGTCGTCAGCAGGTCTTTTTACGCGACTGGCAGGATAAGCTGGATCAGTTCCTGCAATTTAACGACCGTGAGGTTTTGCAAGGCGCAGGTAAAGTCAGTAAGAAAATGGCCGATGAAAAAGCGCAGGCGGAATATAGTCAGTTTGCTGAGCAACAGCGGCGCTTAAAGGAAGCCGAAGGTGAAAAGGATATCGCCGGTTTGCTACAGTGGAAAACAGAGCCTAAAAAGTAGCTCAGGATGCCTGATAGCGCGAGCAAGTCCCCGGGTGGCGGCTGACGCCTTACCCGGGCTACGCCCTACGCCCGGCATGTGATCTGTAGGCCCGCGCAAGCGTAGCGCCGCCGGGCAATAACCGCGGGTAAAGAGCCGCTTTTGCGCCGGATGGCGGCTGCGCCTTATCCGGCCTACGGTATGATAGCGCGAGCTAACCCCCGGGTGGCGGCTAGCGCCTTACCCGGGCTACCAAAGGGCGCAGAACAGTAGCCCTGCTGAGCGCAGCGCGAGCAGGGAAAATTCCCGCCTCAGAAGTAATAGCCAATATTAACGTTAGTGCGGAAGTACCATTTGCCGCTGCCCTCGGACTGGGTGCTGGTCCAGCCGGTGGCGTTCAGCGCGCCGCCCCACGGATTAACATTCTTCGCCCAGCTGAGATCGACCCAGAACATCACCGGCAGCGCAAAGACCTGTACGCCAAGGGTGTTCATCTGCGAATCGCTCCAGCCGCTTTTATCTTTCCACAGCACGCTGTAGTCGTTGTAAAAACGCAGCTTCGACACGCCGCCCCACTTCACATCAACATCGCGGGCGACGTTCAGCGACGCGGTCGTCGCTTTCGCCGGGATCAGGTAGGCCGGCGTCAGGCCGTTGCCGCCCATCAGAATCGTATCGTCGCTGACGCCCGCCGGGTTCTTCGGATCGTATTGGTAGCGAATCAGCTGCGAAGTCAGCTGCCACGGCCCGTTATGCAACATGCCGTGCACGCCTGCTGCCCAGAAGGTGCCGTCGTCGTCGGTCTCGCGGTTGTGCAACCGCGCCAGCGCCAGCGAGCCGCCCAGCTCGTTATTCCAGCCGCCGCCGTGAAAATCCCGCGCAATACGCACGTTCACCTGGTCGCGCTTTTCATTATGCTGTTGATGCTGAGTCGGATAGATAGTGTTTTTCAGCCGATCGTAATCGCCAACGTCCGGCGCATAGCGCAAATTCTCCGGTTCCATCCACGGGAAATAGGCCACATCCAGCGACCAGTTATTATCATGATATTGATAGTTCACGCCGCTCCCGGCGCTCACGCCAAAGCCTAAATAAAACGGAATACCGTAGGACCAGCCAAATTGCGGATAAGGCTCAAGGCCAAATGGTTTGCCGGGGATCCCCAGCTGAATATTATTATTGTTGTCGAAGCGATACCCTACGTAAGCGCGGTCGATGGCGTATTTACGGTGATCCTGAAACCAGAACCCGGCATCAAAGAAATAATTATCATAGAAGCCGCTGCTGTCGATACGGAAGGTATCAAAACGCAGATGCGGCGGGTTGCGGTAATTACTGCCTTTCCAGTCCTCATAGCGATAGTTCGCCCGCAGCGCGCCGCCGAAATCTAGCCCGGCGAGATTATCCGCGCTGCGCCAGCCGATATGCGGGAACGGCTTGCCGTCGTCCGCCAGCGCCAGCCCACTGGTCGCGGCAGCCAGCAGCAGAGAAAGGAGTATTTTACGCATAGCACATCCCTCACTTTATTTTTATAAGCGATAAAAGACCGTCGATTAATATCGACTTATTATTGTGTCTCAGCGGTGAAACTCTTAATTAAATAGCACGATGATTTTATTTTTGTTCCAAATATGAAACTCTGTTTATTATTTGATAGAAGAAAAATCGCACGCAGGATGTCGGGCGTCAAGGTATAAACCTTGAGCCATAACGCAATCTTATTATTCTTCCGGAGTGATATTAATATTTGCGACATGGAGGAGGAAACTTTCTCAAATATGAAACGCTATGCTTGTGATAATTTATATTGTTGAACCATCATGGTCCTGGTACCTGACCATCGCACTGTTTATCTGTAGTGACAGGCGGGCGCAGGATGGGTGGTGTCGCCGATTTTCACTTTTTTTATATAACTGTTATCGCCGCCGGGCCGTTTTTCCCGACGCTAGACCGGTCTATCCTCGACGCATTCGCACCATGAATCCTTTTTGTAGACCGGAGAACCTATGAAAGCCATTGCTATTACCCAGGCCGCCGCCGACGGCAACAACATTCCCTTTTTACGCGATATCGATCTGCCGGATCCGCAGGCGCAGGGCCACGATCTGCTGGTCGAGGTCAAAGCCATTTCGGTGAACCCGGTCGACACCAAAGTGCGCGCCGGTTTTAATGCCGATACCCCGCGGGTGCTGGGCTGGGATGCGGTTGGCGTGGTGAAAGCCGTTGGCGATGCGGTGACGCTATTCATGCCGGGCGATGAAGTGTGGTACGCCGGCGCGCTGGGCCGCCCCGGCAGTAACAGCGAACTGCAGCTGGTTGATGAACGCATCGTGGCGCTGAAGCCGCGCTCGCTGGAGAATGCCGCCGCCGCCGCGCTGCCTCTGACCGCTATCACCGCCTGGGAATTACTGTTCCACCGCCTTGGCGTGCAGGAAGGCGGTAACGCCGGCGATACGCTGCTGATTGTCGGCGCGGCGGGCGGCGTTGGCTCTATCCTCACCCAGTTGGCCAGCAAACTCACCAATATGACGGTAATTGGCACCGCATCGCGCCCGGAAAGCCAGAAGTGGGTACGCGAGGCCGGGGCGCATCACGTCATTGACCACAGCCAACCGCTCAGTGAAGAACTGGCGAAAATCGGCATTCATGCCGTGACCCACGTCGCCAGCCTGACCAATACCGATCAGCACTTTAACGAACTGATCGCCGCGCTCGCCCCGCAGGGTAAGCTGGCGCTGATTGATGACCCGGAGAGCCTGGACGTGGTGCCGCTGAAAGCGAAAAGCATTTCGCTGCACTGGGAATTTATGTTCACCCGCTCAATGTTTGAGACGCATGACATGATCGCCCAACATCAGCTACTGACCCGCGTCGCCGCGTTGATTGACGATAACACGCTGCGCACCACCCTTGGCGAGCACTACGGAACCATCAACGCCGCCAACCTGCAAAAAGCCCACGCTAAGCTGGAAACCGGGCGCTCGGTCGGCAAAATCGTGCTGGAGGGTTTTTAAATGCGCGATGAGGCCATTTCGCCCATCGCGCCTTGATATCACGAGCGTCTCACCTCGGTGAGGCGCCTTTTTTAACCCTTCGAGCTGCGCTTTTCTCATCCTGCCCTAACCAGGCTACGCTTACCCTTGCCGCGCAAAAAACGTTCACTCCCTTCCGCTTGATTTATCACGCTATTGCACAAGAGGTAATGCTATGCAGATCAACGCTATAGGTACGTACTCCGCCAGCCAGCCGCTCGAATCGATGTCTATCACCCGCCGCGAACCCGGCCCACAGGATGTGCAGATCGCCATTGCATACTGCGGCGTCTGCCATTCCGATCTTCATCAGGCGCGAGCGGAATGGGCCGGGACGCTGTATCCCTGCGTGCCGGGGCATGAAATCGTTGGCCGGGTGACGGCGGTCGGCGATGCCGTCTCAGGTTACGCCGTTGGCGATCTGGTGGGCGTCGGCTGTATGGTGGATAGCTGTAAGAAGTGCGAGGAGTGCGCTGAGGGACTGGAGAACTACTGCGACCATATGGTGCTGACCTATAACGGGCCGACCCAGGACGCGCCGGGACACACGCTTGGCGGTTATTCACAGCAGATCGTGGTCAATGAACGCTACGTATTGCGGATAAATCATCCCGAAGCCCAGCTCGCCGCCGTCGCGCCGCTCTTGTGCGCCGGGATCACTACCTATTCTCCGCTGCGCCACTGGCACGCCGGGCCGGGTAAAAAAGTCGGCGTCGTCGGCATCGGCGGGTTGGGGCATATGGGGATCAAGTTGGCCCACGCCATGGGGGCCCACGTGGTGGCCTTTACCACCTCGGAATCCAAGCGTGACGCGGCCAGAGCGTTGGGCGCGGATGAGGTCGTGGTGTCGCGCAACGAAGACGAAATGGCGGCCCACGTCAAAAGCTTCGATTTCATCCTCAACACCGTGGCGGCGCCGCACAATCTCGATGCCTTCACCACGCTGCTGAAACGCGATGGTACCATGACGCTGGTTGGCGCCCCGGCTACGCCGCATCCATCGCCGGAAGTGTTCAATCTGATCTTCCGCCGCCGCTCGATTGCCGGCTCGATGATCGGCGGTATCCCGGAAACCCAGGAGATGCTCGACTTCTGCGCCGAACACGGCATCGTCGCCGATATCGAGCTGATTCGCGCCGATCAGATCAACGAAGCATGGGAAAGAATGGTCAAGGGCGACGTGAAATATCGCTTCGTGATCGACAGTTCGACTCTCGCCGGCTAAACGCCGCGGCGGAAAGTCCGCCGCCACTCCGTCGGGCTAACGCCAAAACGCGCTTTAAACTGCTGGCGCCAGGTCACGGCGGAAAGATAGCCCACCGCTTCCGCCACCTGCTCGACCGGCAAATCCCCCGCTTCGAGCAGGCTCTGGCTACGGCGCAGGCGCTCGGCGGTCAACCAGTCGGCAATGCTCATCCCGGTCGCCCGGGCGAAGTGGCGGGTCAGGGTACGGCGGCTCATCGCCACCACCTCGGCCAGCGAATCAAGATTATGCGGTTCGGCAATATGCTGCTGCAGATAATCCAGCAAGCAGTTAATCCGCGCATCGCGGGTGTTGCACGGCACCGGCTGGGCGATAAACTGCGCCTGGCCGCCCTCGCGGTGCGGCGGCACGATCATCCGCCGGGCGATCTGGTTGGCGGCGAGGCTGCCAAAACGCTGGCGAATGATATACAGGCAGCAATCTAGCGCCGCCGCGGTACCCGCCGAGGTAATTACCTTCTGGTCATCGACGTACAGGGCGTTGATATCGAGCTGCACCTGCGGAAACAGGCGCTGGAAATCCTGCTCGAACTCCCAGTGGGTCGCCGCCCGCTTACCGTCGAGCAGCCCGGCGTAGCCAAGGACAAATGCGCCGAGGCACAGGCCGACGATTTCCGCGCCGTTATCCCGCGCCCGAATCAGGCTCGCGATCAACGCCTGCGGCGGGCACTGATTGACCTCGCCCCAGTAGGGCACCACCACGATATCCGCCTGTTCCATCGCGGTAAAATCACCGCTGGCGTACAACGCAAAGCCGTCGCGGGCGCTGAGTAATCCCGGCTGTTCGGCGCAAATCTGCAGATTAAAACGTTTGGTTTCCGAGACCGTATCGCCAAACAGCATACAGGGGACGGCATAATGAAACGGGCTAAAGCCCTCTACGGCGACAATCGCCACGTCGGTTAATTTCATCATCCCTTCCCCTTGAGCAGATTAATAAACAACGGTTTCCCCATCCTGCGGAATACTGACTACCCCGGCAATCTGATTATCCGCGACGTACTGGCGCATCTCTTCGCGGCTCACCAGACAATGGTTGACCGCCTCCAGGTGGATGGCCATGATTTTCGCTTCCGGCAGGGCGAAATGCGCCTTCAACAGGTCCTCTTTACCCATGATGATCGGGCCAAAGCCGATAACGTGAGCGTAGCCGGCGTTCAACACCACCACATCCGGGCGCAGCTTCAGCATGTCGGCTTCAATCTCATCGCGCCAGATGGTATCGCCAACCAGCCACAGCGTCTTCTCCTGCGGATGACGGAACACCACGCCGCAGGCCTCGCCCAGACGTTCAGCCATCGCCGGTACCGCGTAGGTACGGTCGCTGCCATGTTGCCCGGAAGTGGTTTTCTGCAGACTAACGCCGGCAAATTCACTATCTGCCGACAGCAGGCGGATATCCTGAAATCCCTGGCTGCGCAGCAGCGCGGCGTCGGCCTCATGCTGGACGAAAACCGGCAGAGTTTTCGGGATCGCCGCGATCGCCGCCTCGTCCCAATGATCGTCATGGGTATGGGTGACGATAACCGCGTCAACGTCGATAATTTTTTCACGGGAAAACGGCAGCGCCACCAGCGGATTGCGCAGCTCGCTGCGCGCGGTTCCAGGGAATCCCGGCCAGGCGCCTTTGTCCGCCAGCATGGGATCGATCAGGAATTTTTTACCTGCGTATTCAATAACCTGTGTAGCATTACGGATATGAGTGATGTTCATGTTAGCGTTCCTCTGTGGGGTAATCTGACGAACATCGTACTGAGTACCAGCCTGGCGCAATATGGGCGTTTGGGCAATGATCGATGGAATCGGGCCAACCTGCGACGGTTGCCAATCACAGCCGGCTATGTTGTTCTGAAGGTTAGACTTTCTACAGGAATGGCAGGATGAAAAAGAAACTAACCGCCGCCGATATGCATAATCCGCAGGTCATCGCCGAGACGCCGTGGTTCAGCATGCGCAAGGTAGGTATTGATGTCGCCCCCGGCGAGCGGCGCGACTTTTATTCCATTCACTACCCACGCCCGGCGGTCGGGATTGTGGCGCTCCAGGACGACAAAGTGCTGCTGATTCGCCACTACCGTTATCTGATCGATAAGGTGGTGTGGGCCATTCCCTCTGGCGGCGTCGATGAAGGGGAAGAGCCCGCCGTCGCCGCGCTGCGCGAACTGCGCGAAGAGACCGGCTGGCAGGCGCTACACGCAGAGGAAATCATCCGCTACAACCCGTCATACGGCAGCAGCGACCAGCTGTTTATCACCTGGCTCGCCACCGATTTAAGCTGGGTTGGCATGGACGCAGATCAGGATGAAGTGATGGAAACCGGCTGGTTTACCTTCGAGGAGATAAACCAGCTGATCGCCCGCGGCGAAATGCCGGACGGGCTGTCTCTGGTGCCGCTGCTGCACCTGATGGCGCAGCGTAGATGATTACCAGCCCGGTACCGCGCCGCCGTTGAAGATGGTTTCTGCCGCCTTCGCCACTTCCGGCGACTGGTACGACTGCATAAACTCTTTCACGTTTTCGGCATCTTTATTGTCTTCACGCGCCACAATGATGTTCACGTACGGCGAGTTTTTGTCTTCAATAAAGATGCCGTCGCGCACCGGCGATAACCCGGTTTGCTGCAGGTAGGTGGTACTGATAATAGCGACATCGACCTTCGGATCGTCCAGCACCCGCGGCAGTTGCGCCCCTTCCAGCTCCATAATTTTCAGATTACGCGGGTTACTGGTGATATCCACCGCCGTCGGCAGCAGGCCGGTACCCGCGTTGAGGGTAATCAGCTGCTCTTTTTGCAATAACAATAGCGCGCGGCCGAGGTTGGTCGGGTCGTTGGGAATGGCGATAGTCGCGCCATCTTTAATATCGGCAACGGATTTAATCTTGCGCGAATAGCCGGCCATGGGAAAGACGAAAGTATTGCCGATGGCCACCAGGTGGTAGCCGTGCGCTTTGTTGTCTTGTTCCAGATAGGGACGATGCTGGAAGACGTTGGCATCCAGCTCCCCGGCGTTGGTAGCATCGTTCGGCAACAGCGAGCCGCTAAAGCCCACCAGCTCGACGTCGAGGCCATACTTTTCTTTCGCCACCTTCTTCGCCACTTCCGCCACATCCTGTTCCGCGCCGTTAATCACGCCGACTTTTATGTGTTTGGCATTGTCATTCTTCTGGTCACAGCCCACTAACAGCAGGCCTGCCAGCATCACTGCCGCCGCCGTGCGTAAACGCAATTTCATCGTTAGTACCCCATCAGTCCATGGAAAATCATTATTATTTTTCGAGCAAAACTATAACGATTTTGTGCTCGATTTTTAAACACGAAAAGGTATCAATAAGATGAAAATCGTCTAAGCGCCTTCCCCGGTGGCGCTTACGCTTACCGGGGCTACTAACCGAATACCCAACCGTGGCCGGGGAAATACGCTTAACTCAGGTCAACGTTTTTGCTGGCGAACAGCCAGGTGAGCACAAAACCGCATAGATACGAAACCACCAGACCGCCGGCGTACACCGCCATCCCGGCATAAATTCCGCTTCCGGAGGTCATCAGCGGCAGCGCCACCAGCCCCGACGGTCCGAACACCGTGTTCAGGCCGACCGGCAGCCCCAGCCAGGCGATCAGGCCCACGAAGAAACCGCCGCAGGCGCCGCCGATACAGGCGGTGATAAATGGTTTCATACGCGGCAGGGTCACGCCGTAAATCAGCGGTTCGCCAATGCCGAGGAAGCCCGGAATAATCGCCCCTTTGATCTGGGTTCGCAGCAGCGAATCGCGCTTTGCGCGCCAGAACAGCGCCAGCGCCGCGCCCACCTGCCCGGCCCCGGCCATCGCCAGGATCGGGAACAGCGAGTTAAAGCCCTGCGCATCCACCAGCGCAAAATAGACCGGTACAAACCCCTGATGCACGCCGAACATCACCGCCAGCAGGAACAGCCCTGCCAGCACCGCCGAGCCAAACGGATTGCCGTTAAGATGCAGGAACAGCCACGACATACCGGTAAACAGCCAGCCGCCAATCGGCATAATCACCGTAAAGGTCACCGCGCCCATAATCAGCAGCGTCACCGCCGAGGTAAGGATCATATCGAGGTTAGCGGGCATTATCCGCCGCACCTGACGCTCCACCCACGCGCCAAGAATCGAGGCGATTAGCACGCCGATAATATTGCCGCGCGGGTCGATACCATGACCGAAGAAGGTCGAAATTCCGGCGTAGAATCCGCTGGTCGCTTCCGGGTTGTAGCCCAGCACGAACAGCGAGGCGATAATCGCGCCGTTCACGCCCGAACCGCCGAAGGCTTTCTGAGCGTTATAGCCAATCAGGATACTCAGGAAGGTAAACATCCCTTTGCTGAATACCTTCATATAACCAATCAGCGCCACCAGACTGGCGTTAGGATGCGCGTTCTCCAGCACGAAGATTTGTTCCGCCAGTGTGGCGAAGCCTAACAACAGCCCGACGGCGATAAAGCCGGGGATCAGCGGCGTAAAAATAGTGGCGAACTTCGCGAGAAATTTCTGTACCCCGCTGGTCTGCTTGCTCTTCAGCGCCTGCTTTTTCTCCGCTGCCACATCCGCCAGCGAGGCGGCTGCCTGCGGCGCCGCTTCCATCAGGCCGTTCATCATTTCCGCGGCGGTCTGCGCCTTGCCGGGCCCTAATACCACCTGGAACTGTTCATCGCTGACGATAACCCCCATCACGCCGTCAATCTGGCGAATGGCGGCGCTATCGGCCAGGCTTTCATCGCGCAGGGTCAAGCGCAGGCGCGTCATGCAGTTACCCGCCTGCGCCACGTTTGCGGCCCCGCCGACGTGAGCCAGGATCCGCGCTATCATCTCTTTAGTTATTTTTGCCATTGCCTGTTACCTGTCTGTCGGCGCTCAGGTGTTGCTTAGCGCCTTGCGGATATAACCGTTGTTTTTCGCCAGCAGCGACTGCGCTTCTGCGGCGCTTAAGTCAGCCAACACCATCACAATCGCCGTCTTACAGTGGCGGCCACAGGCATCCAGCGCATTCTGCGCGGTGGCGCGATCGCAGTCGGTCGCTTCCATCACGATAGACACCTGGCGCTCAATCAGCTTGGCATTGGTCGCTTCGACATCCACCATCAGGTTGCTGTAGACCTTACCGATGCGGATCATCGCCCCGGTGGAGATCATATTCAGCACCAGTTTCTGCGCGGTGCCGGCTTTCAGGCGGGTCGATCCGGTAACCACTTCCGGGCCGACCACCGGGGTAATCGCCACGTCCGCCAGCTGCGCCATTTCACCGTGCGGGTTACAGCTGACGATAGCGACAAACGCATTCTGGCTATGGGCGTATTCCATCGCGCCAATGACGTACGGCGTACGCCCGCTGGCCGCCAGCCCCACCAGCACATCGCGGTTGCTGAAGTTAAGGTTCTGCAGATCCATCGCCCCTTGCGCTTTATTGTCTTCCACGTTTTCCACGGCGCTCAGAATCGCTTTATGTCCGCCGGCGATAATCCCCACCACCTGCTCCGGACGGGTGCCAAAGGTCGGCGGGCATTCACTGGCGTCCAGGATACCCAAACGTCCCGACGTACCGGCGCCGATGTAAATCAGCCGTCCCCCGGCCCGCAGCGCCGCCGCCACTTTATCCACGACTTCCGCTATCTGCGGCAAATAAGGCGTTATCGCCTGCGCCACTTGCTGATCTTCCTGGTTTATCACCGTCAGCATGTCGACGGTGGAGAGGGTGTCAATGTTGGCGCTGTTGGCGTTGCGTCGCTCGGTCAGCAGTTTGCTCAGGTCGATACTCATAAAAACCTCGTTATTCTCAGTTGCGCGCAGTATAAGGAATTTTTTATTCCATTCATGTGAAGAGTATCACGATTAATACGCTTGGGATAATAGGAGAATTGTAGGTATAGCCAGAGATATTGCGGTAATAAAGGTGGAATATTTTATTACCGCAACCTGGAGTTAACGCATGTGCCAGGAGTGATTAAGGTGCTATAACGCCTCCGAAGAGGAACATTAACTGGCGCCGCCGCCCAGCGATTGCCAGAGCGTAATGCGGTTATTGAGGTCGGTCTGCTGCAGCGACAGCAGCGTCGCCTTCGCCGACCACAGCGTCCGCTGGGCGGTCAGCACCGACAGATAATCGCCAACCCCGGCCTGGTAACTCTTCATCGCGATATCCAGCGACTTCTGCTCGGCGGCAACATACTGCTGCTGGGCATCGAGCTGTTCACTCAGCGTTTCCCGGCGCGCCAGCGCATCGGCAACGTCCTTAAAGGCGCTCTGAATGGATTTCTCGTAGGTGGCAATCAGCCCCTTTTTCTCCGCTTGCGCATAGCGTAGCTGGGCCAGATTACTGCCGCCGGTGAACAGCGGCAGGCTGATAGAGGGCGCAAACGACCACACCTGCATGCCGTGGCTGAACAGCGACGATAGCGAGTCGCTGCCGACCCCGGCGCTGGCGGTCAGCGAAATGGACGGGAAAAAGTTCGCTCGCGCCGCGCCGATATCGGCATTAGCGCTCTTGAGATTATGTTCCGCCTCCTGAATATCCGGCCGGCGCAGCAGCACCGATGAAGACACACCCGCCGGCACCAGTGCAATGCTGTTGGCGCCCAGACTTTCCAGCGTGCCGGGCAGCAGGCTCTCCGGCACGGTTTCCCCGGCCAGTAGGTTAATGGCGTTTTTATCCTGCGCCACCAGCGTACGATAGCTGGCGACGCTGGCTCGCGCCTGCTGATAGACGCTTTCCGCCGAACTTAAATCACCGGCGGAGGCGGTGCCCACCGCCATCTGGCGAGCGACGATTTTGCGCGAGTTCTCTGCGCTATCCATCGTCTGCTGCGCCAGCGCCAGATTGCTATTATCCGTCGCCAGCGTCACCCAGGCGGTGGTCAAATCGGCAATCATCGTCAGTCGGGTATTTTGCGCGGTGAATTCGCTGGCAAGCCAGCTTTCTCGCGCCGCGCGCGACAGGCTCTGGTTCTTGCCGAACAAGTCCAGTTCGAAGCTCGAGACCGCGCCGTCAGCCTGCGAGGTAGAACTTAGGCCGCTGGCGATCGTTTTGCTGCGGGTATGGCTCAGCTCGGCATCGACGGTGGGAAACAACGATGCGCGCGTTTCGCCATACTGGGCGCGAGCGGCTTCAATATCGGCCAATGCCTTTTGCACATCGCGGTTGCTATTAAGCGCGATGCTGACCACTTTTTTTAACCGCGCATCATTGACCACTTTTTGCCAGTCGCCGACCACCGCCGTTGATTCGCCGTGCGCGCCGGGAAGGGTCGCCGGCACCGGCGCGGCCGGGCGCTCGTAGTGCGGGTCAAGAGAGACACAGCCCGCGGTCAGGAGCGCGATAAACATTAAACTCAAACGAAACATAACTTACTCCTGAGAAGGACGTGGGCGGGTAAAGAGACGCTTCACCAGCACAAAGAACAGCGGGACGAAGAACACCGCCAGCAGCGTCGCCGTCAGGGTGCCGCCGATAATCCCGGTACCAATCGCCACGCGGCTGTTGGCCCCGGCGCCGGTAGCAATGGCCAGCGGCAGTACTCCGGCGATAAATGCCAGCGAGGTCATGACAATCGGGCGCAGACGGGTCTGCGCGGCGCGGATCGCCGCCCGCGAGAGCGAATAGCCCTCATCCACCGCGGATTCAGCGAATTCAACGATAAGGATGGCGTTCTTCGACGACAGGCCAATAGTCGTCAACAGCGCCACCTGGAAATAGACGTCGTTACTTAAGCCGCGCAGCGTGGCCGCCAGCGCCGCGCCAAGCAGGCCTAACGGGATGACCATGATCACCGAGAACGGCACCGACCAGCTTTCATACAGCGCCGCCAGGCACAGGAACACCACCAGAATCGAAATGGCGTACAGGCTCATCGCCTGGCCGCTGGCCAGTTTTTCCTGTAGCGAAATACCGCTCCATGCCCAGGTGGAACCCGCCGGCAGGCTATTGGCCAGTTTTTCCATTTTGTCCATTGCCGCCCCTGAGCTGAAGCCCGCGGCGTTTTCCCCCTGGATCTCAAAGGCGGCCGAGCCGTTGTAACGTACCAGGCTTTCCGGGCCGTATTCCCAATGGGTGGTGGCGAACGCGGTGAACGGCGTCATGCTGTTATCGCTGCCGCGGACAAACCATTTACCAAGATCGGACGGCACGGCGCGCGCGTCGCTCTCGCCCTGGATGTAGACCTTTTTCACCCGGCCGCGATCGATAAAGTCGTTGACGTACGTGCCGCCCCAGGCGCTGGAGAGCGTATCGGTCACGTCGCTGAGCGACAGCCCCAGCGAGACGGCTTTATTGTTATCGATATCCACCTGCAGCTGTGGCATTTGTGGCAGATCGTTGGCGCGAACCGACTGCAGTTCGCCGCTCTGATTGGCTGCGGCCAGCAGTTGGCTGCGCAGCTTCATCAGGCTATCGCGATCGGTACCCCCGCTGGCCATCAGCTCGAAAGTGAAGCCGTTACTTTGCCCAAGGCCGTCCACCGATGGCGGCGTCATGGCGAACAGGGTGGCGTCGCGGATCGCGCCCAGCTCTTTGTTGGCGCGCAGCGCAATGGCTTGCGCGGTATTTTCGTCGCCTTTGCGCTGCGACCAGTTTTTCAATGAGACGAAGGCCATTCCGGCGTTCTGACCGCTGCCGCTGAAACTGAAGCCGTCGACGGTGAAGATAACCTCGGTATTGGCTTTCTCTTTGGTGAGGAACCAGTCGGTCACCTGACGGCGCACCTCGGCGGTACGCACCGCCGTCGCCCCGGCAGGCAAGGTGTACTGGACCATGATTTCGCCCTGATCCTCCACCGGCAGGAAGCTGCCCGGCAGTTTCCACATCGCCAACGCCATCGCCCCGCAAATCAAGGCGTAAGCGCCCATCATCACCGCGCCGCGGCGTAGGCCGCCGAGTACACGACGCTGGTAGCCATCTTCCGTACGCCCCCACAGGCGATTAAAGGCGCCGAAGAAACCTTTGTCATGAGGTTTGGAGTGGCTTAGCAGCGCGCCGCACAGCGCCGGAGTGAGGGTTAACGCTACGACCACCGACAGCATCATCGCCGAGATAATCGTCACCGAGAACTGGCGATAGATTACCCCGGTCGAACCGCCGAAAAAGGCCATTGGCAGGAATACCGCCGACAGCACCAGGGCGATCGCCACCAGCGCGCCGGAGATTTCGCCCATCGATTTTTCGGTGGCTTCGCGGGCGGGCAGCGCTTCGTCGCGCATAATCCGTTCGACGTTTTCCACCACCACAATGGCATCATCCACCAGCAGGCCGATCGCCAGCACCATGGCAAACAGCGTCAGGGTATTAATGGAGTAGCCGAACAGCGCCAGCACCCCAAAGGTGCCAAGTAACACGACCGGTACCGCTACCGCCGGAATGAGCGTCGCGCGGAAGTTCTGCAGGAACAGATACATTACGCAGACCACGAGGATAATCGCCTCAAACAGGGTCTGAATGACGTCCTCGACCGAGATTTTGATGAACTCGGTGCTGTCTTTCGGGTAGGCGATATCGTAGCCCTGCGGCATCTGACGCTGGAATTCAGCGATTTTGCTTTTCACCAGCGTCGCGGTATCCAGCGCGTTGGCGCCGGGCGCCATCATTACCGCAATCCCGGCGGCGGGGTGGCCGTTCAGATTAGCGGTAGCGGTGTAATCCTCGCTGCCCATTTCCACCCGCGCGACATCGCTCAGGCGCACCACTGAACCGTCTGACTGGCTCTTTACAATGATCGCTTTGAACTGGTCAGGTGTTTGCAGCCGCGACTGCGCGCGCACGGTAGCGGTCAATTGCTGGGCATTGGACGACGGTAGCGCGCCGATTTTACCCGCGGAGACCTGCACGTTCTGCGCCTCAATCGCCGACTGTACGTCGGAAGGCATCAACGAATAAGAGGCGAGTTTGGTCGGATCCATCCAGATGCGCATCGCGTATTCGGCGCCGAATACCTGCAGGCTGCCGACGCCCTCCACGCGCGCCAGCGGGTCCTGCATATTGCTGACCAGCCAGTCGGAGATATCAGAACTGGTGGCGCGGTTGGTTTTGTCATACACCGCGAGGATTAACAGGAAACTGCTTTGCGATTTTTCTACCGTTACGCCAGATTGCTGTACTTCACTCGGCAGACGCGATTCCGCCTGCTGCACTTTGTTTTGCACCTGTACCTGAGCGGTATCCGGATCGGTTCCCTGCTCAAAGGTGACGGTAATACTTACCGTACCATCCGAACTGCTGGTGGAGGTGAAATAAAGTAAGTTATCCAGCCCGGTGAGCTGCTGCTCGATAACCTGGGTGACGCTGTTTTCCAGGGTTTCTGCGGAAGCTCCAGTATAGGTCGCGGATATTTTTACTGCCGGCGGGGCGACGTCCGGATATTGTCCCACCGGCAGCGTGCGGATCGCCAGCGCCCCGGCAAGCATGATAAGGATAGCGATCACCCAGGCAAAGACCGGGCGACGCACGAAGAAACGGGAGAACATCAGGCATTGCCTCCGTTATTTTTGACGGCAACGGCCTTCACCGCTTGTCCGGGGGACACTTTACCGGTGCCTTCGACAATCAGCTTGTCGCCCGCTTTCAGACCGCTCAGCACCAGCCATTTATCGCCGTAGGTATCTCCGGTTTGCACGGTACGCTGCTCAACGTTGTTGTCGGCATCGACAACCAGCGCCGTGGCGTCGCCTTTGGCATCGCGGGTGATACCCTGCTGCGGCGCGAGGATCGCGTCGTTCATGATGCCTTCATCGATACGCGCGCGGACAAACATTCCCGGCAGCAGGACGTGCTGCGGGTTGGGGAAGATGGCGCGCAGGGTCACCGAGCCAGTGGATTCATCGACGGCGACTTCGGTGAGCGCCAAATGCCCTTTTTCGGGATAGGTACTGCCATCTTCAAGGGTTAACGTCACGCTGAGGGTATCGCTGTTGCTGGCCAGGCTCTGCCTGCGTAAACGCAGGAGATCGACACTGGATCGCGTCAGATCGACATACATGGTGTCGAGGCCGCGGATCGTCGCCAGCGCGGTATCCTGGTCTGCAGAGACCAGCGCTCCCGGCGTGACCGAGGAGATGCCGATGCGCCCGGCAATCGGCGCGGTGACGGTGGTCCAGTTCAGGTTGATGCGCGCGCTCTCAAGCGCCGCTTTTTTCGACTCCACACTGGCCTTGTCCTGGGCGCAGGCGGAGGCAGCGTCGTCGGCATCCTGGCGAGAGACGCCGTTATCTCTGACCAACGACGCGTAGCGCTGAGCTTTCTGGCAATCAGAGACCACCAGCGCCTGTGCCTGCTTCAACGCGGCCGCCGCTTCGTTCCAGGCGGCGCGATAACTGGAGGGATCGATCTGGTAAAGGGCCTGCCCGGCCTTCACCATATCGCCTTCGGTAAACAGGCGCTTCTGAATGATACCGCCGACCTGCGGACGCACTTCGGCGCTGAGCGAGGCGGTCGTGCGGCCAGTCAGTTGACTGACAACCGGCACCGGCTGGGCTTGCAGCGTTACAATTCCCACCTCCGGCGTGGGTTGTTGCGGTGCAGTTGTCTGCGCATTATCGCATCCGCTCAGGAGAAATAATGCTGTCGCGATGGGGGCTATGATGTGTTTCATTTTATTTTCTCAAGATGTAAGACGTCCCCCCGTGAATTAAATCGCGAGGAAAAGAGGGGCGCTGCGACATTTTCGTCTCAATGAAAATATCGAAATGGAGCGTAGATGTTCCTTAACACTATTATTATTGTGGGGATTCTCAGCCCGCCCTTTCGAAAGTCATGGAAAGGTTATTTCGCTTACTTTGAACGACAAAATTAAGACAAAAAATAATGGAGAAAATAAGAATATTTTGTGAAAGTCAGGAGAGGAAAATATAACGATAGCCTGTGCAACTGGAGAAACTTAATGGCTCTAATAATTACAAAAAGCATTAATCCCGACGATCAACAAGAATTGCTGGCAGGCCTGCGTGAATACAATTCACGCTACCTCGACCCGACGCAGTTTGGCGATCTGGGCATTTACTCCCGCGATGAGCAAGCGGTGATGCGTGGCGGGCTTATCGCCAAACGCAAAGGCAACTGGCTGTGTATCGAATACTTGTGGGTGAGCGAAGAGATGCGCGGCAACGGCCTGGGCCGCGAGCTTATGCAGGAAGCGGAACAGCAGGCGCAGGCGTTGGGCTGCAGTCATTTGCTGGTCGATACCTTTAGCTTCCAGGCGCTGCCGTTTTATCAGAAATTAGGCTATCAGTTGCAGATGTCGCTGCCCGATTTCCCGCACGCGGGTATGCAACGCCACTATTTATCGAAAACGCTGTAACGATAACCGTGGATAAGGCGCGACTTTTGCGCCGGATGGCGGCTACGCCTTATCCGGCCTACAGTTCTTTGGTAGCCCGGACAAGGCGCAACGCGCCGCCTCCGGGAAAATCCCTGTGCCAGGAGAGCCATAACGCAGAAGCAGTGTCGGTATCTGAATTAACACAAAATCATACCTTAACCGCCGACCCCGTGGCCCATTAACGCCAGCGCGTGGCTAACAATGGTCTGCCGGGTTACCGCCTGTAAACGCGGGTCGCTATGGATGCGCGAGAATGGCACCAGCACCAGGCTAATCACCGTGGTAAACAGCAGTTCCGGCGCCAGCGCCGGGTTAATTTTCCCCTCCTGCTGCCAGCGGCGAACCGTCTCCAGCATCACCTGAAAACGCTCCTCGCCGAAGCGCGCATCCATGTGCTGGCGCAGCATCGGCATCTCGCCGATGATCTCCTGCATCCACAGCGGCGCGAACCAGGCATTTTGCTCCGCCATGTCCGCCAGCGTCTCAACCATCATCGTCAACGCCGTCACCGGATCCTGCGGATGGTCGACAAAAATGCGGCTGATATCGTTACGCAGCGGCATAAAGCGCTCTTCCAGCAAATTCTCAATCAGCGCTTCCCGCGACGTAAAATAGTAATTCAGCATCGCCGGCGTCACCCCGGCCTCTTTGGCAATGGCATTTAGCGACACGCGGGCCGCGCCGTGACGAGCAAACAGCGCCAGGGCGATATCTATCAACTGCTCGCGGTTAGCGGTTCCCGGCTTTTTACCGCGTGGCCGACCGGGGCGGCGCGGCGCTTCATTAGCTTTTAGTGCTGGCATATGCTGGCGATCTCTTGACCCGATTCATCATTTCCCTAAATATTAATTATGCATTTAATTAATTTCAAGCGAGTGATGCAATGACATCTGAAGTCGCAAACCAACCGGCGCCCTCAATCCGCCTGCTGTTCAGCGCCCTGCTGCTGGTGATGCTGCTGTCGGCGCTGGACCAGACCATTGTCTCCACCGCCTTGCCTACTATCGTTGGCGAGCTCGGCGGGCTGGATAAACTTTCGTGGGTGGTCACCGCCTATATCCTCAGCTCGACCATCGTAGTGCCGCTGTACGGTAAATTCGGCGATCTTTTCGGGCGCAAAATCGTGCTGCAGGTGGCGATCGTGCTGTTTCTTGCCGGTTCCGCGCTCTGCGGGCTGGCGCAAAACATGACGCAATTAGTACTGATGCGCGCGCTGCAGGGGCTCGGCGGCGGCGGCCTGATGGTGATCAGCATGGCGGCGGTCGCCGACGTTATCCCACCCGCCAATCGTGGGCGCTATCAGGGGTTGTTCGGCGGCGTCTTCGGCCTGGCGACGGTTATCGGCCCGCTGATCGGCGGTTTCCTGGTACAGCACGCCTCGTGGCGCTGGATTTTCTATATCAACCTGCCGCTGGGTCTGTTCGCGCTGCTGGTTATCGGCGCGGTATTCCACAGCAGCAACAAACGCAGCCAGCATCAGATTGACTGGCTGGGGGCGATTTACCTCAGCATGGCGCTGTTATGCATCATCCTGTTTACCTCGGAAGGCGGCAGCGTCCATGCGTGGAATGACCCGCAGCTGTGGTGCATTCTGGCCTTCGGCATCGTGGGGATCATCGGTTTTATCTACGAAGAACGGATTGCCGCCGAGCCGATTATTCCGCTGTCGCTGTTCCGCAACCGTAGCTTCCTGCTGTGCAGCCTGATTGGCTTTGTTATCGGCATGTCGCTGTTCGGTTCGGTCACTTTCCTGCCGCTCTATCTGCAGGTGGTGAAAGAGGCGACGCCAACCGAGGCCGGGTTACAGTTAATCCCGCTGATGGGCGGCCTGCTGCTGACCTCCATCATCAGCGGCCGGGTGATTAGCCACACCGGGAAATACCGGATTTTCCCGATTATCGGTACCCTGCTCGGCGTGACCGGCATGGTGCTGCTGACCCGCATCACCATTCATTCGCCGATGTGGCAGCTTTATCTGTTTACCGGCGTGCTCGGCGCGGGTCTGGGGCTGGTGATGCAGGTACTGGTGCTGGCGGTACAGAACGCGATGCCGGCGCAGATGTACGGTGTTGCCACTTCCGGCGTGACCCTGTTCCGCTCGATTGGCGGCTCCATCGGCGTGGCATTGTTCGGCGCGGTCTTTACCCATGTGCTGCAAAATAACCTGCAGAAACTGCTGCCTGAGGGCGCGGTGCTGCCGCCAGCCATGAATCCGGTGGCGGTACAGCATCTGCCAGCGGCGATCCGTCTCGATTATCTCGACGCCTTCGGCGCGGCGATCCATGCGGCATTCCTGATGGCGGCCTGCATTATGGCCGTCGCGTTTGTCCTTTCCTGGCTATTGAAGGAGGCGCCGCTGAAAAGCGCGGCGCATTAAGCGGCCCCGGCAATGCGTAGCAAGGACTGGCGCAGCGCCGGCGCGGCAAAATCGATAAATTTCCGCAGCTTAAGCGGAGCCAGCTCCCGCGCGATATATAACAAATGAACCGGCGCGGGCTCCGGCTCGACGCTTTCCAGCAGCAGACGCAGTTCCCCACAGCGCAGACCATCCAACGCCTGATAGTGCAGCAAGCGGGCCACCCCAACGCCCAGTCGGGCGGCATCGGCGGCGCTCTCCGGCGTGGTGACGGCCAACACCGGCGGCAGATTAATCAGCTGATCTTCCCGTTCAACGGCGCGAAAGCGCCAGCCACGATAGGGCATCGGCGATTCAATACGGATGATCGGCAACGCCGCCAGATCGCGCGGACGCTGCGGTTCGCCGTATTTGGCCAACAGCGCGGGATGGGCGCAGGCCACAATACGCATCGCGCCCAGCCGGGTCGCCACCATGCTGCTATCAGCCAGTTCACCAATCCGTACCGCCAGATCGATATGGTCGCCGACCAGATCGGCATTACTGTCGCTAAGTAACAAACGTACGCGAATTTGCGGATAACGGGAGATAAATTCACTAATGATTGGCAGAACGTGCTGGCGACCAAACATCGTCGGCGCGGAGATCACCAGCTCGCCCTTCGGCTCCTGGTATTCACCCGTTGCCCGGCGTTCGGCGTTTTCCACCTCTTCGAGGATCCGCCGCGCAGCGGCGACATAATCGACGCCGACATCAGTGAGGGTGAGTTTACGGGTAGTGCGCGTCAATAAACGGACTCCCAGCGCGCTCTCCAGCTCGCCGATATTACGGCTCACGGTAGTCAACGGCGTATTCATCGCCCGCGCCGCCGCCGACATACTGCCCAGTTCAGTGACTTTCACCAGCAGCGCCATAGCGCTTAATCGGTCCATTATTCTCCCGTTATCTGGAAATATGATTACCAGATAAGCAGTATTATCATTTTTCACAGCACAGTCCATGATAGCCCCCTACCTTCAGGAGGCGTTATGGCAGCAACCTTTCTCGATATCGCTATCACCCCGGATGTCATGGATGTGCAACATGAAATGGGCAGCGACCAGCTGTGGCAAACGCCGCACAGCCGCCGTCAGGCGGATCGCTTCGGCGCCAGCGAAGAAGGGATGATCGCTACCCGCGACAGTTTTTATCTGGCGACGGTGTCGCAAAGCGGCTGGCCCTACATTCAGCATCGCGGCGGCCCGCCGGGTTTTCTGCGCCTGCTGGATGACACCACGCTGGCCATGGCCGATTTCGGCGGTAATCGCCAGTACATCACCACCGGCAACCTGCGCGGCAGCGACCGGGCCTGCCTGTTTTTGATGGATTACCCGCGCCGTGCCAGGCTGAAAATCTACGCTACCGTCGAGGTGCTGGCGGCGGAAGAGCAGCCTGAGCTGCTGGCGTTAGTGACGCCGGCAAACTATCGCGCCCGCATCGAACGCCTGTTTCGTTTTCATCTGCAGGCTTTTGACTGGAACTGCCCGCAGCACATTACGCCGCGCTACAGCGCACAGCAGGTCGCGGAATACAGCCAGAGCCTGCAAGAGCGTATTCATGAACTGGAGCAGGAGAATCAGCGCCTGCAGCATCAATTATCCCCAAAAGGAGAGTCCTGATGAGCGAACAACGTCCCCCGTTACCGCCGTTCACCCGCGACAGTGCAGTGCAGAAGGTGCGCGCCGCAGAAGATGGCTGGAACAGCCGCGATGCGCAAAAAGTCGCGCTGGCTTATACCGTGGATAGCGAATGGCGCAACCGCAGCGAATTTGTCCACGGACGGGGGCAAATCGTGGAGTTTCTGCAGCGAAAATGGCGTAAAGAGCTGCAATACCGGCTGATTAAGGAGCTATGGGCGTGGCAGGAGAATCGCATCGCCGTACGCTTCGCCTATGAGTGGTGCGACGACAGCGGCAACTGGTTTCGTTCGTACGGCAATGAAAACTGGCAGTTTGATGAGCACGGCCTAATGTCCACACGCTACGCCTGCATTAACGATTTGCCGATCGCGGAAAGCGAGCGCCTGTTCCACTGGCCCCAGGGTCGCCGCCCTGACGATCATCCGGGGCTAAGCGAACTGGGACTGTAAACAGGCGCGCGACGACGGGTTAATCGGCTTTCGGGAAGTCCACTACCGTGTCGTTAACCCGGTTCACCATGTTGGTGAACAGGATAGCGCTGACGGCGCTGATGATCTCAATCACCTGCTGGTCGCTAAAACCGGCGTGACGCAGCGCGGCGACGTCCGCTTCCGGCAGCGTACCGGTGGTGGTCACCAGCGTTTGGGCGAATTTCACCAGCGCGTCCAGGCGCGCATCTTCCGTATACTCGCCGCGGCGCAGGGCGTGGATTTGCTCGCCGCTGAAGCCCGCTTTTTTGGCCATCAGGGTATGGGCGGCCAGGCAGTAATCACAGCCGGTCGCTTCGCTGACCGATAAATTAATCGCTTCCAGCTCCTGCGCGCTGAGGCTGCTTTTATGCAGCATCGCGTTGTGCGCCAGCGCCTGCTGCAGCGCCGCCGGCGAGTGGCCGCCGATGGTCAGATAGGCATTCGGTACTTTACCCATCGCTTTTTTAATTCCGGCGAAAATATCGGCGGCTTTCCCGGTGGCATCTTGTTCACGGATATCGGCTAAACGGCTCATGGTGTACTCCTGTTATTGGTGGGTAGTTGTGGCAATGGAGACATCTTAGTGGTCGGCGACGTGCTAGACTGGCGCTCTTCGTCTCATTTTTTTGTCTTATCGTCTCAGGAGTCGCATGGATAGTTTGAGCCATCTGTTGACGCTGCTGGCCCCGCGTTGCGAAGTGAATCTGCATTGCCGTTTCGGCGGCCGCTGGCAGGCCGGACACGATCAAATGCGCGCAGGCGTGGTGCCGTGGCACTTTGTGTTGCGCGGCGAAGGGCGCCTAACCGTCGGTCATCAAACCCGCCACATGCGCGCCGGCGACGTGATCCTGCTGCCGCACGGTTCGCCGCATCTGATGGAGAGCCTGGTGGAGTGGGGCCAGGTACTGCCCGTCGCCCACCGCTTTAACGGCACGCTGACGGAAGTCCGCACCGCCGAAGAGAGCGATGCGCTGGAGATGCTGTGCGGCGAGTTTTACTTCGGCCCGCACGTCAACTGGCTGTTCGCCGAAGAGTCGGCGCTGATCCATTTACATACCGATGAGCGCGAAGATTGCCCGGAACTGGATATTTTGCTTAACGTGCTGGTGCGCGAAAGCCTGGCGGAACATCCCGGCGGCAGCGCTATCGTGCGCAGCCTTGGCGATACGCTGCTGGTACTGCTGTTACGTACCCTGCTCGGCGCACAGGAGCCGCCGGGCGGCCTGCTGCGCCTGATGAGCGATGCGCGGCTGATGCCGGCCGTTCTCGCGGTACTGGCCGCGCCGGAACAGCCGTGGACTATCGAGAGCATGGCGGCGCGGGCGTTTTTATCGCGCGCCACCTTCGCCCGCCATTTTGCCCGCGTCTATCATCTGACGCCGCAGGCGTGGCTGTCGCAGCTGCGGATGGCGATGGCCGCTCGCCTGCTGCATCTCGATCGCCAGACGCGGCTGGAAGTGATTGCCGAACGCTGCGGTTTTCAATCACAGGCTTCGTTTGCGAAAACCTTTAAAAAACACTACGGCATGACGCCGGGCGAGTGGCGTCGGCAGTAAAACACGCGCCGCGTCGCCGCCGTGCTATGATTCCTGCTTTGCGCTATTTCACGCGAGGGAAAAATGGGTTCCAGCAAAAGAGGGATGTTGAACGTATTGATCGCCGCCGTCCTGTGGGGCAGTTCCGGGGTCTGCGCGCAGTACATTATGCAGCAAAGTCAGATGTCATCGCCTTATCTGACCATGATCCGCCTGCTGTTCGCCGGGCTGATTTTGCTGATGCTCGCCTTCGTTCACGGCGACAAAATTTTCCGCGTCATGCAAAACCGCAAAGATGCCCTTAGCCTGCTGTTTTTCTCGCTGGTCGGCGCGTTAACCGTGCAGTACACCTTCCTGATGACCATCGAGAAGTCGAACGCCGCCACCGCCACGGTGCTACAGTTTTTGTCGCCGACGATTATCGTCGCCTGGTTCGCGCTGGCGCGTAAAGCGCGGCCCAGTCCCTTTGTGCTGCTGGCGATTGGCACCTCGCTTGCCGGCACCTTCCTGCTGGTCACCCACGGCAACCCGACCTCGCTCTCCATCTCGCCGGCGGCGCTGTTCTGGGGGATCGCCTCAGCCTTCGCGGCGGCGTTTTATACCACCTATCCCTCAACGCTTATCGCCCGCTACGGCACGCTGCCGATCGTCGGCTGGAGCATGCTGATTGGCGGGGCGATGCTGTTGCCGTTTTATGGCAGCCAAAGCGCGAACTTTGTGGTGAACGGCCGTCTGCTGCTGGCGTTTTTCTATCTCGTGGTGATCGGTACCTCGCTGACCTTCAGCCTGTATCTCAACGGCGCCCAGCAGATTGGCGGCGCGAAAGCCGGGATCCTCAGCTGCGCCGAGCCGCTGAGCAGCGCCTTGCTCTCTCTCTTGCTGTTGGGTATTACCTTTACCCTGCCGGACTGGCTGGGGACGCTGTTGATTCTCTCTTCGGTCATTCTTATCGCGGTGGATTCCCGGCGGCGGGTACGCGCGGCGTAATAGCAATCGTCTGATTTTAAACAACAAAAAATGTCTAACATTTGCGCAATTCACCTGCTGCGCATATAGTTGACTGAAGCGAAAAGTGAAGGAGAAGCGCCATGAAAGCGTGTTGGATGTTGTGTCTGGTTACTGCCCTTAGCGCCAGCGCGGTGTGGGCCGAATCGCCACTGCAAAGCCTGCAGTTTGAGCAGCAAAAACAGCAGGTGTTGAAAGCGGTGAAGGAAAAATGCGCTCCGGCGAGCACCCTCAGCGATACCGATTTCGCCAATAAAATCCTCGCCTCGAAAGACAACCAGAGTTACGTTCGCGAAGCGACGCTGGCGAAAGAGCGCAATAATCAAAAAGGCTATCTGGCCGCCATTGATAAAATTCGCTGCCCGGGTAAATAACGGGCTGAATTATCAGGAAAACCGTTGCCTGCCGCGACGGTTTTTTTTATTTCCCCCAACGCTCGGGAATAATTAAGTCGCCGCGCAGCAGGCTGCCGCCGGGCTGCGGGCTTTTGCCGATCAGCCAGTTGACGATCCGCGAAGCCATCGCATCCATCGAATACTCAATCGCCGGGATGGTTGGAATACCCGGCATCTGCAGCGAACCCGCGAGACTGAAGACCATCACCTTTTCCGGCACCGCGCGGTTAAACGCCTGCAGCTGCGGCACTACCCGCTGCGCCTGCAGTTCATCGCTCACCAACAGCGCATTAAAGTTCAGGGTAGTGGCGTTATTCATCAGCTCCTGCACCGCCACCGACGACGAGGCACAGTCCAGGAAGACCAGGTTGCGATTAAACGGCAGGAAGTTCTTCTCCAGCGCATGCTTATAGCCCAGCAGCACCTGGTCGGCAAAGCCGCTCCCCTGCGGATGGATTAGCGCAATCTGCCGCCGCCCCTGATTAATCAGATAATGACACGCGGTTTCCGCGGCGAAGGCGTGATCAAACTGAATACTGTTCTCGCCATCGCTTTCCAGACAATCAATCAGCACCACATCGGGGCGCTCGATCTGCAGCGGAAAGCGCGCGCCGATGATCAGCACGTCATCGCACAGTCCACAGGTGAGTTCATCCAGCGCGCTTAATACATCGCCGCGGTTATTGGCGAAGCGCAGCAGTAGATGCTTCTGATGCTGGCTGAGCTGTTTTTCCAGGGCGTAGAGATAGCTGGTGGTCTGATTGATGTTGTCCTGCGCGCAAATCACGCCGATACAGCCCGTCGACTGGCTCAGTAAGGATTGGGCAATCATATTGGGCCGGTAGTTCAGCGTTTCCGCCGCCTGAAGCACCGCCTGGCGGCTGGCCTCTTTTACCCCGCGCGAACCGCTCAGCACGCGCGAAACCGTGGCTTTCGATACCCCGGCTAACCGTGATACATCATTGATTGTCGACATCTTTTTTCCCCTGGCAGGTGCGGCTTAGCCCCTGTAACGCTGTGTCCTGAATCGCTTCAATTATAACCAGCGGCAGTATAGCCGTTTCCTTTTTTATTTGGAAACCGATTTTCCATTTAGGCAAAAAACCACGCCAAATCGACATTATTTTGTGAGCGAAATCTAATTAGTAAGGCCGCTAACGGTGAGTTATTGACCGCGCTCACAGTTCTGTTTTTTATAAATGGAAACCGGTTTCCGTCTGATATCAAATCATCCTCGCAATAACTTTTTACATATGAGGAAAGCCGTCGATGTACAAGATTATGCTGTGTTGCTCCGCCGGGATGTCCACCAGCCTGCTGGTGAGGAAAATGGTGGATGCCGCAAAGGAACGCGACCTGCCGGTGCAGATTGACGCCTATGGCGTTGCCGAATTTGATATGCAGTTTCCGCAATACCAGGTGGTGCTGCTTGGCCCCCAGGTCAAATACATGCTGAAAATGCTTAGCGAGAAAGCCGCTCCCCTGAATATTCCCGTCCAGCCTATCGATACGATGGATTACGGAATGCAGCGGGGAGATAACGTTCTGAATTATGCCCTGTCGCTGATCGCCGCGGCGCACTAAGAGGTGTTCAAATGAGTTCTCTGTATCAGTCGATGATTGCCGTGATCGAGCAGTCTATTACTCCGCTGGCAGGACGCCTTGGGCAACAGAAATATGTAATCGCCATCCGCGATGGCTTTACCGCCGCATTGCCGTTCATGATCATCGGCTCTTTCATGCTGGTATTTATCTTTCCGCCTTTCTCGCCGGAGACCACTAACGGCTTTGCCCGCGGCTGGCTGGATTTTTCCCAGCAGTACCGTGAACAGCTGATGCTGCCGTTTAACCTCAGCATGGGCGTGATGACCTTTTTTATCTCAGTCGGCATCGGCGCCAGCCTCGGACGCCAGTTCCAGCTCGATCCGGTCATGTCAGGCCTGCTGGCGTTTATGGCCTTCCTGCTGGTCGCCGCGCCCTATGCCGATGGCAAAATTTCTACTCAGTATTTATCCGGCCAGGGCATTTTCACCGCGCTGATCACTGCCATTTACTCCACCCGCGTTTACGCCTGGCTTAAGCAAAACAATGTGACCATCCGCCTGCCGAAAGAGGTGCCGACCGGCGTCGCCCGTTCATTTGAGATCCTCATTCCGGTACTGGTGGTCATCGGTACTCTGCATCCGCTCAACCTGTTCATTGAAGCGCAAACCGGCATGATCCTGCCGCAGGCGATTATGCATCTGCTGGAACCGCTGGTCTCCGCCTCCGATTCGCTGCCGGCGATTCTGCTGTCGGTGCTGATGTGCCAGATTTTCTGGTTCGCCGGTATTCACGGCTCGCTTATCGTCACCGGGATTATGAACCCGTTCTGGATGGCCAACCTGTCGGCAAACCAGGCGGCGCTGGCGGCCGGCGCGGCGCTGCCGCACGTCTACCTGCAGGGCTTCTGGGATCACTATTTGCTGATTGGCGGCGTCGGTTCGACCCTGCCGCTGGCCTTCCTGCTGCTGCGTAGCCGGGTCACGCATCTGCGGACTATCGGCAAAATGGGCATCGTGCCGAGCTTCTTTAATATCAACGAACCGATTCTGTTCGGCGCGCCGATCATCATGAACCCAATGATGTTTATTCCCTTCGTCTGCGTGCCGATGGTCAACGCGGTGCTGGCTTACGGCGCAACCCGCCTTGGCTGGCTGAGCCAGGTGGTGTCGCTGACGCCGTGGACGACGCCCGCGCCGATTGGCGCCTCGTGGGCGGCTAACTGGACCTTAAGCCCGGTGGTGATGTGCGTTATCTGCATGGTGATGTCGGCGGTGATTTATCTGCCATTCCTGCGCGCCTATGAGCGTTCATTAATAAAGAATGAAGTCGAAAAGGCGAAAAGCGTGGCACCAGTCGCCGGAGCCGTTAGCCAGTAATTATTGTCTTACCTGAAATATGAATTTATGCGGAAAAGGGATTTTCACCAACTGACCTGATTATAAACTCAATAACCTCAGGAAATATTATGATCTATTTTCTAATAAATTAAGCCATCTGTATTAGTCGTTAATTTTCGCCACTGGGAATAAGATATTTATTCTCCGGCGTAGCTGTACCCTAAAAAAAACAAATCAGCTTATTTTGGTTATTTTTATTTTAACCAGAATGGGGCGGTTATTGTCTGCATATATTAATTATTAAAGTGAGATAACCATGAATACAGTTAAAAAGCTGCCATTGGCCATGGCGGTTATCGCCGCGCTGTGCCCAATTTCCGTACTGGCGCAGGAGTTTACCCAGGAGCAGATCGACGCCATCGTCGCGAAAGCCGTCGATAAAGCGCTGGCCGACCGCCAGGCTAAAATCGACGCCGCCGCCAATAAAAAGGTCGATGTTATTACCAACCCGCAAACCACCGCGGCTTCGCCGGATATGGCGATTCCATTCGGCCTGAAATTTAGCGGTTACGCCCGCTATGGCGCCCACTTCCAGACCGGCGACCAGAAATATGTCGGCGTCGACGGCTCCTATAACGGCGCCTCGGCGATCGGTCGTCTCGGTAACGAAAGCAACGGCGGCGAATTCCAGATCAGCAAAGCGTTCAAAAGCGCGCAGGGGGCCATCTGGGATCTCAACGTCATGTTTGACCACTGGAGCGACGAGGTTAACCTGAAAAAAGCCTACGTCGGCGTCACCAACGTCCTCGAATCCAACCCTAACGCCTATATCTGGGCCGGCCGCGACTTCCACCAGCGCCCGCAACAGGGGATCAACGACTACTTCTGGATGAACCACGACGGCCAGGGCGCCGGGGTGAAGAATTTCA